>NZ_JBIRRA010000003.1:249053-649593 GCF_044333485.1 Streptomyces sp. NPDC020983 | reverse complement strand
GCGCCATCCCCGTAACTACCTGGCCTTCCTCGGACTCGCCGCCGCCCTCTGCTGCTACAAACGCCTCCTCCGCCTCACCACATAGGACACGGTCTTAGTGTCTGGGAGCTATGAGACTGATCGAGATGGAGATCGCCCGGCAGGACTGGAAGGGCATGCAGTGCGGGTGTGGCAACACGGCAGAACACCTTGCCGGGTATCTGCTGCAGCTTGCAGGGCTCGGGCCCGAGGGGAGGCCGATCCATGTCAGCTTCGAAGAGCACGTCTGGTCGCCGGCGGCGCTTTGGGAACCGGCGCCTGCGGTGACGTCTGTTGCTCTGGCTGCCCTCGCGGACGACGTGGCTCCGATAGCACGCGTGTTGTTTCTCGACCTCCTGCACCGCATGGTCGCGGGAGAGGGGACGGAACTTCCGGAGCGTTGTCGGTCCCTTGCCACGCAGGGCATTTGGCTCCTCTACGCAGAGGTGATGTCGAATCGGCAGCCTGGTGCTGCCGGCGACGCGTTCGAGATTCTGACGGTGATAGAGCCCGACAGAGGTCGCCTTCAGCGGGTTCGTGAGATTGCGGCCGAGTGGCTGCCCGTGTGCTGTCGAACCGGTCTGTGCGATGACGAGTTTGAAGGGTTTGATCGGATGTGATGCAGCTGCCCGCAGTCGCGAAGGTGGCGGGCAGCCCGACGGCGTAAGGCCGGCCGGCGACAGCTTGCTGTTCGGCGCGTGCTCGGGTGGTGGCGAGGCGGTAGGAGCCGGTACCCGGCTCGAACCGAGACCCGCGGCGGCACAGCGTCGGTCAGCTCGAACAGCGCGTCGGCGCGGGCGGTCAGGCAGTCGTAGAAGTCGGTCCGGAACCGGGATGACACGGTCAGGGACCCGACGCGGACAGCATCCTGCAGCAGACTCACCTCACGGCCTTGGCATGATCGACAACGCACACGATCACACCAAGGCTGCGTCGCTGTCCGGAAAAGGTGGAAACGCTCCTGGTGCTGGCAGGAGACCTTCAGGCACAGACCAGTGATGTGCGGATTCGAGCGAGGCCGCGCAGGACCTCGTCCCGATTATTCGCGCGCTTGATCCACAGTGGCAGACGGGCGACCAACGTCATCTTCTGCCCGCTGTCGTACCAGGGTGCTCGTTCGAGTAGCGGCGCTTGGACCCGTGTCGAGTCTCAACTTGGAGCCACAACGGCACGCCGAAGTATGGATCAGCCGCTGGCGCGGCGGTGCCCCGGGAGAGGGCGACAGCACGGCCGCTCCACAGCCGTGACAAGCCGCAGCAACGGCAGACCACACGCCTTGAGAACTCCTAACGGAAAGCCCTCGCGGTCTCTTCCGACTCCTCCTGTTTTGGTCCGGCGGCGTAGGCCAGCGGGGGTGCGATGGCTTGGGCATCGGCTCCCTCGGCGACCCAGAGCCCGATGAAGAGTGCGGCGGTCGCTTCCAGGAGTCCGGCTCGTTCGAGACCGCCGCCCGCCACGGGTTCGCAGCCGACATGCCGCACCAACTGGCGTACGAGCGTGAGGGCTGTTGCGTCATCTCCACAGACCGGAACTGCCAGTGGCCGCTCGTCGAAGATGGGCGGATTCATGCGCCATACGTCCTCGTGGCAGAGATTGAACGCCTTGACCACATGAGTTCCCGGAGCCGCCGCGGCCAGTTGCTGTGCGGCCGAGAGACCGCCCTGTGTCTGTAGCAGGAAGCCCGGGCCGACAGGATTGGAACAGTCGATCAGCACCTTGCCGTCCAGTGGCGCCCGCAGTTCCCGCACCACGCTCGTCCCCGCGCCGAAGGGCAGCGCGGCCAGCACCACCTGACCGAACTCGGCCGCCGCGCGCAGACTGGCAGGTTTCGCGCTGCCCCCGAGGCGTGTCGCGAGCCGCTCCGCCTTCTGCACGTCCCGCCCTCCGACGACCACGTCGTGCCCGGCCCGCACCCAGTGGGTGGCGAGCGCGTCCGCCATGTTGCCCGTGCCCAGTACGCCGATTCTCATCACGCATTCCCTCCCAGGACCTGCTCGGACCGATCGCAACGACGCTAGTGCGCCCGTCGGGCACCATTTGGTACGTGACGACCGACGCCTTCCTCGCCGACTGCCGTGCCCGCCTGGCTTTCGACCTCCTGTCCAACACCTGGAACGCCGTCGTGCTCTGGGCATTGCGCGACGGTCCCAGACGCCCGGTCGAACTTCGCCCACAGATCGGGGGAATCAGCTCCAAGGTCCTCACCCAGACGCTGCGGCGCTTGCAGTCCAACGGATTGGTGGAACGGCAGTCGTACCCCGGAGCACCGCCGCGCGTGGAGTACCAACTCACCTCCCTGGGGCGCACCTTGCTGGCCCCCATCGATGCTGTCGGAGCATGGGCGTTCGAGTATGGCGATGAGCTCATGGCCGCCCGGGAAGCCGACTGTGCTGCCACCATCCGGTCCTCCTCAGAGTGATCGCAGACGCCGGCAGCAGATGAGTGCGCAGCCAGGAGTGAGGAAGGCTTCGTGGATGTCGTCGTGGATGTCGTCGCGGATTTCCCAGCGGATTCGCAGACGGCGGAACCCGTGCCGGTGGGCGAACGTACGCATCACGACTCAGCGTTGAGAGCCCAGCCCGGACCCGTGCTCGATGCCGCGGCGGGCGATCAGCGGCTTCACGCCGAGATCCCAGGCCAGGCGGTACTTGTCGTGGTCGTAGCCGCGGTCGCCCAGGACCACGTCGGGGCGGCGCCGGGGCCGGCCGCGCTTGCCGCGTACCGGCGGCACGGCTTGGAGGAGCGGGATCAGCCGGGTGGCGTCGTTGCGGTTGCCGCCGGTCAAGGTGGCGGCGAGCGGTATGCCGCCGGCATCAGTGATCAGGTGTCGACTTCGCGGTTTCGGCCGAGCCACCCCGCATCCCCAGATCAACGGTCCGGGAGTGGTCCCACCACCTCGAAGGTCATTTCGTCAGCGGTTCTCAACACCACCTGATCACCGACGGCAACGGCACACCGCTGGCAGTCATCCTCACCGGCGGGAACCGCGGGCGGCGTCACCCGGCTCCTGCCGCTGCTCGACGCGCTCCCCGCCGTCCGCGGCGGGCGCGGGCACCCCCGCCGAAAGCCGGACTCGCTGTTCGCCGACCGCGGCTACGCCCCCGACATCTACCGCGACCAGGTCCGCGCCCGCCGCATCGTGCCGGCCATCGCCCGCCGCGACAGCCGACACGGCACCGGCCCGGGCACCTGCCGCTGGGTGGTCGAACGCACCTTCGCCTGGCTCCACGGCTTCAAACGACTCCGCATCCGTTGGGAACGACGAGCCGGCATCCACGAAGCCTCCTTGAGCTCGCCTGCTGCCTGATCACCCTGCGACAGATCAACTCGTCGTGTGAGCCACTGTCAGCGCAACACGTCGCGCAGGAGTCTGGCGTTCTGCACGATCTGGCTCGATCCCTTGCGCGCGGCCACCTCGTCGACCTCGGGGATGGAGCCCTTGGCCCCGGAGTGGGAGGCGCACTCGGCGGCCAGTGCCAGGATCGCTCCAGCTCCGTTGACCGGTTTGTCGCGCAGCAGGGCCGGCAGGGCGGCCTCGAGTATCGACCAGACGGTCGCCCAGGCGCCGGTCTCGGCCGCGGCCCGCAGTGCGGCGGTGGCCCGGGTGTGGGTGCTCGCGCCGAGCCGCAGCAGGGCCTGCCACTGCCCGGCGAGCAGCCCTGGGTCCAGCTGTCCCTGCGCGGCGAGGACCAGGAGGGCGTCCACCACCGCGTCCGCCTCCTTCGGGTTCCCGCCGAGCCGTCGCGCGATCTGCCAGTGCGTCGCGTAACCCGCAGGGCCGTGGGTTTCCATCAGCCACGGGAGCGCGCGCTGGTGGGTGGTACCGAGACGCGCGGCCATTTCGTCGCGGTGGTGCGGCAGTTGCGCGAGCCAGAACGGAGCCGCCCAGGAAGTGCACCAGCCGTGGGGGCTGAGGAGGGCCGCGGCGACCGGCGGGAGAGGCAGGTCGTGGTCGATGCAAGGGACGGCGGGTTCCCACCATCCTGGTTCTGCACCGGTCGGGTGGTCGTTCGGCCACTTCTCGGGCGTCGTGTCCCGGTGGGGGACGCCGCCCTGGTTCAGCCACCGTGCCAGCAGGCGGCCCGCGTCGGAGTGGAGTGCGCCCGCCGTCTGCCGTACCTGCTCGTCGTCCGTGGGGGTGACCCGGAGCAGGGCCTGGGCCAGGTCGACGGGTGCGGGGATGACGCCCAGGCTCTCGAACTCGGCGATGCGCTCCACCAGGGTGGCCGCGTCCACCGCCCCGTTGGCCCGGGTCGGCAGGGCCAGCAGACAGGGCTGTGTGCCGGACTCGATCAGGTCGATCGCCTCGCTGAGCCGCGCCTTGAGCATGTCGCCCGGTGAGTCGGGTGTCCCGGCGTAGTAGGTGAGGAAATTGGTGTGTTCGTGACGGAGGTGGATGTGCCATATTCGCGGCTTGTCGCCGCGCACCGCGGTCACGACGTCGTAGATGTCGAGCTGCGCGTCGGCCGGCGACCAGCTCCAGTACCAGTTGTCGTCCGGTTGGTGCAGCTTCTTGCGCACGACCGGTTCGAGCGCCTTGGACAGGGTGCTGCGGTCGAGGCGTGCGTGCCGGACGAGGCCGTCGAGGGCACGCTCGAAGGCCACCACGTTGTCGGGGTCGGCGAGCGCCACCGCGACCTGGGGGGCGACCTCGGCCGTCGTGGCGACCGGGTGGACCGGTGCCGGCTCGGGCACGTCCGGCAGGACGTCCGGGAGCACCTCGCCGGACGGCCCGGCAGACCCTCCCGGGGCGTTCTGCTCCGGCAGGCCGAACATCTCGGTGGCGCGCGGGGTGAGAGCGGGGGTGAGAAAGGCCGCGGCCTCGCGCAGGGCGCACAGCACCTCCTGGTCACCGTCGTGGACGGCCGCCCTGCGCAGGTGACGGGCGACCAGGTCGAGGGCGCTTTCCTGGAGGCCCACGTCGGGATGCTGGAAGGCGAGCGCCATGTCGGTCAGGAGCCTGCCGGTGTGGGCGGCGTCCCGCTTGGCCGCCCGGTTCAGCCAGGCGAGCTGGGCGCGGACCAGTTTCTTCTCGGGACGCAGCAGGACGCGTTCGCTGATCTCCGTGAGGACGTCGGCCTCGACAAGCCCCGCCTCGTCAAGGCCGATGAGGACTTCCTGGCCGTAGGCGGCGACGGGTGACGACAGGTCGAGCATCGCGACGTGGTCGCGGAGCAGGGGCGCGTTCTCGGCGGGGGTGAGGGCAAGGGCCCGCAGGTACGCGAGCGTCGGCGCGGTCGCCGCAGGGGTGCCGTCCTCCAGCAGCCGGGCGGTCAACGGCTCGGCGAGTGCGCGGCGTTCGCGGGACACCGAGGCGTGTTCCGCCGGAGTGAGCGCGAGTTCCGTCAGCGCGACGGTGGCGTCGAGTCCCCCTGCCGCGTCGTCGGACAGGAGGGCGAAGATGCGCGGGACCAGTGCGGCACGGTCGACCAGGCCGTCGCCCTCCGTGGAGAGGCTGATGAACACGCCGAGCCTGGTGTTCTCCCGCACGTGCTGTGAGCCGTGCTTCTTCACGAGGTGGTGGAACATTTCCACGCCACCGACGGAGATGTCCGGCCGGTCCACGACCAGCGGGAGGAGCTTCGGCGTCAGCCCGTCCGCGCGCAGCCGCGCCAGGAGGCTGTCGCCGGGCAGGCCCCCGCCGCACAGGTGTGCGGGAGGCTCGCTGTTCCAGCCGCGCCAGCTCAGCCAGCTCTCGATGAAGCCGTCGGAGGTCGGGACAGGGCAGCCCGTGCTGTGGACGAGGTGGTCGAGGAGGTCGAACCTGACGGTTTTCCCGGGCGTCGAGCGCTCCGCGAGCCGGGCGACCAGCTCGGCTCGCCAGGCGGCGGGGTAGAGGTCGACGACGTCGAGTATCCAGGCACCGCGGCGGGGCAGGTAGAAAGTCAAGTGGTGTTCGCGCAGGATCCAATCGGCCGCGGCCACCGGGTCGGTCCGGCAGCCGAGTTCGGCGGCGAGCTGGGCGTCTCTCTCCCCCGCGGGACAGGCGTGCCAGCCTTCCGGCGTCTGTGCGCGCCGGTCCTCCAGGGCTTCGACCTGCGCCGCCCGCTCGTCCGGGGTCAGCGCGGCGAGTTCCCGGAGTACTCCCTCGACGTCGCCGGCCTCCACGAGGTGGATCAGTGTCATCGTGCCTTCTCCGCTCGTGCCGTTGCTGTTGCCGCCGTCGCCGTCGTGCCTCCCGCGGCGGTTTCCGCTTCCCTGTCCGTCTCCCTCCCGCGCACCATGCCCGCTGCGAGCACGTGCTTGCACGGTCCGCGCCCGCCCTGGTAAAGCGCCCACCAGAGGCAGGTACAGGTCGCCCGCCCGGCGTCGTCCGCACCGACCATGTGCGCCTGGTCGTCCTTCCCGACCCAGGCGAGCGCGCCGTCGAGCCGGACGGCGCCTTGGTCCACCAGGGCCCGCGCCCCGCGCAACCGGGGGTTACGGGCCTCCGCGTCGCCCGCCGACCAGGGCAGGTGGCGGTGGAAGTACGCCTCTTCGGCGAGGTCGTAGCCGATCTGCCCCGAGGTCCCGAGCACCGTGAGCGCCGCGCGGACCCGCTCGAGGGTCAGGCCGGCCTGGGCGGACAGGACGGCCATGTCGATCTTCGGCTCCCAGGCGAGGTGTTCCGCCACTCGTTCCGCGTCTCGCGTGACGGGTCCGGTGGCGAGGTCGTCGAGGACGCCGCCCTCGCCGGAGAACCCGCGCGACGCGCTCTGGGAGAGCAGCAGCGTCAGCCGCATGCCGGGCAGAGCGACCTCCCAGGCGACGGCCGTCTCAGCGCCCTTGGCGGCCTCGGGGGCGTAGAGCCGCACGCTCGTCGCGTGCCGCAGCACGGGTGTCAGCCCGGCCAGCCGCTCGGCGCCGGGCAGGCACACCGCACCGCGGGCCGGCCTGCTGACGGGTCGCAGGGTGTGCCCGGTGGGCACCACCCAGCGCGTGGTGCGGGCACCGGAGCCCAGGGTGAGGCGCGGCAGGGACCGCAGGACGGCGGCCGCCTGCGCGGGCGCCACCTCGGCGCGCGGCACCAGCCCGGCCCCGAGCACCTGGGCCTCGGCGAAGCCGCGCAGCCAGCGCTGCGGGAGCGGGACCTTCTTCTCCACGAACCGTCCGTCGAAGGTGGTGGCCTCCACTCCCTCGGGGCCCACCCGCAAGTGCAGCGGATCCAGGCCGCCGAGCTTGGCGAGGGCCTGACGGAGCGGCACGTTGATGTCGACGTTGGTGGTGCCGTGGCCGATGTCGTCGCCGTCGAGGCCGGGGGCGAGGACGTCGAGGCGCGCGTAGACGCCGCAGCAGCCGGAGAAGGACTCCACGCGCAGCCGGTCGCCGTTGGCGGTGACGACCGGGTCGAGAAAGGCGGCGGAGCGCGGCCGGTAGTAGCGGGTGGCCGCGACGTCCGCGACAGCGAGCAGCGCCGACGCCGCGGCGGTCGGCGCGGTCAAGAACCCGTCGAAGAACCGTGGGTTGGCCGCCTCGCCGGCCGGAGTCGCACCACCCGAGGTCTCCAGGGCGAGGCTTCGTCCGGCGGCGGATTCCCGCACCGCCGACGCGTCGAGGTAGGTGTAGGACTGGGTCGCTGAGATCACGCCCGCACGCTACCGGCCGGCGCTGACAGCGATCTCCGTGACGGACCGACTGCCGCCGCGCGCACGGGCGCAGCCCGGTCACCTCCCCGGCACCGGCCGCGGGCCGGACCGGCGTGCTGTGCGAGTTCCGCGCAACGGCGTCACCGGCCCGGATCGCCCCCCGGCCGAGGGTCTGGTGCCCGATCGGGTGACGTCTTGACCTGTCGCCCCACCCTGCACCAGACCCTCCCCGCGGCCTTCGCGCCGAGCTCGTGTGTTCCTTGGCCGGACCACGTGCTCAGCCGAAGGCCGCCTGTGCGTTGAGCAGTTACCCACCCGAGTGATCACGTACGCGGCCTCGTTCGGACACCGGGGTCAAGCCGGGCGGTGTCCTCCATGGCTGGTCGGGCAGGCGAGCGCCCTGGCCTGGGCCGCTCTCCTCGGCGTCAGGCTTCTCCAGGGCGTCGAGCGCACCGGGATCCAGCTCCGTGTGAGCAGAGTCGTCATTGACCGGGACCCGACGCCCCCTTCCGCCTCCCTCCCCGGAGCGGTCCACCAGCCGCGGCCGCCTTCTGCCGGTCGCCGCGCCCTGCCACCGGGGCCCGCCACCGGGGCCCGCCACCGGTGTCGGAGGGCCGGCGGTCCAGCACGCCGGAGAGAACGGCGAAGCCGAGACCGAGCGCGGCCAGAGCGGCCCCGACCAGGTTGGGGGCGGTGTACCCGTCGCCCTTGCGGATGACCAGCCCGCCGAGGGACGCCCCCAGCGCGTTGGCGACGTTGAACGCCGACAGGTTCAGGGTGGCGGCCAGCGTCGGGGCCCCGGCTGCCTTGTCCAGGATGCGCATCTGAAGGACGGGCACCGTCGCGAACCCGAACATGCCGAGCAGGAACAACATCACGGCCGCCAGCAGTTTGACGTGCGCGGTGACAGCGAAGACCGCCAGTACGAGGGTGAGGCCGGCGAGGAACACCTGGAGGGCGGGCAGCAGTCCCCGGTCGGCGTACCGGCCGGACAGCGCGTTGCCCGCGGTCATTCCCAGCCCGAACAACACCAGCAGCGGGGTCATGGCAGTCGCCGAGTAGCCGGCGGTCTCGGTCATCATCGGGGTGACGTAGCTGAAGGAGGCGAAGACGCCGCCGAAACCGGTCGTGGTCACGGCCATCGCGAGCCACACCTGCGGCCGGCGCAGCACCGCGAACTCCGCCCCGATCCGCACGTCCTCGGGGCGCGGTCGCCGCGGCACGAGCAGCGCGACCCCGGCCAGCGCGACGCAACCCAGCGCGGCTATGGCCCAGAACGACGCCCGCCAGCCCGCGTGCTGTCCCAGCAGCGTGCTGCCCGGGACCCCGGCGACGTTGGCGAGGGTGAAGCCGGCGAACATCACCGACATGGCCCTGGCCCGCCGCTCAGGAGCGGCCAGCTCCGCGGCCACCACGGCACCGACCCCGAACAGCGCGCCCTGCGGGGCTCCGGCGAGAAAGCGGGCGGTCATCAGGAGCCCGTAGGTGGGCGCCACAGCCGACAGCGCGCTGCCCACGATCAGTAGCCCGGTGATGACCATCAGCGTGGTGCGGCGCGGCAGCCGAAGGGAGAGCAACGTGAGGAGGGGCGCTCCGACGATCACCCCTACCGCGTACGCGGTGATCAGCCCGCCCGCGGCGGGGATCGACACCCCGGTGTCGTGCGCGACGTCGGGCAGCAGGCCCATGATCGCGAACTCGGAGGTCCCGATGCCGAAGGCGGCGAGGGCCAGGGCGAACAGTGCGTGGGGCATGGAAGGTCTTCCTGTACGGTGCGAGCTGCGGGCTCGTCCCATGGTGTCCGCGCTCGACCGCACGACGGGAGCTGCGGAAACGACGCTCCTGGTGAGATTGCCGCCATGCAGCGGATTGGCATCCTGGTCTTCGACCGGATACGGGTCTTCGAGTACGCCGTGGCAGCGGAGGTGTGGGGCATCGACCGCACGGCCCACGGGGTGCCGGCCTTCGACGTCCTGGTCTGCGGTCCGCGGGAGAGTCCGGCCCGCCTCGCGCCCGGTCTGCACTGCACGCCCGACCACCCCCTGGAGGCCCTGTCCGGCTGCGACCTCGTGGTCGTCCCCGGCGTCGAGGACGTCCAGGCCCCCGTCCGTCCCGACGTGCTCGCCGCGCTGCGCGCCGCGCACCGGGCGGGCGCCTCGCTCGTCGCGCTCTGCTCCGGCGCGTTCGTCCTGGCCGCGGCGGGCATCCTCGACGGACGGCGGGCCACCGCCCACTGGCTGGACAACGACGAACTCGCCCGCCGCTACCCCGCGGTCTCCGTCGAGCCCGGCCTGCTGTTCGTCGGAGACGGACCCGTCTGGACATCCGCGGGCACCGCTGCAGCCATCGACCTCTGCCTGCACCTCATACGGGAGGACCACGGCGCCGCCGTCGCCGCCGAAGTGGCCCGCACCATGGTCGCCGCGCCTTTCCGGGCCGGAGGCCAGGCGCAGTACGCCCCCGCGCCGGGACCAGGCCCCGACAGCCGGACCGACGTGATGGCGCACGTCCGCGCCCACGCCTTGGAGGATCTCGCCCGCCCGTGGACGGTGCGGGAACTGGCCGCCCGCGCGTGCATGTCGGAGCGCACCTTCGCCCGCCAGTTCACCCGGTCGACCGGCGCGACCCCACTGCGCTGGCTGCTCACCCAGCGGGTCCTCGCCGCACAGCGCCTGCTGGAGATCAGCGACCTGCCCGTCGGCACCGTCGCCCGCCAGTGCGGCTTCGGAACGGCGCTCTCGCTGCGGCAGCACTTCACGCGCCACGTGGGTCGCACGCCCCACGCCTACCGGCTCACCTTCCGCAGGCGGACGGCAGGCGAAGGCGTTTCCTGAGGCCCTGAAAGAGTTCTCGGCCCGTCTTCGACGCCGACGCGGTACCACGCGAAATCCGCGTGATCGCGGACGACCTGTACTGCGACGCCGTACGGATCACCGGTGGCGACCCGCGGCGACTGGCCCTGGCGGCCCGGCACGCCGCCGACGCCGATCTGGAGATCTGGTTCTCCCCGTTCCCTTGCGAACTGTCCGCCGAGGAGCTGCCTGCCCTACTGCGCCGACTGCGCTGATCGCGCCGAAGAGGTGGGAGCGGACGTCTTCGTCGCCGGCTGCGCGTTGAGCCTGTTCGCCGCTGAACTCCTCCCCGGAGACGACAGCAACGCCAGAAGCGAAGCCCTGACCGGCGGCGCTCCCGCCGGGACGACACCGGCCGCCCTCGCCGGGGTGCCCGCCCGGCTGAATTCCTTGCTGTCCGACATCGCGGCCACGGTCCGCCCATCTCCCGCCGACGCCGATTCGACAGCCCCGGAACCCGGCCGCTCTTCAGGACTTCCTCGACTGGCGGCACATCCCCCGGCCCCGATCCTGGCGCGTCGCCACCCACCCTGCCCGGATGAACTGACCATTCTGAAGGTGCTGACCGGCACCTCGCTCCGGACCGCTCCGGAGACGGACGCCGAATCCAATCCTGGCACTGCACCCCGGCGGGGCGGCGGGCCGGTCTGCTTGCCGGGAATCGGATCGCCATCAACGGGGTTGGTGGGGAATGAGCCGTTACTGGAGGGTCATGCGAGCGATTCAGGTGTACGAAGTGGGCGGTCCCGAGGTGCTGCGGGAGGCCGAGGTGGACCAGCCGCGGCCGGGTCCGGGCGAGGCGGTCGTGGAGGTCGCCGCGTCCGGGGTCAACTTCCTCGACGTCTACCACCGCGAAGGCCGCTACAGCCTCCCGCTGCCCTTCACCCCGGGCGCTGAGGGCGCCGGCACGGTCGTCGAAGTGGGACCCGGCGTCGCCGACGTCGCAGTCGGGGACCGGGTCGGTTGGGTGGAGATTCCCGGCACGTATGCCGAGCGGGCCGTCGTGGACTCCTCCCGGCTGGTGCCGCTGCCCGACGACATCGGCTTCGAGACAGCCGCCGCCGTGCTCCTCCAAGGCATGACCGCGCACTATCTCGTCAAGGACGCCTACCCGGTTCAGGCGGGCGACACGGTGCTCGTGCATGCGGCTGCCGGTGGCATGGGGCTGCTTTTGACCCAGCTCATCACCCATCTCGGCGGCAGGGTGATCGGCACGACGTCGACCACGGCGAAGGCCGGGCTGGCGAAGCGTGCCGGGGCCGCCGAGGTGATCCTTTCCTCCGCGGTCGACGATCTCGCAGCCGAGGTGAGGCGGCTCAACGGCGGTCAGGGATTGCCGGTTGTCTTCGACGGCGTCGGCGCGCACACCTTCGATGCGAGCCTCGCCAGCCTGCGCACCCGCGGCCATCTCGTGCTCTTCGGCGCGGCAAGCGGTGCCGTGCCGCCGTTTGACCCGATTCGGCTCGCCGAGGGCGGTTCGCTGACCCTGATCCGGCCCAGCCTCGGGCACTTCATCGCCGATCGGCCCGAACTGCTCCGCCGGGCCGCCGATGTGTTCGAGTGGGTGCGCTCCAAGGCGCTTGAGGTCACCGTAACGGGCCGCTACGCATTGTCCGAGGCCGCCCGGGCCCACAGCGATCTGGAGGCTCGGCGTACCACCGGCAAGCTGCTCGTCCTACCCGGTGCGGCCGCTGTTGGACGCCGCGAGGAGACGCAGAGCTGATCGCGCACCGGCACGCGCAAGCCGGCCGGTGGTCCGCTCAGGCGCTCGTCCCGGCCGGCGCGGCCGGGATCGCGGTGGGGAGTCATCCTGGCGTGATGATCAGCTTGCCCCGCTTGGCCGCGCCGCCCTGCTCGAGTTCGGTAAGCGCCGGGATGGCTTGCGAGAGCGGGACGGTGCGTGCGATCGGCAGCCGCAGTGTCCCCTCGCCGGCGGCTCGTGTGACCTCTTCGAGGTCTTCGGTGACCGGCTGGGTGACCAGGACCTTGTACGGGCCGGGCAGGAAGCTTCTTACGAAGTTCGCGGGTGTGGGGGCGATGCTGACGATGTGACCGCCCGGCTTGAGCATCGTCCGCGCGGCCTTGACCGGCAGCGAGTGCTTGCCGCCGGCATCGAGGACGAGGTCGAACCGCCCTGCGAGCGAGGCGGGGTCGACGTCGAAGTCGACCACCGGGTCGACACCGAGGGCGCGTGCTTCCGACCTGGCGGTATCCCGGCAGCTGCCCGCGACCGTGGCCTGGTGCGCGAGGGCGATCTGCACGGCGGAACGGCCGACCCCGCCGAGGCAGCTGTGCACGAAGACGGCCTGGCCCGGCCGCAGGTTTCCCTTGGTGAGGAGGGCCTGCAGGGCGGTGGCCCCGACCGTCGGGAGCGTGGCAGCGTCCTCGAACGAGAGATTCGCGGGCTTTTTCACGACGAGCTTCTCCTGGGTGACGATCATGTCGGCGAACGCGCCCGCGGACTTCATCGTCGCCCCGCCGAGCACTTCGTCACCGACGTGCAGCCGGGTGACGCGGTCGCCGACCGCCTCGACGACGCCCGCGAAGTCATAACCCATCGCCCGCGGGAAGCTCCGGCCGGTCACCATCTTCATGCGGCCGGCGCGGATCCCGAAGTCCATCGGGTTGGCCCCGGCCGCGCGCACCCGGACGAGGACCTCCCCGGTGCCGGGCGGTGCCGGATCGAAGTCCTCGAGCCGCATGACCTCCGGCCCGCCGTACTGGTGATACTGAATGCGCTTCACTGTCATCCCCTCATCGCTTTTTGGTGAGTTCTGTCCGACGTCGTCACAGCGTGACCACGACTTTGCCGTGGACGTGCCGTCCGGCCTGCACGGTGACGGCGTCACGGATCCGCTCGACCGGGAAAACCTCCGCGACGGGGACGGTGAGCCGGCCCGCCAGGATCGCGTCGGTGACCTGCTGAAGGGCATCCGGCGCTGCGTCGAAGCCCCCGGTGGCGCGCACGCCGCCGGGAGGGTTGGGGCCCGCGGCGATCGTCGAGATCCGCTCGGGCGGCACGCCGAGCGCCAGCGCGGCCTCGGCCGTCTCGGTGCCGAACAGGTCCGTCGCCGCGCTCACCCCGCCGGGGGCCAGTGCCCGGACCCGGTCCGCCAGCCCGGGGCCGTAGGCCACGGGCTCGGCGCCGAGCTGCCGCAGGAAGTCGAAGGTGCCCGGCGCGGCAGTGCCGATCACGGTCGCGCCGGCCAGGACCGCGAGCTGTACGGCGAACACGCCCACGCCGCCGGCCGCGCCGCCGATCAGGACGGTGTCGCCGGACCGCGGGCCGATCGCCGCCAGGGCGGCGACAGCGGTGGCGCCGGCCACCCCGAGCGTGCTCGCCACCTCGTCGCTGATGCCCTCCGGCGTGGGCCACAGCGCATCGGCAGGGGGCCTGACCACCACGAAGTCCGCCACGGACCGTCCCAGGGCGGCCCCGTAGACGCGGTCGCCCACGGAGAAGCCGGTCACCCCGTCGCCGACCTCGTCGACCACGCCGGCGAGGTCGGACCCGAAGCCGGACGGCACGGTGATGCCGAACCGCGCCGCCGTCTCCGGCCGTGCGGCGATGCCCCAGTCCATCGGGTTCAGCCCGGCGGCGGTGACGCGGACGCGGACCTCACCCGGGGCGGCGTGCGGCTCCGGAACCTCCCGCACCTCCAGTACCTCAGGGCCTCCGAACGTCTCGTAGATGACAGCTCGGCTCATGGTCGGACCTCCAGCGGACCAGTGACGGAACTTGGTTCCCTCACCCTACACGAGTGACGGAACCAAGTTCTGTAAACTGCGTCCATGGCTCGCTGGGAACCGAACGCACCCGAACGGCTCGCTCAGGCCGCCCTCGACCTGTTCGCGGAGCGCGGCTACGAGAACACGTCCGTGGTCGACATCGCGCGGCGGGCGGGACTGGGGAAAACCACCTTCTTCCGGCACTTCCAGGACAAACGGGAAGTGCTCTTCGGCCGCGGCACGATGGACGACCTGGTCACCAAGGCGGTAGCCGACGCGCCGGCAGCCGCCACCCCGCTCGAAGCGGTCGCCCACGCACTTGACGCGACCGGGAGGGAGGTCTTCACGCCCGCCCGCCGCGCATTCACCATCCGCCGGCAGGAGGTGATCGCCGCCCACCCCGAACTGCGGGAACGCGAAGCGCTGAAGCACCTCGGCCTCATCGCATCGATGACCGCCGCGCTCGAACGGCGCGGCGTTCCCGGCCTCACCGCTCGCGTGGCCGCGGAGCTCGGCGCGCTCGCCTCCACGATCGCCTACGAACGCTGGAGCGACCCCGCCAACGGAGACGACTTCGGCGAACTGGCCCGCAGAGCGCTCGACGACGTGCGGGCGACCACCGCCCTCTGCTGAGACGGCAACAGCCTTGAGCGGGCCTGCGGCGGGATGGAGACACGCCGTGCCGACCCCCGCACCCGGCCGGCCGAGCGTGGCGCCGGGGTACTGCCGAGGGGTGGGCCTCGGCCACCCCCTCCGCCCCCCCCCCGGGCGGCCGCCGGTCACCGGGGGGTGGGGGGCGCCCCGGAGGTCGGCGTCGGTGTGACCGGGGGCTGCGGGTGCGGCTGCTCCGGTGTCGGGTCCGTCGTCCAGGGGCGCAGCGGCATGGCTTCGTTCAGGAAGTCCGTGTGCTGCTGCGCCCACAGGGCCATCGGGTTGCCGAGCTGGAGCTTGTCGCCTTCGTGCTTGCTCTTGAGGGTCGCCTCCCATTGCGTCAGATCGCTGCCCTGGTAGAGCTGGGTGAGCATCCCGACGTCGTAACGGATGGTGTAGCGCTTGTCCTTGTCCGCGTCGTCCGCGAAGGCGCCCATGATCGCCGCGATGTACCTGATCGAGCCGTCGTCGCTGCTGAGCAGGTTCTCACGCTCGCCCAGCGTCGTCCTGGGCATGTAGCCGCGGTCCTCGATCTCCTTCACCAGGGGGAAGTCCGTGTGTATCTTTCCCGGTCCGGTCGCCCAGCGGGCCAGCCGCTTGTTGATCCGGCCGAGCCCCGAACCCGCCGGGATCGGGTGGCGGAAGGGCTGCGGATTCTCGATCGCCTCCCACGCGATCGCCGCGGCGATCGCCTGCGGGGAGATGTTCCGCCGCCGGGCCTCGGTGATGATCGTCTCGCGGTGCGCCTGGAGCCAGGCGATCACCGCGTTCTCCTCGCGGGAGAACGGCCTGCCGTCCGGGTGGTAATGGACGGGCCGGGGAAGGAAGTTCGCGTCCCACAGCTCGTAGGACAGGTAGGCCGGGTCCTTCGGCGGAGCGGCGCCGGGCTGGGGCGACGGGGTGGCGCCGGGCGCGGAGAACATCCGGCCGCCGAGGGCGGCCAGGAAGTCCTTGTCCTGCGTGCCGCCCTGGAGCAGCGGCGTCAGGCGGTCCGCCGTGAAGCCCTGCTGCCCGCCGGTCACGAACGCGCCGAACCACGTGGTCCAGAAGGCCTGCTTGTCCTGGGGCGTTTTGCCCTCGGCTGCGGTCCGGGTGAATGTGCCGAAGGTCTGCACGAGCAGGGAGCGGTCGGCCGGCGTCATGGTCGGCCCGGCCGACTGATCGGACAGCCAGGCGAGTTTGTCCGGGCCGAGGGTGCTGTAGAAGGCGTTGAGGTAGTCGCCGTCGCCGGCGTGCGCCCGCAGGGCGGCGAAGAGCTGCGGGGGGATCGGACCGCCGCCGGCGATCGCGTTCCGGAACCGCGTCCCGAGGTCCCCGCCGTCCTTCTGTGCCTGGGCGGCGGCGAACCTGGTCACCTTGGCCTCGTCGATGCGGACCATGTGCCCGGGGGTCGCGTCGACGGCCACCGCCAGCCGGTACCGCCGCCGCAGCATCGGCACCTCGTCCCGCGCCCACGCCGCGATCTTCTGGACGTCCGTCAGGGTGCCCTGCGCTATTCCGTATTCGGCGAGTTTCGACTTGTAGTACTGCGCACGGAAGTGCAGTGTGTCGTGGTCCGTCACGATGGAGTCGATGGTCTCGTTGAGTTTCGCCGAATCGATACCGGAAAAACCGGAAGAATTGTCGCCCATCTCCTGGCTCCCACTTCGTCCGCTCTACCGCAGGGTGTGCCACTTGTTCATCGCCGCGGCCTCCTGCACGGTGACCTTCTCCGGCATCGCGTCGATCTTCCGCTGCATCTCGTCGAGAGTGCGGCCGAGCAGCCTCTTCACGTGGCCGCGCCGGCCGCGCACGTCCCCGCGCCAATTGTCGGCGGTCCGGCCGACCCACGCCCTGCCCGAGTCCTTGCCGCCGTCACCGATCGTCGTCTCGGCCTGCTTGAAGACGCTTTCGAGATCCGCTTGCTCCTTCTCGAATTCGATCTTCAGACTCTTGAGCCGCTCGCGATCGGGATTGGGCACTTTCGGACCTTCCGTCATGGCCGCCGCCCTTCGCCTCACGATTACCGGGCACCTCTGTGAAAGAGAGCGCCGCTCGGGCCCGTACGGTTCCGCGCCACGGCCTGGGAAACTCCGCCCGCGGTTCGCCGACCGGGCGCAGCCGCCCCCTTCCGCCCGCCCCGGGCCGTCGACATGGCGCGGGGGCCCCGGGGGGTTGAGGGCGACGAGGCCGAGCGGAGGTGGGGCGGCGCGCCCCCGGAGGCCGATGTGACGACGGAGGGGCCGTGCAGGGCCGTGTCGGTGCGGGCGGCCGCCCGGCTGTGGCCGCATGCGGCGTGAGCGCCCGGGGTACGTTTCGCCCATGACGCACGTGGCGGAGCCCGCGGATGATCCCGCCCGTGCGAGGTGGGCCTGTCTGGAGGAACAGACCCGGCGGGAGGTCGACGCGCATGTCCTGGCGGAGCGCCGGGTCCAGGCGGTCGTCGTCGTCAGGAAGGCCCTGCACGCGGTGGGGCTGGAAGCGACCCTGGGGGACGCGATGGCGGTCGTCAACGCACGCCGGGACCTCTTCACCTCCGTCCGGTTCCCCCCGCACGACTGGCAGGTGTGGCTCCTGCTGCGCCTGCAGAGCGACGCCCGGTCGGGACGGGTCGCCGCGATCGAGGCGTTCTGGGATCGCGATGCCGCCCGGGGCTGGTTCGTGGTGCTGGTCGCCGTCCTGCAGCACAGGGAGAGGCACGTGGCAACCGTCTACCAGCAGGACGGAGGATCCCCGGTGGGGGCCGTTGCCGACCAGGCGGGACGCGCTTTGGCCCACTTCGTCGACGTGCCCTTCCACTTCCCCTGTCCGGACGGTCCCGACGACCGGGCCCCACGCCTGTACGACACCCCCCGCCCGTCCGGGGGCGCGTGAGCGGGAGTTGCGGCCGCCGTCCGTGGGGGGGCGTCCCGGGAGGCCGCGGCGCCCGGAACCGGGTGGGCCGGGCCCGGTGTCAGGTGGCGGCCTCGGCGGTGCCGGTGAGGCGGTAGGCGTCGGAGGTGTCGACGCCGAGGGCGGACAGCAGGCCGAGGGCTGCGGTGAGGGGTGGGTTTCCGGCGAGGCGGGCGGCGGCGAGGCGGGTGGGGAGGCGGCCGGTGGCGGTCAGGGCGTCCCACTGCGGTTCGGAGAGGGCGAGGTAGCGCAGGCCGGGGAGGTCGGCCAGGAGTGACAGGTCGGGTGTGGGGCAGCGGGACAGGTCGAGGGCGCGCAGTGCGGGGAGGGTGCGCAGGGGGGTGAGGTCGATCGGGGTCTCGGAGCCGACGGCGAGTGAGGCGAGGTGGGGGTGGCCGGTGAGCGGGGTGAGGTCGGCACCGGGGGCGAGGCCGGCCGTCAGGTCCTCGACGGGAAGCGCGGCCAGGGGCGTGAGGTCACCGGCGGCGCAGCGGTTGAGGTGGAGGCGGCGCAGACGCGGGGTCGCGGAGAGCGGGGTGAGGTCGACGGGGGAGGCGGCGTCGTTGAGGTGGATGGCCTGGACGGCGGGCGTGAGCTGTGCGTCCAGGGAGGAGACGATCAGCCTGCTCGGCTCGTCCTCGGGCTGGTGCGGGGCGTGCGGGTCGGGCAGGCCCAGGATCCGGCCGAGCCAGGCGGTGACGGAGGAAGCGACGTAGCGCGGGCCCTCGTCGAAGTCCCGGCCGACCTCGATGACCTGGCCGGGGTGGCCGTCCGGCGCGGGGGCGAGGTCGACGGCCAGGAAGTTCCCGTCGAACCAGCTGGCGAAGGGGAGCCAGCCCGGGTGCCCCGAGCAGCGGCGGACCGTGTTCGGAGGGTCGGCGTCGAAGACCACGTGGCGCCATCCGAGTCCCCAGCCGTACCAGGTCGGGACGCCGGTGTGGTCGTCGTGTTCGGCGAGGGCCGAGTCGAGCGGCAGCCAGCAGTACCCGTCCAGCGCCTCGTTGTCGCCGTCGCCGTCCGCCTCCAGGTAGAGGGCCCGCAGGTCCGGCGGCAGCGGGCGGCCGAGGTGCTGCTCGGCGGCGGCGAGCTGCGCCTCGGTGACGGGCGCGGGCATCGTCGCTTCCTCGCCGGACTCCTCGGCGTGCCGACGGAGGAGGGCCCGCAGCCGCTCGACCGCTTCGGCCGGATCCCCGGACGGGGGCAGCACGGACGGCGCCACGTCGTCGGCCGCGCCCGGTTCCGGCGGTTCGTAGGCCGGGTCGACGGTCAGTGTCCACCCGTCCTCGACGCCGCCCCCGGGCGCCAGCGTGAGCCGGAACACCACGAGTGCGAAGGCGCCGGACGGGCGGCACCTCAGCTCCAGGGCGACGTGCTCCCAGCCGTGGGTGTCCCGGAACGACGTCCCCAGGGCCGCGAGGTCCTCGTGCGGGGACGGCATCCCGTAGAACGCGCCCGTCCGGCCCGGCACCACGTACCCGCCGCCGGAGGTGCCCGTGCCTCCCGGGCCCGCGTGCCCCCGCACCACGCACTCCGTCCAGCCCTCCGGCCCCGCGGCGACGATCGCCGCCGCCATCCGCCGTGCCACCTGCTCCACCGTCACGTCCCACCCCTTGCTCGTACCTGTCGGGCGATCATGCCAGCAGCCTCTGACAGCGCGGCGCCCCGGAGCAGCGCACCGTCCGGCGGCGTCCGCCCCGCCGGTGACCGGCCGGAGCCCGGGACCGGTGGTGTGACGGTTCCGGAGACCGTGGGACCGGCCGCGAAGCCCGGTCCCGGCAGCGGAAGGCCCGGGCGGGGGAGGAAGCCGGAGCCGAACGGACCGGGCCCTGGCAGGATTTCCCCATGGAGATCCGCCGCATCACCCGGGCCGAGGCCGTCCAGGACGCCGGGCATCTCTTCGACGTGGCCCCTCTGCCGGAGGCGACCGAGAGGTTTCTGGCGGACGAGGGCCACCACCTGCTGATCGCCTACGACGAGGGCGTCCCGGCGGGGATGGCCACCGGCGTCGAGATGACACACCCGGACAAGGGCACCGAGATGTTCCTGTACGAGCTGGGCGTGGACGAGTCGTTCCGCGGACGCGGTGTCGGCCGGGCCCTGACGTCGGCGCTCGCGGACCTGGCGCGCGAACGGAACTGCTACGGCATGTGGACGGTCACGGCCGAGGACAACGCGGCGGCGCGGGCGGCCTACGGTCGTGCCGGAGGTGTCCCGGAGGACGGGCAGGTGGTGCTCGTCTGGACCTTCGACCAGGAGTAGGGCCACGGAGTGGGCCGCCGCCCGGTCCGCGCTCCCCGCGCCGGGGGCGGCCCCACCGGCGGGGCCGGGCCCCGTCGACGCCGGGCTAGAGGAAGCGGAAACGGGCCGGGTCGGTGAGCTCGGGCAGGATCTCGCGCATCCAGGGGCTGCCGGCGGCGGGGAGCCGGACGAGGGTGTGGCGGAAGACGTGCCAGTCGGGCCACAGCGGGCGGTCGGGGCGTGGCGGGGGCGGGTCCTCGTCGGCCAGGAGGTGCCGGGTGCGTGGCCCGATGCGGTGGTGGGCGGGTTCGGGCGGGGCGAAGGCCAGCCGGTGCCACACCCCGAAGGGCAGGGGGACGAGGCGGGCCGGACGGGAGGGCGCCCAGGTCAGCCCGGTGTGCGGGTGGACCGGGACGAGGAGGACGGCGGCGTCGGTGCCGGGGAGGCCGGGTCCGGCGAGGCCCGCGCGGAGCGGCGGCGGCCCCGCGGGCAGGAGTTTGCCGAGCGCCCCTTGGAACATCTGACCGGCCGGGCCGGGCGGGACGGTCACGGGCCGGCCCCGCGAGGCCACCAGCAGGTGCGCGAGGGCGTGGCCCGCCGCCGCTGCCCAGCGGGGGCTCCAGGACCACTGGCAGTGCGGACCCGGGCGTGCGCCCCATCTGACGAGGGGTTCGTACGGGGGTGTGCCCGCACTGTGGGTCACCAGGTGCTCCCAGGACGGCGGTTCGGGGCCGTCACCGTCGGAGGGGAGGCGGTGGACGGCGGCGGGGTCGAGCCACACGGCCTGCCACAGCGAGCAGTCGTCGATGCGCGTGGCCACGGGCAGGCCGCACGCCCCGCAGGTCATGTTGGGGCCGTCGCCCCCGGCGAGGCCGCAGCAGGCGCCGCCGCGCCGGTCCGGGGTGAGGACGGTGCCGCGGACGTCTCCCGGTGCGACGGCGACCGCTCCGGCCGGGCCGTAGGACAGGGACCGGACGGGCGCGTGGATGCCGCGGGCCGCCGCCTCGTCCGGGTCGACCTCCTCCCACCTGCGGTAGGGCGGTCCCGACGGTTCCGGATCGACGGCGAAGGTGCCCGGCTCCATGAGCACCGGCAGCTGGAGCCCGTTCCCGAAGGACTGGTGGGCGTGGATCGGCAGGGCGACCTGCGAGAGCGGCACCGTCAGCTCCCTGCCGCATCCGGCGCACACGAAAACGTACACGCATCCTCCGTACGGGAGACGGGCACATCGTCACATCCCCCGCGGCGCGCTGCCAACGGTGTTCTGGCCGGGAGACGACCCGGCACCGGGGGGCCGGGCGTGTCTGCCGTTCGGATGGCGGTGCGCGGCCGGGCCGGGCGGTGACGGGTGTGCACGGCGCACCGGGGGACAGGATGGGTCAATGGAGATCGGTTACAAGCTGGCCGCGGAGGCCTTCGGCCCGCAGGAGCTCGTACGGCAGGCGGTGCGCGCGGAGGCCGCCGGGTTCGACTTCGTGGAGATGAGCGACCACTTCCACCCGTGGCTCGACGTGCAGGGCCACTCGCCCTTCGCCTGGACGGTGTTCGGGACGATCGCGGCCAGGACCGAGCGGGTCGGGCTGGCGACCGGGGTGACGTGCCCGACCGTGCGCTACCACCCGGCGGTGATCGCGCAGGCGGCCGCGACGCTCGCGCTGCTGTGCGGGGACCGCTTCGTCCTGGGGGTCGGCGCGGGCGAGCGGCTCAACGAGCACGTCGTCGGACCCGGTTTCCCGGAATCGGCCCAGGAGCGGCACGAGCGGCTGCGGGAGGCACTGGAGATCATCCGGCTGCTGTGGCAGGGCGGCTACCAGTCCTACCAGGGGACCCACCTGCGGCTGGAGGACGCCCGGATCTTCGACCTGCCGGACCGGCCGCCGCTGATCGCCGTGGCCGCGGGCGGCCCCGAGGCGGCGCGGCTGGCCGCCGAACTCGGCGACGGGATGTTCGCGACCGAGGACAGGCCCCAGCTCGTCGAGCAGTACCGTGCCGCCGGCGGGTCGGGGCCGCGCTACGCCGAGGTGCCGGTCGCCTGGGCGCCGGACGAGGAGACCGCGGCGCAGGCCGCGCGGGAGACCTCGCGGTGGGCGCTGACGGGGTGGAAGGTGATGAGCGAACTCCCCAACCCCGTCAACTTCGAGGCCGCCACCACGACCGTACGCACCGACGACGTCCGCGAGGCGTTCACCTGCGGCACCGACCCCGAGCGCTACGCCGGGGCCGTTCAGCGCTACCTGGACGCCGGATTCGACCGCCTCGTCCTCCAGAACGCCGGCCCCGACCCGGACGGCTTCCTCGACTTCTACGCCCGCGAACTCGACCAGCCCCTGCGCCGCCTGCGCCCGAACGGCACCGCGGCCGGGTGAGCAGGACGCCGCCCGCGGCCGGGGCGCGGAGCCGGACGGAGGCCGTCCGCCGTACGGCCGGTGCCGGGCCCGGTCCCGCGGCCGGCCGGGGGGAGAGGGAGGGCGGCGCGTGGTGCGCCTGGTGCTGACGTCCGACACGCACGTGCCCGCACGGGCGCGCCGGTTGCCCGCGGAACTGCTCGCCGCCGTCGACGCGGCCGACGTCGTCCTCCACGCGGGGGACTGGGTGGACGAGGCGACCCTCGACGTGCTGGCGGCCCGGTCACGGCGGCTGGTGGCGGTGTACGGCAACAACGACGGCCCCGGCCTGCGGGCGCGGCTGCCGGAGGTCGCCGAGGCGGAGGTGGGCGGGCTCCGCTTCGCCGTGGTGCACGAGACGGGTGCCGCCCGGGGCCGCGAGGAGCGCTGCGCCCGCCGCTTCCCCGGCGTCGACGTGCTGGTCTTCGGCCACAGCCACATCCCCTGGGACACCTCGGCCCCCGGCGGCCTGCGCCTGCTCAACCCCGGCTCCCCGACCGACCGGCGGCGCCAGCCGCACCGCACATACATGACCGCGACCGCGGCGGACGGGGTGCTGGCGGACGTCCGTCTGCACCGGCTGTGAGCGTGCCCCGCCGTAGGGCCGGGCAGCGCGGGGCCGCCGCGCCGGCTGCCCCGGGGCCGGGCTCGCCGCTCTCCCGGCCCTGCCCTCTCAGACGGCCCGCCGGCGGGCGAACGGGCCGTCCAGGGCAGCCCACTGCAGCAGCATGACCGTCTTGCCGTCGACGATGCGGCCGTCGCGGGTCATGCCGAGGGCCTCGGTGAAGGGGAGTTCGAGCACCTCGATGTCCTCGCCCTCCTCCGCGAGCCCCCCGCCGGTGCCCGTGCGGTCCGCCGGTGTGTAGGGGGCGGCGAAGAAGTGGAGGCGCTCGGTGACGGAGCCCGGGCTCATGTAGGCGTCGAGCACGTGGGTGAGCGGGCCGAGCCGCACACCCAGCTCCTCCGCGCTCTCGCGGCGTATCGCGGTGTGCGGGTCGTCCGCGTCGAGCAGTCCGGCGGCCGCCTCGACGAGAATGCCGTCGGGATGGTCGTTGACGTAGGCCGGGTAGCGGAACTGGCGGGTGAGCAGGACCCGGCCGCGTCCGGTGTCGTACGGCAGGACGACGGCGCCGTTGCCGCGGTCGTAGGTCTCGCGCTGCTGGGTCTCCCACCGCCCGTCGCGCCGCCGGTAGTCGAAGGTCGTGCGGCGCAGGACGTGCCAGCCCGAGGAGGTCAGCTCGACGTCCCGTACCCGGACGCCGGGGTTGCGGTCGAGGCCGCGTCCGGCGAGGTGGAGTCCGGTGCGCCCGCGGTGGTCCGGGGAGTCGGTGCCCGGGCGGCTCGTCACGCGGTCTCCCGGGGTACGCGGCGGAAGATCCCGGCGACGCCGTGACGGACGGGCGGGCCGGCGATCGGGGCGGGCAGGGGCACGTCGTCGTTCATGCCGCTACGATACATGCAGAATCGTGCAAGAACGCGGAGGAACGTGAATGCTGGCCGCCGAACGACGCGAGCACCTGCTCGACCTGCTCGCCCGTACCGGGAAGGTCGTGGCCAAGGACGTCGCCGCCGCCCTCGGCATCTCCGAGGACAGCGTGCGGCGCGACCTGCGCGACCTCGCCGCGGAGGGCCTGTGCCAGCGGGTCTACGGCGGCGCGCTCCCGGTGTCCCCGGCGGTGGCGGACTACGGCGCCCGGCAGGCACTCGGCCCGGAGGGCAAGCGCAGGGTCGCCGCCGTCGCGGCCGGTCTCGTCCGGCCGGGCGGCTCGGTGATCCTGGACGGCGGCACGACCGCCCTCGCCGTCGCGCGGGCGCTCCCGAAAGACCTCACCTGCACGGTGATCACCCACAGCCCGACGATCGCGGCGGCCCTGATCGGCCACCCGCGGGCGGATCTCTTCCTGCTCGGCGGCCGCGTCTTCAAGCACTCCGCCGTCACCTGCGGCGCCGCCGCCGTCGAGGCCGCCCAGAACGTCTCGGCCGAGATCTGCCTGCTGGGCGTCACCGGCGTGCACCCCGAGGCGGGGCTGACCACCGGGGACGCCGACGAGGCGGCGATGAAGCGCGCCCTGTCCGCGCGGGCCGCGGACACCTACGTCCTCGCCTCCCGCGAGAAGATCGGCACGGCCTCGCCCTACCGCGTCCTCCCGTGGGAGGACGTCAGCGGGCTGATCACCGACGCCGGCCCGCACGACCGGGTCACCGGCCGGCTCGCGTCGCTCGGCGTGCCGATCCTCCACGCCGGCTGACGTCCCGCCACCGCGGCCCCGCCCGCGGGATCCGCCGCCGGTGACGCGGCGCCGGCGGCGCGGCGGACGGCCGTCCGGTGTTCGGGTGCGCGATCGTCGGGGTGCGCCGCCGCGGACCCGGGTAAGGTCCTGCCGGAGAACACCGCGGACGCGTACGCCGGTGCGGCCGGCGCACGGGGACGGCGGTCGGCGGCGGGAGGCCGCGTACGGACGGGACCGCCGCCGGAACCAGGACCCCGCGCGGGGCTTCCGGACAGGCCTTCACCGCCCGTGGTCCGGCCGGGGGGCGGGGGAGCATGGGGCAGAACGGCAGATCGGTGCTGGTGCAGTTCGCGGTGGCCGCGGTGGCCGCCGCTCTGCTGTGGGTCGGGGCCTGGTGGCTGACCCCGTTCGTGATCCGGGGACTTCTCGGCGGTTGGTGACGGCCGGCCAGGGCAGGGAGGCGCACATGGTGAACGCCGGCGACACGGGGCCCGCGTACCCCGTCCGCTTACCGGGCGAGGGCGACGGCCACCCGCTGCCCGGCCCCGCCGAGCGGGTGGCCGTCGCCTTCGAGGGCCTCCCGGCGGGCGTCGAGGAGCTGACCTGGGGGCAGGCCTCGCTCTGGGAGGCGATGACGCGCCACGGGTCGTGGATGCCGCTGGGCGGCGTGAAGCGCCTGGAGGCCGGGGTCCTGGTCCGCGACGTCGCGGAGGAACTGCGGTACCTGGTGACCCGCTACCCGTCGATGCGCACCCGGCTGCGCCGCGGACCGGGGCCCGCGCCCCGCCAGGAGCTGTTCGGCTCCGGCACGGTCTTCCTGGAGATCCACGACGCCGGCGACGGCGAGGATCCCGACGGGACGGCCGCGGCCGTCGAGGCGCACTACCGGCACGCGCCCTTCGACTTCGCCGCCGACTGGCCGGTGCGCATGGCCGTCGTCCGGCGGAACGGGGAGCTCACGCACATGGTGGTCGTCATGTGCCACCTGGTGACCGACGGCGCCGGCGCCCGGGTGATGCTGCGCGAGGTCGCGGCCAGGACCGCCACCCCGCCCGACGGCATGCAGCAGCTGGAGCAGGCGCGCTGGCAGCGCTCCGCCGCCGGCCGCCGCCAGGACGACAGGGCGCTGCGCTACCACGAGAAGCTGCTGGCCGCCGTCACGCCGCACAGGATCCCCGGCCCCGCGGACCCGCGCAGCCCGCGGTACTGGAGCGCGGAGCTGCGGTCCCGCGCGCTGCGGCCGGCGGCCGCGGCCCTCGCCGAGCGCACCGGCGCCACCGCGTCCACCGTGCTGCTGGCGCTGCACGCTGCCGTGCTCGCCCGCGTCACCGGGGCCAACCCGGTGCCGGTGCGGCCCCTGGTGGGCAACCGCTTCCGCCCGGGCCTGGCGGACGTGGTGTGCATGCTCACGCAACCGGGCCTGTGCGTCCTCGACGTCGCGGACACCACCGTCGGCGAGGCGGTGGCCCGCACCCAGCGCGCCGTGACGGGCGCCTACAAGTACGGCTACTACGACCCGCGTCGGCTCGCGGACCTGATCGACCGCGTCTCCCGCGAACGCGGCCCCGACTTCAGCGTCTCCTGCGTGGTCAACGACCGGCGCGACCCGTCCGCGGCCGGGGCCGCGGCCGCCCCGCCGACCGGGGAGGAGATGCGGGCCGCGCGCGAGAGCAGCACGTTCGGCTGGACGGGCCGGACCGACAGGCCGTCCGAGCGCATGTTCCTGACCGTCGAGGACGCGCCGGAGGGCATCGTGCTCGGCTTCGGCGCGGACACCCACCACTTCCCCCCGGCGCTCTTCGAGCCCCTGCTGCGGGGCATCGAGGACCTCGCGGTCGAGGCCGCACTCGACCCCACGGCACCCACGGGTGCGGCCGGGGCCGGGCGCTGATCCGGCGTCACTCCGGCCACGGGCTGTCGCGGATCATCTCGACGAAGTCCTTGCGGCGGAACGACGGGTCGAAGTGGGCCAGGACGTCGTCGTTCATGGTGCCGAACGTCGTGTCGGGCCGGTCGGCCATGCCGTCGTGGAAGGCCTTCAGGATGCGGTTCTTGAAGTCGGGGCGCGGATGGGCGGCGACGACCTCGGCCCGCTGCCGGTCGGTGAGCTCCGCCAGGCCGGCGCCCAGGACGTCGGTCTCCACACCGAGGATCACCACCGCCACCTCGGGGGACAGGTGCAGGGGCACCTCCGGGGTGGTGTGGAGGGCGATGGCCAGCCAGACGTCGCGGGCCTCCCGCTCGGAGCGGCCGTGGTCGAGCAGGAACCCGCGGGCCGCCTCGGCGCCGTCGAGTTCGAAGCGGCGGTCCGTGGTGGCGTACGACCGGGTCAGGCCGAGGTCGTGGAAGAGGCCGCCCACGTAGGCCAGTTCCGGATCGACCTCCAGCCCGCGCGCGGCCGTCCGCAGCGATCCCCAGAAGTAGACACGGCGCGAATGGTGGAAGACCGTCTCGTCGGCGGCGTCCCGGACGAGCCGGGTGGCCTCGCGGACCAGCGGGGTGTCGGGGACGGCGATTCCCGCGACGGTCTCCGGCATCGTGTGCTCCTCGGCAGGGTGGGGAGTGGGCCGGCCCCAGCTTCACCCACCGGCGTGCGCGGCACCGGCACGAACCGCCGGGTGTCCCACGGATGCGGCCCCGGCCGTACGGACCGGGGCGCCGTGCCCGCCGCGCCGCCTCACCGCCGCGCTGCCCCTGCCGGGGCGGCCTCCAGGGGCGCGGGCGCCGGCTCCGGCGGGGGCTCCGGCAGCCGGGTCAGCAGCGCGACGGCGAGGAGCACGGGGAGCAGCGCGGCCAGCGTGCGGGTCAGGCCGCCGGCGTCGGCCGCCCAGCCCACGGCCGCGGGGCCGAGCAGGACGCCCGCGTAGGTGAAGGTGCTGAAGCGGGACACCGCCGTCGCCGCGCTCACCCCCTCCGTCCGGCCGACCGCGCTGAAGGCCAGCGGCAGCAGGACCGACATCCCGATGCCCATCACGGCGAAGCCCCCGACCGCGGCCACGGGCCGGTGGGCCAGCACGGCGACACCGAGCCCGGCGGCCGCGACGAGCCCGCCGGCGCGGAAGACGCGCCGGGCGCCGTGGCGCGTCGCGAGCCGGTCGCCCACCACACGTACGGCGGTCTGGCCTGCCGCGTAGGCGGTGACGGCGGTCGCCGCGAGCCCCGCCGGGACGCCGCGGGCCTCGTGCAGGAAGATCGGCCCCCAGCCGAGCGCCGCGCCCTCGCACACCATCAGGGCCGTTCCCGCCAGACCGAGCGCGACGAACGCCGGGCTCCAGCGGCCCGCGCGGGCCTTCCCCCGCCGGGCCGGGGCGGTCCCGGGCGTGCGCCCGGTCCCGTGCGTGCGGTCGGCGACGGGCGGCAGCAGCCGTCCGAGGACCAGACCGGCCGCCGCCAGCACCGCCGCGGCGCCGACGAAGTGCGCGGTGAGCGGGACCCCGGCCCGGGACAGCCCCGCCGTCGCCAGCGACGCCACGACCGCGCTGACGCTCCACGCGGCGTGGCAGCCGCTCAGGATCCGCCGTCCGGTGCGCCGCTCGACGGCGACGGCGTGCGCGTTCATGGCGGCGTCCGTCGTCCCGTGCACGGCGCCCAGCGCGGTGTTCGCGGCGGCGAGCGCTCCGAAGCCGCCGGCCAGGCCGACCAGCGCCAGCAGCAGCGGCATCACGGCGAGCGATCCGCGCAGCACCGGCCGGCTGCCCACCCGGGCCACCAGCGGCCCGACGAACTGCATCGCCACGACCGCCGCCACCGCGAACAGCAGCCCGAGCACGCCCATCCGGCCGTCGCTCAGGTGGTGCTCGCTCTTCAGCGAGGGCTGCCGTGCGATGGACGTGGACAGGGTCAGCCCGTTGAGGAAGAACACCGCCGTCGCCGGCCACCGCCCGCCCCCGGCCCCGCCCGCCCCTGCCCGCCGCTCGTGTCCCGCCATCCCGCGTCCTCCGTCCGTCCCGTTCCCGCGCCCCCGGAACCGGGGGCCGTACCAACGACGAACGGCACGGCGCCACATCGACACCCGCCGGCGACCGGCGGCGGGCGCGGGGCACGGCGACCCGGCGGAAGGCGCGCCCCCGCCCCCGGCGCAACGCACCGCCGGGGGCGGGGGGAACGGGCGGGCCGTGCGTGCGCTCGCGGCCGTCAGCTGTACGTGACGGAGCTCAGGGAGCAGTAGCGGACGAACGGCCCGGGGTAGACGTACTCGTCCAGGCAGTAGCCGTTCGCGCTGATGGTCGAGGTGCCCGGCGTGATGGTGTAGCCGTAGCCCTCGTACATCGGGGTCTGCGGGTCGTTCTCGCAGAAGCCCGTGTTGATCGCGAGGCTCGTGGCGCTCGCCGGGATCTGGACGGTGAAGTACTTGACGCCGCCGGAGGCGTAGCTGGAGCCGTCGGGGTAATACCAGCCGGAGCCGTTGTTGACGCTCAGCCCGTACGGCAGGCCGTAGGAGCAGCTGAGGGCGACGTTGAAGGTGCGCATCGTCTCGGCCGAGGCGGACTGCGGCGCCGCGGCCGCGATCAGCAGCGCGGCGGCGGTCGCCGACCCGAGCGCCACGAGCCGGCCGGCCGTGCTTCGTGTGTTCATCGTTGCGTCCCTGTCCTTCCGGGCGCCGTGGCGCCCTGGCGAGTGGGGGGTGCGGACGTGCGGGGAGGCCGTCCGCGGACCGCCTTCGCGTCCGCGGCGCCGGACCCCGGACCCGGCGCCGCGGACGGCGGCCCGCCCGCGGACGTGCGGGGGCCGTCCCGGGCTGCTCCCGCCGCTGCGGACGGCGGCCCGCCCGTGGACCTGCCGCCCCATCCTGGCCGCGCGGCGCGGCGGCCACCGCGGGTTCCGGGCACGGGCGAACACCGGCGGAGAGCGGCGAAGAGCGCCGAAGCCGCCGCGCCGCAGCGCCCCGGCGGACCCGCCGGACGCCGCGGCGCCGGGGCGGTCGCGGCGTGCGGGGGCCGTGGGGCGTGCGGGCCGTGCGGGGAACGGCGTACGCGTCCCGGCGCCGCCGGGGTGGCGGTAAGCTGCCGCCCGCCCACGGTTTTCGGGCTCGTGCCACGCGGAGAACGGGACGAGAGAGGACGTGGAGTGAGGCAGCCCCCGCCGGACCCGGCCGCAGCCCCGGTGGCGGAGGCCGCGGCGGCCGTCCGCACGGTGGACGGACTCGCCCTCCTTTTACGGGACTTACGGCGGCGGCACGCGCGCGGCCGGCAGGACAGCCCGCTGACCTACCGTGAACTCGCCTCGCGGACCGGATGGTCGCAGACGGCGATCGCCGAGTACTTCACCGCCCGCACGCTGCCGCCGACCGACCGCCTCGACGGGCTCCTCGAACTGCTGGGCGCCACCCCCGCCGAGCAGCGCGCGCTCGCCACCGCCCGGGACCGCGTCGAGGAGGCCGCCCGCCGTGAAAGGCGCCGCGCCACCCCCCGCCCGCGCACAGCCCCGCCTGCCGGTGCCGCCGTGCCTGGTGCGGACGCCCCTCTGACGGCGGGGGTCCTGCCCGGTCCTGGTGCCGGGGGGCCGCCCGCCGCCGGTGCCGCGCCCGTGGGGGGTGCCGCTGCTGCTTCCGCGGCCGGGGTCCTGCCCGGTGCCGGTGCTGCCGTGCCTGGTGCGGAGGTCCCCTCGGCGGCGGGGGTCCTGCCCGGTCCCGGTACCGAGGGCCTGACCGCTGTCGGTGCTGCGCCCGTGGGGGGTGCCGCTGCTGTTTCCGCGGCCGGGGTCCTGCCCGGTGCCGGTGCTGCCGTGCCTGGTGCGGGGGTTCCCCTGGCGGCCGGGGTCCTGCCTGCCGCCGGTGCCGCGGCCGCTGTTGGGGCCCCGCCCGCGCCCGGCGTGGCGGCGCCGCGTCAGCTGCCCGCTCCGCCCGGGGCGTTCGTCGGGCGCGTGCACGAGCTGGCCCTCCTCGACGACGCCGCCGGTGCGGGTGGCGTCTGCGCGATCGGCGGCATGGGCGGTGTCGGCAAGACCTGGCTGGCCCTGCACTGGGCGCACGCGCGTCGCGACCGCTTCCCGGACGGCGAGCTGCACGCCGACCTCCGCGGCTTCGACCCCGGGGGCCGGCCCGCGGCCGCGGCGGCCGCGGTGCGCGGCTTCCTCGTGGCCCTGGGTGTGGCACCGGCCGCCGTCCCGGCGGGGGCCGAGGCGCAGGCCGCGCTGTACCGCAGCCTGACCGCGGAGCGGCGGATGCTCGTCCTGCTGGACAACGCGTTCGACACCGCGCAGGTCACCCCGCTGCTGCCGGGTGGCACCGGCTGCACGGTGCTGATCACCAGCCGCCGGCGGCTGAGCGGGCTGATCGCCGCCCAGGGCGCGCGGACGGTGGCGCTCGGCGTCCTGCCGGCGGACGACGCGCACGAGGTGCTCGCCCGGCGCCTGGGCCGCGCCCGGCTGGACGCGGAGCCGGGCGCGGCGGCCGACCTCGTCGCCTGCTGCGCGGGCCTGCCGCTCGCCCTCGGCATCGCCGCCGCCTGCGCCGCCACCCACCCCGACCTGCCGCTCGCCACCCTGGCCGGTGACCTGGGCGACGACGCACGCCGGCTGGACGCCCTGGACGGCGGCGAGCCGCGTGCCGACCTGCGGGCCGTGCTGTCGTGGTCCGGCCGGGCCCTGTCGCGGGACGCCGCCCGCGGGTTCGCGCTGCTGGGCCTCGCCCCCGGCCCGGACGTCACTCCGGCCGCGGCCGCGCACCTGCTCGACCTGCCGCCCGCGGCGGCCCGCGCCCTGCTGCGCGAGCTCGACCACGCCCACCTCGTCCAGCGCCACGCCCCCGAGCGCTACCGCATGCACGACCTCCTCCGCCTGCACGCCGCCGAGCAGGCCCGGACGCAGCTGACCCCGGCCGGGCAGCGGGCGGCGGTCCGCCGCCTGGTCGACTTCCGTACGGAAGCCGCGTGCGCGTCCGCCCGCCTGATCGCGCCCCATCAGCCGCCGCTCTTCGCCGGCGACACCACCCCGCCACCGGGCTCCGCGCCCCCCGGACGCGCCTCCGGCGTTCCTGCGCCCGCCGGCGCGGCGATCTGCCGGACCGTCCCCGGCATGCCCGCACCGGGCGATAGCGTCCGCGGCGCGCCCGCACCGGGCGACACCGCCGCCGGCCGCGCTCTCCCCGGCGCCGCTCTCGCGCCCGGCGAGGCTCCGGGGAACCCCGCGGGCCAGGGCGCGGCGATGGACTGGTTCGGCGGCGAGCACGCCAACCTGCTCGCCGCCCAGCAGGCGGCTCGTGCCCACGGGTGGGACGAGCAGGTGTGCCGGCTGGCGTGGGCGCTGGACCCCTACCATCGCAGCCGCGGGTACTACGCAGAGCAGGCGGCGGCGTGGGAACTCGCCGTGGAGAGTGCCGAGCGGCTGGGGGAGTCCGGCGTGCGGGCCCGCGCGCACCAGATGCTCGGCGACGCCTGCGCGCTGCTCGGGCGGACGGGGGACGCGCTCCGGCACCTGGGCCGGGCGCTGGAGCTGGCCGGGAGCGGCGACCCCGCCGTCCGGGGCGAGATCCACCACAGCCTGGGCGGGGCGTGGGAGCGCCACGGCGACGACCGGCTCGCGCTGGAACACGCCCTGCGGGCGCTCGCGCTCTTCCGCGAGCTGGACGACACCTACCGCCAGGCCCGCGCGCTCAACGCGGTGGGCTGGCTGCGCACCCGGCTCGGCGACCACGCCGAGGCCCGCGCCGACTGCCTGGCCGCGCTCGCGCTGCTGCGCCGGCATCCCGCCGACCGCCGCCAGCTCGGCGAGTCCAGCACGCTCGACAGCCTCGGCTGCATCGCGCACCGCCGTGGTGAACACGAGCTCGCGGTCGCGTACTACGGTGAGGCGCTCGCCATCTGCCGGGCGCAGGGCCACAGCCACCTCGCAGCCGACGTGCTGCGCCACACCGCTGCCGCCCTGCTCGCCCGTCACCGCACGGACGAGGCCCGCGCGAGCCTGGTACGGGCCCGCGCGATGCTCCTGGCGCAGCACCGCCTGGCCGAGGCCGAACAGGTCGACCGTGAGATCGCGGATCTCGAAGGGTCCCTGGGCGCCGGCGCCTGAGCGGTCCGCGAGCCCCGGGCCGCGTCCGCGGGCGTTCGCGGTAGGGCCCTCACACGGCGGGCCGGGCGGTGAGGGATTGCCGGGCGCGGCGGCCGCGGAGCGCCGAGCCCTGGCCGAGGCCGAACAGGTCGACCGTGAGATCGCGGATCTCGAAGGGTCCCTGGGCGCCGGCGTCTGACCGGTCCGCGAGCCCCGGGCCGCGTCCGCGGGCGTCCGCGGTAGGGCCCTCACACGGCGGGCCGGGCGGCGAGGGACTGCCGGGCGCGCCGGCCGCGGAGCGCCGGCCCTGGCCGAGGCCGAACAGGTCGACCGTGAGATCGCGGATCTCGACGGGCCCCCGGGCGCCGGCGCCTGACCGGTCCGCGAGCCCCAGGCCGCGGGCGTCCGCGGTACCGGGCCCTCACACGGCGGGCCGGGCGGCGAGGGAACGCCGGGCGCGGCGGCCGCGGAGCGCCGAGGAGGCGATCGCGACCAGGGTGCCGCCCGCCGCCCAGGCGGCGAGTACCCAGAGCGCCCCGGCGGTGCCGTGGCCGTCGAAGTACACGGTGTTGCGGACCGCGGTGGTGCCCGCGCCGGGCGGCAGTGCCTGGCCGATCGCCCGCCAGAACGGCGGCAGCAGCGGCGCCGGGTAGACACCGCCGGAGCTGGGGTTGCCGAGGACGGTGAAGATCAGGATGGTCAGGCCCAGCCCGACCGTGCCGGCCAGCGACTGCAGGGCGACACCGGCCGCCGCCGACGCGTAGACCACGAGGGTGCCGATGCCGGCCAGTTCCCAGAAGGCGCCGGGCAGGCAGTTCAGTACCGGGCCCACGATGACCGCGCCCCCGACGCCGGACACGAACGCGTACGGCAGCATCACCAGCAGCCGCACCAGGATGCGGCGCAGGGTGGGGCGGCGGGAGCCCGCGGCCATGCTGAGCGCGGAGGACGCGAGGTAGCCGCCGATCGTCCAGCTCAGCACGAGGTAGAAGGACGACAGTCCCCGGAAGTCGCCGGCCGCGGCGGGGCGGATGTCGCGCACCACGACGGCACGGTGCTGCGCGGTGTTCACCGTCCGCACGACCCTGGTGGCCGCGTCGCTCGCCGAGGAGCCGGCGGCGGAGGCGACCAGGAGGGTGTCCGCCTTCGCGCGCGGGTCGACGAGGAAGGCGGCGTCCGTGCGCCGCTCCAGCAGCCGCTTCCTGGCCTCCGCCCCGCCGCTGACGGCGGTCGCGTGCACCGGCTCGCCGGGGAGGGCGTTCAGCCGCGAGACCGCCGCCTGCCGTACGGACGGGGGCGCGGCCACCACGACCGGCACCCGGTGTGCCCGCGGCGCGTGGAAGGCGCCCATGTACGACAGGGCGAAGCCCAGTTGGAGCAGCAGCACCCCGAGGACGACGAGCGCGGAACGCGGCGTGACCGCGTCCCGCAGCTCGCGCACGACCCCGTGCACCCCACCGACCGGCTCCGCCTCCGGCGGGCCACCGGGCCGATCCGCTCTGTCCGCCACCGCCGCCGCCCTTCCCGTGCACCGCTGCGTCCCGGGCCCGGGGCCGGGGTCGTCACATCGTCGGTCCGGTCAGGGGGCCGGTCCTGGCGGGCGCGCCCGCGCCCGGCTGCGGCCCAGCCGTTCGGCCCAGCCGGGCGCCCCGCGGCGAGGGGCGCCCGGCCGCGGTCACCGGGAGGGCGCCCAGGGCGCCGAGCGCAGGTCGGCGACACTGCGCCGGGCGCGCCCGGCGGCGGGGGGTTCGGCGGGCCTGCCGACGGCGATCATGGTGACGATCTCCCACCCGGGGCCGGGGCGCAGCTCGGCGGTCAGCTTCTCCAGGTCGAACGCGCGGAACTGGTGTGCGGCGAGCCCCATCGCCTGGGCCTGCAGGGTCAGATGGGCGACGGACTGGCCCAGGTCGTAGTCCGCGAATTCGGAGTAGAGCAGGCCGCTGTCGTCGACGTAGCGGTGCGCGAGGGTGACGACGAGCAGTCCGGCGTCCAGCGCCCAGCGGGCGGAGCTGCGCGCGAGGTGGGCCGCGACGCGGGCGTGGTCCACCTCGCCGGGGCGGGCGGTGACGTACGCCCAGGGCTGCGAGTTCCCCGCGGAGGGAGCCCAGCGGGCGGCCTCCAGGAGGAGTGCGACGGCGTGGTCGTCGACCGCGCCGGACGGGTCGAACTTCGACGGGCTGAAGCGGCCGGCGAGCAGCGGGTGGAGGCCGTCGAGCGGCGGGTGGTCACGGTTCACTGCGCGTGCAACCCGCCCCCTCAGGGACGTATTCCGCGCGGCGGGGGCGCCGGGCACGGAAAAGGGGGCGCGGCCTCAGGCCAGCGTCAGGAACAGCTTCTCCAGCTCGGCCTCCGACATCGGCGGCTGGTTCTCGTCCGCCGCGGTCATGCACTGCCGCATCCCGCTCGCGATGATCTTGAAGCCCGCCCGGTCCAGCGCGCGGGAGACCGCGGCGAGCTGCGTGACCACGTCCTTGCAGTCGCGGCCCGCCTCGATCATCGCGATGATCCCGGAGAGCTGCCCTTGCGCCCGCCGCAAACGGTTGAGGACCGACTGTGCCGCGTCCTCGTCCACCGCCATTCCCATGGCCGCCACTCCTCTCGTCCGGCAACCGTCCAGCGCCCAAGTGTACCCCTGGGGGTATGAAGTGCGGGGCCTTCGCAGGGCGCCTGCCGCATTCAGCCCCGCCGTTCCGCGGCCGGCCGCCGGGCGCGCCGGACGGCCCACAGCGGCACCGCCAGCCAGCACAGCGTGAACCACAGGACCAGCCCGCCCGCCAGCCACGCGGCGAGGGTGTCCGGCACCACGAGGCGCAGCACGAGCAGCAGCGAGCAGGTCGTCGTGCACAGCAGCAGGAAGAGGCCGAGGACGGTCAGCCGGGAGGCCCAGGCCACCGTCTCGGGCTTGAGGCGGCGGCCGGTCAGCAGCCGGTGTATCGCCGCCGGCGCCACCAGGACCCCGGTCGTGGCCGCGCCCAGCACGACGGTGACCGCGTACAGGTGCCGCTCGGTGTCGGACAGGCCGGTGAAGCGCTGCTGGAAGGCCACGGTGAGCAGGAAGCCGAAGAGGATCTGCACGCCGGTCTGCGCGACCCGCAGCTCCTGCAGCAGATCCGACCAGCGGCGGTCGGCGCGCTCCTCGGGGGTCTCGTCGCGTCCCCAGTCCTCGGTGTCCCCCGTGTTCCCCCTGTCTTCCTCGTTCCGTCTGTTCCCCGCGTCTCCCGTGTTCCCGTGCGGGCGTTCCGTCATGGCCTGTACTCCTTTCGCGGCCGGGGCGGCGGGCGCGGCGCCCGCCCGATGAATCTGCCCCGATCCGCGCGGTGCAACGGCACCGCCGCGCCGCGGGTGATCGAAACTGTCGTATCGCGGGCCGCCCGTGGGGTTCCTGTGATTGAACGCGTTTGAACGCGAGACGTGTCGTCTGACGCGAAACGCGTCTCCGCGTACCCGGTGGAAGGCGCTGCCACCTGCGGATTGTCATGCGTTCAGGGCGTCAGGGGGCTTTCGATCGCCGGCACAGCACCTGCGCGCTCATGGGGGATTTTGTGCGAAAGTCTTGCGCGCCGATCTCTCTGAAGTTACGTTTCCGCGGCACGCCCCCGCACTCCAGCACGCCCAGCTCAGCCCTGTCGCCGAAGGGAATCCCCCTGTGGAACTGTCCCGCCGCACCTTCACCGCTCTGACCGGTGGCGCGGCCGCCGCCGTCGCGCTGCCGGCCGCCGCCGCCCGGGCCGCCGACGCGGACGCCCCGGGGGCCGCCCCCTCCGGGATCCTGCCGCGCCCCGCCGCCGACGGCCGCCCGCACACCGTCGCCTTCGACCGCTACTCGCTGCTCGTCGACGGCCGGCGGGTCCCGCTCTGGTCCGGCGAGGTGCACCCCTTCCGGCTGCCCAGCCCCTCCCTCTGGCTCGACGTCCTGCACAAGATGGCGGCCAACGGCTACAACGCCGTGAGCATCTACGCCGCCTGGAACTTCCATTCGCCCGCGCCCGGCTCCTACGACTTCACCGGCGTCCGCGACCTCGACCGCTTCCTCGACCTGGCCGCGGAAGCCGGGCTGTACGTCATCGCCCGCCCCGGCCCCTACATCAACGCCGAGGTGGACGCGGGCGGTTACCCGGCCTGGCTGGCGACGACCCCCGGCCGCGCCCGCACCAGCGACCCCACCTACCTCGGCCACGCCGACGAGTGGCTCACCGCCGTCGACGCCGTGATCGGCCGGCACCTGTACACCAAGGGCCAGGGCACGGTCGTGCTCTACCAGCTGGAGAACGAGTACGCCTCCTACGTCACCAGCGCCACCGGCCAGGACTACATGGCCCACCTCTACGCCAAGGTGCGCGCCGACGGCATCGACGTCCCGCTCTTCCACAACGACAAGGGCCGCAACGGCTACTGGGTCCCCGGCAGCTTCGGCACCGGCGGCGAGCAGGGCCGCTACCTCTACGCCTTCGACGGCTACCCCTCGCCCAGCGGCCTCGCCCCCGACTGGGGCTACTTCGGCACCGGAGGCGCCAAGGGCGGCGCGACGGCGAGCCCCGACACCCCCGGATTCATGGCCGAGTTCGGCGGCGGCTGGTTCGACCCGTGGGGCGGCGCGGAATTCGGCGGCCTCGGCTACGCGGAGTCCCGCAGGACCCGCGACGCGGCCTTCGAGCGGCGCTTCTACCTCACCAACCTCGCCAACGGCATCAAGATCCACAACGTCTACATGACCTTCGGCGGCACCTCCTGGGGCTGGCTGCCCGCCCCCGTCGTCTACACCTCCTACGACTACGGCGCCGCCATCGACGAGGCCCGCAACCAGACCTCCAAGCTGCTGCCGATGCGCCAGATCGGCTCGATGCTCGCCGCCTTCCCCGACCTCGGGCAGCTCGACCGCGCCGGCGACGTGACGGCCACCCCCGTCACCGGCGGCGCCGTCCGCGTCTACCACCTGACGAACCCCGAGCGCGGCTCCCACCTGTACTTCCTGCGCAACGACAGCAGCGCGGACGCCACCTGCACGCTGCCCGTGACCACCGCCGCGGGCGAGCTGACGGTGCCCGCCGCGCCCGGGGGGCTGCGGGTCACCGGCAAGGACATGAAGGTTGTCGCGGCCAACCTGTCGCTCGGCAGCCGCGCCCTGCTCTACACCACCGCCCAGCCCATGTGGCGCGCCGCGGGCCGCGCCCAGGACCTCGCGCTGCTCACCGGCCGCCCCGGCGACCCCGTCGAGACCGTGCTGCTGTGCCGCACCCGGCCCACCGTCACCGTCACCGCCGGCGCCGCCGAGACCACCTACGACGCGGACGCCGGCACGCTGCGGATCAACGCCGTCCTCGACGGGCTCACCCGCGTCCGCGTCGAGGACGGCGGCAGCGGCACCCCGCTGCTGCTGCTCCTCGCCGACGACACCGCCGCCGCCACGCTCTGGCCGAGCACCACCGCGGCAGGCCCCCTGCTCGTGCGCGGGCCCGCGCTCGTGCGCTCCGCCCGCGTCCACGGCGTCAACCTCGACCTGACCGGCGACACCGACGCCCCCGCCCCGCTGGAGGTGTGGGCACCCGACGGCGTCAAGCACGTCGACTGGAACGGCAGCCGCGCCGCCACCCGTACCACCCGCGACGGCAGCCTCGCCGCCACCGCGCAGCTCCCCGGCCCGCAGCCGGTCCGGCTGCCCGGGCTGACCGGCTGGCGCTACGCCGCGGAGAACCCGGAGTCCGAGCCCGGCTTCGACGACCGCCGCTGGCGGGTGTGCGACCTCACCACCTCGCACAGCTCCACCGCGCTGCCCGCGGGCCAGCCCGCCGTGCTCTTCGCGGACGACTACGGCTGCTACTACGGCGACGTCTGGTACCGCGCCCAGGTCGGCGACGCGGCCGGTGCCGACACCCTGTCGCTCACGTACCAGGGCGGCACCCTCGGCCTGCTGATGGCCTGGTGGGACGGCCGCCCGCTGGGCACCCACCGGCTCCCCACCCCGGCCAAGGCGCAGGACACCGTCGCGACCTGGACCGGCACCGCCGACTTCACCGTGCCCGCCGAGCTGCGCGGCCCCGGCCCGCACACCGTCGCCGTGCTGGTGCGCCCGATGGCCCACGCCGAGGACGGCGGCGCCAACGACGCCTTCAAGGCCGCCCGCGGCCTGCTCGCCGCGACCCTCGACGGCGCCCCGCTGACCTGGCGCATCCAGGGCGCGGCAGGCCTCGACACCGTACGCGGCCAGCTCAACACCGGCGGCCTGTACGGCGAACGCTCCGGATGGCACCTGCCCGGCTTCCCCGACGGGCAGTGGGCGCAGGTCGCCCTGCCGCACACCGAGACCCGCCAGGGCGTCAGCTGGTACCGGACCGACTTCCGGCTGGACGTCGACCCCGGCACGGACGCGTCGATCGGCCTGAAGCTCACCGACGACCCGGCCCGCGCCTACCGCGTGCAGATCTTCCTCAACGGCTGGAACCTCGGCCAGTACGCCAACGACGTCGGCCCGCAGCACACCTTCGTCCTTCCCAACGGCGTCCTGCGCACCCGCGGCACCAACAGCCTGGCCCTCGCCGTCCTCGCCGACGGCACGACCCCGGCGGGCCTGCCGCAGCCCGAGCTGACGCTGCTCGGCGCCGTCGCGGGCGGCGTCCCCGTCGAGGACGTCCCCGCCCCCGCCTACGGCGGGCGCTGAAGCCGTGCGGTCCGGCACCCGGCACCTGGTGCCGGACCGCACGCCCCGCCCGGCTAGCGCGCGGGCTCGATCCGGCCCGCGACCTCGCCGAGGCCCACCGGGGCGCCGCCCGGGCCCGCGGCCGTCGCCGTGATGACGACCTCGTCGCCGTCCTCCAGGAAGGCCCGGCGGGAGCCGTCCGGCAGCTCCACCGGGCGCGTCCCGCCGTGCGTCAGCTCGATCAGCGCGCCGACCTGCTCCGGCTCCGGCCCGCTCACCGTGCCGGAGGCGAAGAGGTCGCCGGGGCGCAGGCTCGCGCCGTTCACCGTCAGGTGCGCCAGCATCTGCGCGTAGGTCCAGTACATCGACGCGAAGGGCGGCCGGGAGACGGTGTGCCCGTTGAGCCGCAGCTCCATCGCGATGTCGAACCCGCACGGCGGCTGCACGCCCGCGTCGTCGAGGTACGGCAGCAGCGGCGTGTCCCGCGGCGGCGGGGCCGTACGGGCGTGGGCCAGCGCCTCCAGCGGCACCACCCACGGCGAGACCGAGGTGGCGAAGGACTTGCCCAGGAAGGGGCCCAGCGGCACGTACTCCCACGCCTGGATGTCCCGCGCCGACCAGTCGTTGAGCAGGCACACGCCGAAGACGTGCTCGTCCGCCTCGGCCATCGCGACCCGGCCGCCGCGCGGTGACGCGCCGCCCACCACGAAGCCCAGCTCCACCTCCACGTCCAGCCGCAGCGACGGCCCGTACACCGGCGCCGCCTCGCCCGCCGCCCTGCGCTGCCCGCACGGCCGCAGCACCGGCGAGCCCGACACGACGACGGTGCCCGCGCGGCCGTGGTAGCCGATCGGGAGGTGCTTCCAGTTCGGTGTGAGCGGGTCGGCGGCCTGCGGGCGGAAGATCCGGCCGACGTTCGCGGCGTGGTGCTCCGAGGCGTAGAAGTCGACGTAGTCGGCCACCTCGAAGGGCAGGTGCGGCAGCGCCTGCGCGAGCGGCACCAGCAGCGGGGCGACGGTGGCCGCGTGCTCCGGCGCCGTCAGCCACTCCGCCACCGCGGCCCGTACCCGCGTCCACACCGGCCGTCCCGCGGCCAGCAGGGGGTTCAGCACGGGCGCCGACAGCAGCGTCACCAGCTGCGCCGGCGCGCCCACCGCCCGCGCCGCGGCCCCCGCGTCCAGCACGTGCCCGCCGTAGCGCACGCCGATCCGGGGCGCCGGGGCCTCGGCGGTCGAGTAGACCCCGTAGGGCAGGTTGTGCGGCCCGAACGGATCGTCGAGCGGTACGGACAGCGGGTTCGCGGCGTTCAACGGACCTCCAGCGCGGGGCGGCGGCAACGCCCCGAGGCTACCGCCGGGGAACCTCCACCGCGTTTGGAGCTGCCCGCAGGTCAAACGTAAAGTCGATCCGTTGACCCGGGAGGCGTACCCCGGCGGCACGGGGCCGGCCCGACCGGCGGACACGGAGAGCGGCAGCGGCATGACGGCGACCACGCAGGACCTTCACGACCCCGCGCACGAGGCGCCGGTCCCGCCCGCGCGGGTAGCGGAACCCGGCGGCGCGGAGGACGTCCCCGGTATCGACCCGGCGCGTCTGGAGATCTGCCTCGCGGTGCTCGCCGAGCTCGACGGGCTGCCCGTCGACCACCCCGACGCGATCGCCGTACGCCGTGCCACGGCCGGCATCTACCGCTCGGTCAAGCAGCGCCGCCGCCAGGAGCGCCGGGCCGCCAAGACCGCCAACGACAAGCGCGTCACCGAGGCCACCGCGACCGGCGCAGCCGACCGCATCGACGACGAGACGCTCGGCATCCAGCTCGCGCCCTCCGTCAGCACCGAGATCGCCGGCATCCTGGAACGTCCCCGGTCCTGCTACGTGTGCAAGACCCGCTACGTCGAGGTCGACGCCTTCTACCACCAGCTGTGCCCGGCCTGCGCCCGCGAGAACCGGGCGCGCCGCGACGCGCGCACCGACCTCACCGGGCGCCGCGCGCTGCTCACCGGCGGGCGCGCCAAGATCGGCATGTACATCGCCCTGCGGCTGCTGCGCGACGGCGCCCACACGACCGTCACGACGCGCTTCCCGCGCGACGCCGTCCGCCGCTTCAAGGCGATGCCGGACAGCGACCAATGGATACACCGGCTCAAGATCGTCGGTATCGACCTGCGCGACCCGGCCCAGGTCGTCGCGCTCGCCGACTCGGTGGCCGCCGAGGGCCCGCTGGACATCCTCATCAACAACGCCGCCCAGACCGTACGCCGCTCCGAGGCCGCCTACCGCGAGCTGGTCGCCGCCGAGTCCGCGCCGCTGCCCCCGGGCGAGCTGCCCGGCACCGAGGTCCTCGGCGTCTTCGGCAGCGGGGCGCGCACCGCCGCCGCCCTGCCCGCCCCGCGCGGCGGGCGCGGGCTCACGGCCGCCGACGTCACCGGCCTGGCGCTGGTCAGCGGCTCCGCCTCGCTGGCCCGTATCGAGGCGGGCACCGCGATCGACGCCGGCGGTCTCGTCCCGGACCTGGACCCGACCAACACCTGGGTCCAGACGGTCGGCGAGGTCGACCCGGTGGAGCTGCTGGAGGTCCAGCTCTGCAACATGACCGCGCCCTTCATCCTCGTCAGCCGCCTGCGCCCGGCGATGGCCGCGGCGGCGGCCCGGCGCAAGTACGTCGTCAACGTCTCGGCGATGGAGGGCCAGTTCTCCCGCGGCTACAAGGGCGCCGGCCACCCCCACACCAACATGGCCAAGGCCGCGCTCAACATGCTCACGCGCACCAGCGCCAAGGAGATGCTGGAGACGGACGGCATCCTCATGACCGCCGTCGACACCGGCTGGATCACCGACGAGCGCCCGCACCCCGACAAGATCCGCCTCGCCGCCGAGGGCTTCCACGCCCCCCTCGACCTGGTCGACGGCGCGGCCCGCGTCTACGACCCCATCGTGCGCGGCGAGCTCGGCGAGGACCTCTACGGCTGCTTCCTGAAGGACTACGCCCCCGCCGCCTGGTGACCGGCCGGGCACCGGCTCAGGGCCCGACCTCGAACTCGTTGCCCTCGGGGTCGGTGCGGGCGCCCGGGTCTCCCGGCGGGGCGGCGGCCAGCCGCAGCCGGAGCCGGTTGCGGCCGGACTTCGGCGTCGCCGGCGGGCCCATCACCAGCGGCGGCGCGAGGCCCGCCGGGTCGCGCAGGCACACGCCCCACTGCCCGCGCTCGGCGACCGCCCAGCCGGTCGCGGCCGACCAGAAGCGGCCCTGCGCCTCCGCGTCGCCGGCGTCCAGGCATATCTGCGCGAGCGCGGCGCCCGGCGCCCCGCGGTGCTCGGGCAGCACGCACAGCTCGTTGCCCTCGGGATCGGCCAGCACGTCCCACGGCACGCCGCCCTGGCCGATGTCGGCCCGTACCGCCCCGAGCCGCAGCAGCCGCGCCACCACCGCCTCCTGCTCGCCGCCCCCCGCGAGGTCCAGGTGCAGCCGGTTCTTCCCGCGCTTGCCCTCCGCGCCGCCCGCGAACCGCAACTCGATCCCGCCCCCCGGCGCCCGCACCACCCCGGCGCCCCGCCGCGGCCACTCCAGCGCCGCGGCCCAGAACCCCGCGAGCCGCTCCGCGTCCACCGCGTCGACCACGACCGCGACCACGCCGTCGGCCACACCGCCCGCCACCGCCACCACCCCCGTATCCGCTCCGTCCTGCGACGAGCTTAGGGGCGGGGTCAGACAGTGAGGCGGTAGCGGGCCATCATGCAGTCGTCCTCGTGGTCGAGGATGTGGCAGTGCCAGACGTAGCCCTGCAGGGACATGCCGTCCAGGGCCGTGAAGGCGGCGTCCGGGTCGAAGCCGAGCTCGTCGGCGGTGGGGAAGCGGACCAGGACGCGCGTGACGGTCGCCGGCGGGCAGGCGACGGTGTCCTTGAAACCCGTCTCCCAGGGGAGGGGCGGCTGCGCGGTGCCGAGCAGGTGGGCGTCGGGGGACGGGCGCCACGGGGTGCCCGCGGCCGGGCGGGGGTTGGCGCGGACGTAGGCCCCGACGTCGAGGCGCTGCCGGTCCAGGAGGCGCATGTGCACCAGGTGCAGGTGCATCGGATGGGCCTGCGGGGAGACGTTGACGAACTCCCACACCTCGGTGGTGCCCTGCCGGGGGGCGATGACCGGCCCCTGGCCGTACAGCAGGTTGTCCATCGTCATCCCGGCCGGCGGGTAGCCCGGGACGCGGGCCGGGGTGAGCGTCACGACGCGGCGCGGGGCGGTGGGCGACGGGGGCGCGGGCAGCGGGGCGGGCAGGCCCGGGCCGCCGCGCAGCACGTCCGGCGGGGGCGTGCGGAAGCCGGGGAGCCCGGTGCCGGTGAAGCGCACGATGTCGGTGGTCGGGGTGACGCCGGTCGCCGCCACCACGGCGGGCGACTCCTGCTGGTCGTTGGTCAGGTCGACGTGCTCGCCCGCCGCGAGCGAGCCGAAGTCCACGACCAGGTCCAGGCGCTCGCCCGGGCTGATGCGGACGGACGTGGTGCGGGCCGGCGCGTCCAGCAGGCCGCCGTCCGCGCCGACCACCCAGAAGGGCATCCGGTCGGAGAAGAAGAGCCGGTAGGCGCGGGCGTTGGACGCGTTGAGCACCCGCAGCCGGTAGAAGCCGCGGGCCACCCTCAGATACGGCGACACCACGCCGTTGACGGTCATCGTGTCGCCGAACATGCCGCCTTCCCAGTGCCCCTGCGGCACCGCGCGGGAGGTGCGGAAGACGAGCGAGCCGTCGTCGCCGAAACGGCGGTCGGCGAGCGTGAGCGGCACCTCGAACTCGCCGCCGGGCAGACCGAGCGGGTTGCCGGCCGCGCCGGTGTCGAACCTGTCGCGCAGCAGGTACTGCCCGGCGAGCCCGGCCACGGCGTTGAGCCGGGTGATGCCCATGGCGTGGTCGTGGTACCAGAGGTGGCCCGCCGGCTGGTCGTTCGGGTGCCGGTACGTCATCCGGCCGCCGGGCCGGAAGGTGTCCTCCGGGTGGCCGTCCGCCTCCGGCGGCGTCACGGAACCGTGCAGGTGGACGGTGGTGCGCGGGCGGGTGCGGTCCAGCTCGGACGCGCCCTGGAGCGCCGGGTCGACGTCGGCGGCGAAGAGGTGGCCCTCGAAGCCGTTGCTGAAGGTCAGCGAGAGCGGCACGCCGCTCTGCGCCTCGATCGTCGGACCCAGGTACGGCTGGCCGCCGTACGACCACGTCCGCGCCACGCCCAGGTCGCGGTGGAAGCGGTGTGCCGCGGGGGCCATGGCCAGTGTCCGGTCCCCGACGAGCACGGGAGGCACCGGCAGCTCGTCGACGTACGGCGTCAGCCGCGGGGAGGCGAAGGTCAGCTGCCGCGCGTCCGGCCCGGGAACGGGGCCGTGCCCCGCCCCGGCGGCACGGGCGGCCCCTCCCGAGGGCCCCAGCACCCCGGCGGCGCCGAGTCCGGCGGCGGTGAGCAGCGAGCGACGGGACGGGCCGTGCGGCATGCGGGCTCCTCGGGGTCGGCGGGGACCGACCATAGGCAGACAAATGACGCATCGTCAACGATATGCGGCCGTGTCCGGCGCCCGTCGGCGATCGGCGCGGGGCGCCGCCCCCCCCGGCCCGCCCGGGGAGCCGGTGCCGGACGGGCCGGGAGCGGCCCCGTGGCGCGCCGGTGCGGGACCGGGCGCGCGGGCCGGGGCACGCGGACACCGCCCCCCGGGGCGGCACGGGCGCGCGGCGGGATAGTTTCGCGTGGCCGCCCCCGCGCGGGCGTCGGAGAGGAGGAGTGCCATGGCCGGCACCGGCGACCGCCCACGCCCCGGGGGGAAGACGCTCGCGGTGATCGCCGCGGAGGCCGGCGTGTCGGTGTCCACCGTGTCCAAGGTCCTGCACGACCGCTCCGACGTCGCGGCCCGCACCCGCGCCAGGGTCCAGCGGCTGCTGGCCCAGCACGGCTACCCCGCCAGGAACGGTCCCGCCGCCACCGCGCTCGCCCCCGGCGGATTCGTCGACTTCGTCGTCGACGAGATCGACGGGGCCTGGGCCGCCGAGCTGATCCGCGGTGCCGAGGAGGCGCTCGACGCGGCCGGCATGGGCCTGGTCGTGTCGGCCGCGCACGGCGGCGGCGGCAGCCCCGCCCGGCGCTGGGTCGACTCCCTCGCCGCCCGCCGCACCCTGGGCGCCATCCTGGTCGTGCGGGAACTGGGCCAGGCGCAGCACCGCGAGCTGCTCCGGCTCGGCATCCCCTTCGCGCTCATCTCCCCGGCCGAGGAGCCGCCACCGGGCGTGCCCTGGGTCGGCGCCACGAACTGGCCCGGCGGGCTCGCCGCCACCCGGCACCTTGTCGGCCTCGGCCACCGCAGGATCGCGGTCATCGGCGGCCCGCCGCAGCGGCTCGCCTCACGCGCCCGCGTCGACGGCTACCGCTCGGCGCTGGAGGAGGCCGGACTGGCCTACGACCCCGAGCTGGTGCGCCACGGCGACTTCACGAACGAGCCCGCCTACCGGCACGCCCTCGACCTGCTGCGGCTGCCGGACCGGCCCACCGCCGTCTTCGCGGGCAGCGACCAGCAGGCGCTGAGCACCTACCGCGCCGCGGCGGCGCTGGGGCTGCGGGTGCCGGACGACGTCAGCGTCGTGGGCTTCGACGACCTGGCCTTCGCCGACTGGGTGACCCCGCGGCTGACCACCGTGCGCACGCCACTCGCCGACATGGCGGCGCTGGCCGCCGGGATGGTGCTCCAGCTCATCGCCGGCGAGCGCCCCGCCTCCCTCCGCGTCGAGGTCGCGAGCGAGCTGGTCGTCCGGGAGAGCAGCGGGCCCCCGCCGGGCCGGGCAGCGCGCCCGTGACGGCTACGGCTGGGTCGTGGCCGTGTAGAAGATCTCCCAGTGGTGCCCGTCCGGGTCGTAGAAGCTGCGGGTGTGCATCGGGCTCGCCTCCTCCGTGGCCTTCGCCGGGCGCGCCCCCGCGGCCAGCGCCGCGTCCCCGATCCGGTCCACCTCCTCCGCCGAGTCCTGCTGGACGGCCACGACCACCTCGGTCACCGACCCGGTGTCGGCGACGGGACGGCCGGTGAAGGACATGAAGAAGGGCTCCGTCAGCAGCATCACCACGCTGTCGTCCCCGACGGTCATGCACGCGGCGCGCGCGTCGGTGAAATCCGGGTCGAAGGAGAAGCCGAGCTGCTCGAAGAAGGCCATGGACCTCGGGAGGTCCTGCACGGGGAGGTTGACGAAGATACGGCCGGCCATGGGGTCCGCCTCTCTCGGGTGCGCTGCGCACGGGTCCGTTGTGCAAGGGTGGACCGGCCGGAGCGGCAGAAGTCATCGCCCGCCCCGGCCCCGCGGGCTCATTCGCCCAGACGGGCCCGCAGCCACGCCAGCGCCTCCCGGCCCTGGGCGGCCTGGAAGGCCCGCAGCGTCGGCAGCCCCGGCGGGGCCGGGCGCCGGGCGTGACCGAGCAGGTAGCCCGCGAAGGCGGCGAGCACGGCCGTGACGGCGTCCGGGTCGGCGCCCGCGGCGGCCCGGTGCGCGGCGAAGAGCCGCTCCGGCGGCGGGCCGCCCTGCATGCGCACGCTCGGCAGCATCAGCAGCAGGTCGTACCAGGGCGCGGCCAGGCAGGCCCACGGCCAGTCCACGACCACGACCCGGCCGTCCGGGGTGAGCAGCAGGTTGTCGGCCCGCAGGTCGGCGTGCGCGAGGGTGCCGCCCGCCGCGCCCGCGGCCCAGCCGGACTCCAGTTCCGCCAGCGCGGGCAGGTTCCGCGCCGCCCACGGGTCGAGGCCCGCCAGGTCGTCGGTGCCCGCCGCGTGGTCGGCGGAGAGGACCCGCCAGCCGCGGAAGGCGCTCTCCTGCCGCTGCGCGACCGGTGGCACGGCGACCGGACTCGGCGTCAGCACCGCGGCGAGGTCCCCGACCGCGCCCAGCACGAGATCCAGCTCGGCCGGCTCCCACGGCAGGGCCGGCAGCCGTCCCTCGACGTCCTCGAAGAGCAGTACCACCCAGCCGTCCAGGTCGAGGTCCGCGAGCAGCCGCGGCGCCGGGACAGCCGCGGGAAGGGCCCGCGCGATACGGACCTCGTCCCGGTGGATGCCCGGGCTCTCCGGGTTCTGGGCCGCACTGACCGCCTTGACGAAGACCCGCCGCCCGTCCGCGAGCCCCAGCCGCGCCGCGACGCCCGGGGAGAACCCGGCGCTCTGCGTGCGCGCCCGCACGACCCGCGCGCCCAGCCGCCCCTCGACCGCCGCCCGCACCCGGGCCGGCACCGACCCCCACGCCGTCCGCACCCCGCGGGCCGGGGGAGCACCGGCCTCCGCCGTGTCGTCCATCCCGGCATCCTCCCGGCCTCCGTCCTGCCGGGCGACCCCTTTTCCACGGAAGAGGAGCCCCCTGGGCCGTGGTGCCCACCACGTGGACTGCGCGGCCGGGCCACGCATGCCGAGCCGCACCCGTGTCCCCGGCCGCAGGCAGGAAAGCGGCTGTTGCGGTCCCGCGGCCTCGCCGGCACGTCCTGGGCGGCCGCCGTCCTCCACGGCGCCCGCGGTGCGGGCGTCGGCGGCCGGTCACCCGAGGACGGGACGCGGAAGCCCGCCGCCCCGGGACCCGGCCCACCGTCCCGGTCCGGCCCGGGAACGCCCGGCCGCAGGCCGGGCGATGGGCCGCGCCACTGCCGGGAAAAGCAGAAGACCCCTGGTCAACAGGGGTCTCAGCTGGTGTCCGAGGGGGGACTTGAACCCCCACGCCCGATAAAGGGCACTAGCACCTCAAGCTAGCGCGTCTGCCATTCCGCCACCCGGACGGGTGTGACGTCACGGCCTCCCGGCCGTGGCGACGGGGTAAACCATAGCAAAGATCGAGGGGTGCCGATCACCGCCCTTTCCGGGGCGGGAGCGCTGGTCGGAGGCGGGTGCGCCTTGGGGGAGCGCGGGGTCGGGGGGCAGGATGGGGGAGGCGTCCGGCGCGAGCGGCGGACGCCTCCGCGACGGGTGAGGGCGACGAGGAGGAGGCATCGTGAGCGAGTCACGGCCGGGCGGTGCGGCAGCGGGCGCCGGGGGAGGGCGCGGCGAGGACGAGGTGGCCGCCCTGTGCAGCGACCTGATCCGGATCGACAGCAGCAACTACGGGGACCACTCCGGGCCCGGCGAGCGCGCCGCGGCCGAATACGTGGCCGAGAAGCTGGCGGAGGTCGGTCTCGAACCGCAGATCTTCGAGTCGCACCCGGGGCGCGCCTCGGTCGTGGCCCGCGTCGAGGGCGAGGACCGCTCGCGGCCCGGGCTGCTCATCCACGGGCACACCGACGTCGTCCCCGCCAACGCCGACGACTGGACCCACCACCCCTTCTCCGGTGAGATCGCCGACGGGTGCGTGTGGGGCCGCGGCGCGGTCGACATGAAGGACATGGACGCGATGACGCTGGCGGTCGTCCGCGACCGGCTGCGCAGCGGCCGCAAGCCGCCGCGCGACCTCGTCCTCGCCTTCCTGGCCGACGAGGAGGCCGGGGGCACGTACGGCGCGCGCTTCCTCGTCGACAGGCACCCGGACCTCTTCGAGGGCGTGAACGAGGCCATCGGCGAGGTCGGCGGCTTCTCCTTCACCGTCAACGACGACCTGCGGCTCTACCTCGTCGAGACCGCCGAGAAGGGCATGCACTGGATGCGGCTCACCGTGGACGGCACCGCCGGCCACGGCTCGATGACGAACAAGGACAACGCCATCACCGAGCTGTGCGAGGCCGTCGCGCGGCTCGGCCGGCACGAGTTCCCCGTGCGCGTGACCAAGTCCGTCCGCGGCTTCCTCGACGAGCTGTCCGACGCGCTCGGCACCGAGCTGGACCCCGAGGACATGGAGACGACGCTCGCCAGGCTCGGCGGTATCGCCAAGATGATCGGCACCACCCTGCGCAACAGCGCCGCGCCCACCATGCTCGGCGCCGGCTACAAGGTCAACGTCATCCCCGGCCAGGCCACCGCGCACGTCGACGGGCGCTTCCTGCCCGGCTACGAGGAGGAGTTCCTCGCCGACCTCGACCGCATCCTCGGCCCGCGCGTCAAGCGGGAGAGCCTGCACTCCGACAAGGCCGTCGAGACCGACTTCGACGGCGCCCTCGTGGACGCGATGCAGCGCGCGCTGGTCGCCGAGGACCCGGGCGCCCGTGCCGTCCCGTACATGCTCTCCGGGGGCACCGACGCGAAGTCCTTCGACGACCTGGGCATCCGCTGCTTCGGGTTCGCGCCGCTGCGGCTGCCGCCCGAGCTGGACTTCGCCGGGATGTTCCACGGTGTCGACGAGCGCGTGCCGGTGGACGGCCTGCGCTTCGGCGTCCGCGTGCTCGACCGCTTCATCGACCAGAGCTGAGGCGCGACCGGCCGCCCGCGCGCGGCCGGTGTCGAACACAGCTGAACGGTCGACCGGGTGTACCCGTACCGGTGGTTTCCTTAGCCGGTACGGGTGAAGGGCCCGGTCCATTCGTAGCTCTGTTCCTCCCGGTGTCGTTACGACGATGTGGTCCGCAGGCTGGGGCCGCACACGTCCACGAGGAGGAACGAGAATGATCAAGAAGGTCGTCGCGGCCGCGGCTGCCACCGGTGGTCTGGTGCTCGCGGGTGCGGGCATCGCCGCCGCCGACGCCGGCGCGCAGGGCGCCGCGGTGCAGTCCCCCGGCGTGGCCTCGGGCAACGTCGTCCAGATCCCCGTGCACATCCCCGTGAACGTGTGCGGCAACACGGTCGACGTGATCGGGCTGCTCAACCCCGCCTTCGGCAACGTCTGCGTCAACCAGTGACCCCGCGGCGGCCGCACCGACGCGGCCGCCTGCTCCCGACCGGCCCCGGGCGCGCACCCGCGCGCCCGGGGCCGGTCGGCATTTCCCCCGCCCTCATGGCGCACGCGCGCAGGGCCGGCGTGGTGCCGGCGCAGGGGCGAAGTAGAACGAGGAGAACAGCAATGCGACAGGTCGCGACCAAGGGCCTGCTCACCGTGATCGCCACCGGCGGCGTGCTCGCCGCCGCCGGCGGTTTCGCGTATGCCGACGCCGGCGCCGCCGGAGCGGCCACCGGCTCGCCCGGCGTGGTGTCGGGCAACGCGGTGCAGGTACCGGTGCACGTGCCGGTGAACCTGTGCGGCAACACGATCGACGTGATCGGGCTGCTCAACCCGGTGTTCGGCAACCACTGCGCCAACACCTCCACGCCCGCCGCCGGTCAGGGAGGCTCCGGCGCCACCGCCCGGGGCGGCGCCCACGGCTCGCCGGGCGTCGGCTCGGGCAACGCCGTGCAGGCCCCCGTCGACGTCCCCGTCAACCTGTGCGGGAACAGCGTGGACGTGGTGGGTCTGCTGAACCCGGCCTTCGGCAACGAATGCGCGAACGGCCCGGGCACGCCGGGCACGCCGGGGACCCCCGGCACCCCGGGTACGCCCACCACCCCGGGCACCCCCGGTACGCCCACCACCCCGGGCACCCCCGGTACGCCCACCACCCCGGGCACGCCCGGAACCCCCACCACCCCGGGAACTCCGACCACCCCCGCCACCCCGGTGACGCCGGCCACGCCGGTCACCCCGGCCACGCCCACGGGCGACACCCCCGCCCCGGCGCCCGCCGGTGCCACCCTCGCGCACACCGGCGCCGACGGCGTGGCCTTCAGCGCCTTCGCCGCCGGAGCCCTGATGCTCGGTGGGGCCGTGCTCTACCGCCGCGGCCGCCGCACCTCTCGCGGCTGAGAGAACGCGGACACGACGCGTACGCGTCCACACCCCGGCCGCGTACGCGAACGGGCGCCCGCGGGCGCCCCTTCCCTGCGGGCCGCACTCCTGCGGCCCGCGCCCGGGCCCTTCGCCGCGCCTGCCGGCCGTGGCTGTGGGGCCCGTCAGCCTGCCGCGTCCGCCGCGGCGCTCACCAGGTGGCCCGCAGCTGGCGGATGATGCGGCGCCGCAACCGGACGCGTCTGCTCCCGTCCGGGTACAGGCGCAGCCGATCCAGCTCCCAGTGGCCGTACTCGGCCTCGTCCGTCAACAGGCGCGTCGCGTCCTTGCGGGAGACCCCCCGCGGGACGTACATCTCTCTGAATTCGTATTCCGGCATCGCATCTATTGTGCAAGCAACGCCCTGGTGCGGATAGCGTCTGCTCCATGTCTGATGACGTGCAGCCCACGGCGGCCGAGGTCCGTGCCGCAGTCGAGGCGGTCAAGGCCGCGCTCGACCGGCATCTCGACGCGGTCGAGAAGCGCAGCGGCGAGGACGACCCCGCCGTTCACGAGGCGTTCGAGGCCCTGGCCTCGGCGGCCGAGTCGTATGACGAGTTGCTGTACGAGGTGTACGACGAGGTCACGCCGCTCGAAGTGCCCGGCGGCAACGCGATGGCCGACTACGAGGGTCCCGAGGAGCCCGAGGCGATCAGCGTGCTGATCCGCCGCGACTACCAGATCGTGGCGCCCGACCGGCTCTTCTCGCAGGCCAGACATGCGAGTGAGGACAACGACGGATCGGCCACGGCGTCGGTCGGCGCGGCGCTCGGTGTGGTCTTCGGGGAGTACGAGCCCGACGAGATCGCCCAGCGCCACAAGGACTTCGGCCTCGAGGAGGGCGACTCCGCGGTGTGGGTGTCCGCGGTGGAACCGGCTGAGCCCGGAGAGTGGCTCGAAGCGCCCTTCGACCAGGCGGATCCGCACATGGTCATCTGCCGCTTCGACATCAGCGCCTTCTACGACGACGAGCTGAGCGTCCTCGACCCGGACTGACCGGTGTGTCCGCGGGGCGCTGCCGCCCCGTGGACGCGTGGAGGACGTGCCGGGCCGCGCCGCCGCCCCCGGGCGCCCTGGTGGGCGGGCCCGGGCGGCCGGGGGCGCGTGCCGGGCGTCAGAGGCCCGCTGCCAGCTCGGCCAGGGCCGCCGGGAGGCGGGTCGTGCGGGGCGCGGCGGCGGGTCCCGCGACCGCGTCGGCCAGACGGCCCTCCGCGCCCTGGACCACCGAGAGGTGGCGCTCGCCGCGGCTGAAGGCGGTGTAGACCCAGGAACGGGTCAGCAGCGGTCCCGCGTCGCCGGGGATCACGACCACGGCGGCGGGCCAGCGCGACGCGGCCGCCTGGTGGCCGGTGACGGCCCAGCCGTGGCGTACGGACGCGGCCACGTCCGTACGGGGGACGACCACCGGGCCGTGCTCGCACTCCAGCCGCAGCCCCTCGGGCCCGGCGCCCGCCACCGTGCCCGGTTCCGCGCGGCCGGGCGCGGGCACGTACACGACGCGGTCGCCCGGGTCGAAGCCGCCGAAGCGGCCGGGGCCGGGATTCAGCCGTTCTTTGAGCGCGGCGTTGAGGGCACGCGTGCCGACGGGGCCGCCGTGGCCCGTGGTGATCACCTGGACCTGGGCCCCGGACACGCCGAAGGCGCGCGGCACCGAATCCGCGACCAGCTGGACCGTGCGGTGCACGGCCTCGCGCGGATCGTGCACCGGCACCACCACGACCTCCCTGCCCGGCGCGTCCACGGCGGCCAGCTCCCCGACGCCGACGCACGAGACCAGCTCGCCGATCGGCCCCGGGTCCGGCGTGCGGGACACCACGCGCGGGCAGGCGCGGGAGGCCAGCAGATCGGCGAAGACCCGGCCGGGCCCGGCCGACCACAGGCCGTTCGGGTCGCCGCTCAGCACCAGCCGGGCGCCGTCCGGCAGCGACTCCACGAGTGTCGCGGCCTCCTCGACGGACAGCTGCGGCGCGTCCAGCACCGCCAGCAGGTCCAGGTCGAGACTGCCGTCCGCGGCCCGGCCCGGGCCCTCGGCGCCCGACAGCAGTCCGTCGAGCGTCACGGCCGCGTCCTGACCGGTGTCCGCCGCGAGCCGGGCGCGCCCGCTGCCGGAGTACGCGGCCGCGTACGCGCGCAGGCCCGCGGCCCGCGCGGCGGCGACCAGCGCGGCGGGCTCGGCGCGCGCCGCCTCCCCGCCGCAGTGCACGACGAGGCCGCTGCCCGCCGCGGCGCGGATCAGCTCGGCGGCGGAGGGCGTCGGGGCCGCCGCCCCCGACCATGCCGCCCCGTCGTCCGCCAGGGAGCGCAGGAGCCGGACGAAGCCTTCCGCGAGCGCCTCCTCGGCCATCGCGTAGCGGTCGAGGGCGAGGAGCACCTCGGGCTCCTCCGCGCCTTCGTCCTCGTCCTCCTCGTCGCCGCCCTCGCGGAATTCCAGCAGCTGCCCTTCGGCGACCGCCGCGGCGACCGCGGCCTCCGGCTCCGGCAGCCCGTACCGCCCGAGGGCGGCGAGCAGCCCGGCGGGGGCCAGCGCGGTGTGGCCGTGCAGGGCGGCGTCCTCCAGCGCCCGGGTGACCAGCGCGCGGGCCCGCCGCTCGTCCCCGGGCCCGCAGGCGGCACCGAGCAGCGCGCGCGCGAAACCGTCCGCCTGCTCGACCCGCACGCCGCCGAGCCCCAGCAGCAGCCACGGATCGTCCCGCAGCTCCTGCGCCGCGCGCTCCCCGAGCACCCGTACGACGCCGCCCGCCAGCTCCGCGGGCGCGCCGCCCTCCACCAGCACCTCGGCGGCGGCCTCGACCGCGGCCGGATCGACCGCGGCCGCCCGCGGCACGGCCGGAGCGGCCGGTGCACCGCCGGGCCGCCCGGAGGCGGCGGAACCGCCGTGCTGCCCCGGGGCCCGGGACCCGGCAGAGCCGCCCGCCGCGGCCGCCCCCGGGGCCCCGGCCGAAGCGCCCGCCCCACCCGGTGCCTGCGGCGCGTGATCCCCGCTCCCGGGGGCGGCCGCGGCGCCTCCGGGGCGTCCGGAGCCGTCGGCCCCGCCGGGGGCCAGACCCTCCCGGCCGGCGGCAGCGGGCCCGGACGCGCCGTCCGCCCCCGGACCGCCCGGCCCGGCGGGGGTGCCCGTCCCGCCGTCCGCGGGTCCGGCGTCTTCCGGGTGGGCGTCCGCGTCCGCCGTGGTGCGGTCCACCACCGCGGGGGTGTCCGTCCCGCCGTCCGCGGGTCCGGCGTCTTCCGGGTGGGTGTCCGCGTCCGCCGGGGTCGTCCCGCTGTCCGCCGGTGCGTCGCCGTGGTCCTGCCCGCCCGCCGCCGGGGCGGAGCCGGCGGCACCGTCCGGGCCGGCGGCTCCGGCCGTCCCCGCCGCGTCCGCAGCGGCCCCCGCGCCCGCCGCAGGGGCCGGCTCGCCCGCGGCCTCGGCCGCTTCCGCCGCCTGCAGGGCCGCAGCCTCCGCCGCCATCGCCTCACGGCGTCTGCGGCGGGCCGCGGCGGCGTCGCCGCGCGGGGCGGGGGCGGCGGCGTTCTCGCCGCGCTCGATCGAGCGGATCGCCGCCGCGAGGTCGGCGAGGCCGGAGGGTTCGGCGGGGGGCATTGCGGCCTCCGTGGGAGGAGCGTGACGCGCGTTCAGAGCGTGCTCCAGTCGTGGTCCGGATAGCGGTGCAGCGGCGCCGACACGTCGTCGAGCGCCAGGTTGATCTCTTCCGGAAGGGTAAGCGCCTCCACTGACAGTGCCGCGGTGAGCTGCTGCGCGTTGCGCGCGCCGAGCAGCGGGGCGGCCACGCCGGGCCGGTCGCGTACCCATGCCAGGGCGACGTGCAGCGGCGAGACGGCCAGGCCGTCGGCCGCTATGGCCAGCGCGTCCACGATGAGCCGGGCGGTGTCGTCGAGGTAGGGGGCGACGAAGGCGGCGAGGTCCTCGTCGCCGCCGCGTGAGTCCTGCGGGACGCCCCCGCGGTATTTGCCGGTGAGCACGCCGCGCCCGAGCGGCGAGGAGGGCAGCAGCCCGACCCCGAGGTCCAGCGCGGCGGGCAGCACCTCGCGCTCGACGCCCCGCTGGAGCAGCGAGTATTCCATCTGGGTGCTGGCCAGCGGGGTGCGGCCGGGGCCCGCGAGCTGCCATGCGGCGGCCTTCGCGAGCTGCCAGCCGCAGAAGTTGGAGACCCCGACGTAGCGCGCCCGGCCGGAGCTGACGGCGATGTCGAGGGCCTGGAGCGTCTCCTCCAGCGGCGTGCCGGGGTCGTATGCGTGCACCTGCCACAGGTCGACGTAGTCGGTGCCGAGCCGCTGGAGCGAGGCGTCGAGGGCCGAGAGCAGGTGGCCGCGGGAGGTGTCGAAGCGGCGGTCGGGGTCGGGCACGCTGCCCGCCTTGGTCGCGACGACCAGGTCGGAGCGCGGCACCAGGTCCTCCATGAGCCGCCCGAGCAGGTACTCGGCCCCGCCGTCCGCGTAGACGTCGGCGGTGTCGACGAGCGAACCCCCGGCGTCCCAGAACGCCTTGAGCTGGTCGGCGGCGTCGCGTTCGCCGGTGGTGCGGCCCCAGGTGAGCGTGCCGAGCCCGAGCCGGGAGACGCGCAGACCCGTGCGGCCGAGGTGCCTTTGCTCCATGGGCGCTGAGATTACTGCCCGCACCGCCCGAATGGGCGGCAGTGACGTACCTGACAGGTCGCGTGGCGGCGGGGCACGCTACAGTCCGGTGGAGCACAGACGTTACCGGCCAGTACGAAGGTCGGCGGCACATCGATCGGTACGACACCGACCAGCTCAAGGGAGAGCCATGAAGCTCGGGATCAACCTCGGCTACTGGGGTGCCGGCATGGACGCGGACAACCTCGCCGTCGCCCAGGAGGCCGACCGGCTCGGCTACTCCGTGTGCTGGGCCGCCGAGGCCTACGGCTCCGACGCGCCGACGGTGCTGTCCTGGGTGGCGGCGCAGACCGGGCGGATCGACGTCGGCTCGGCCATCTTCCAGATCCCGGCCCGTACCCCGGCGATGACGGCGATGACCGCCGCGACCCTGGACTCGCTGTCCGGCGGCCGCTTCCGCCTGGGCCTGGGGGTGTCGGGCCCGCAGGTCTCCGAGGGCTGGTACGGCGTCAAGTTCGACAAACCGCTGTCGCGGACCCGCGAATACGTCGAGATCGTCCGCAAGGCCATGGCCCGCGAGCGGCTGTCGTACGAGGGCGAGCACTGGACGCTGCCGCTGCCCGGCGGCCCCGGCAAGCCCATCAAGCTGACCGTGCACCCGCAGCGCGAGCACATCCCGCTCTACGTCGCGGCGATCGGCCCGAAGAACCTGGAGCAGACGGGCGAGATCGCCGACGGCGCCCTGCTGATCTTCGCCTCCGCCGCGCACCTGGAGGAGACCGCGCTGCGTCACCTCCGGGCCGGCCGCGCCAGGGCCGGGCTGACGCTCGACGGCTTCGACGTGTGCCCGACGCTGCCGCTCGCGGTCGGTGACGACGTCGCCGCGCTGGCCGACCTCTTCCGCCCCTACACCGCGCTCTACGTCGGCGGCATGGGCAGCCGCAAGCAGAACTTCTACAACCAGCTCGCCCGGCGCATGGGCTACGAGCGCGAGGCGGCCGAGATCCAGGACCTGTACCTGGCCGGCGACAAGGAGGGTGCGGCGGCCGCCGTGCCGCGGCAGCTGATCGACTCCACGTGCCTGCTCGGCCCCGTCGAGCGGATCGCCGACGGCATGCGGGCGTACGCCGAGGCGGGCGTCACGACGCTGACGCTGGCCCCCGCCGGTTTCACCCTGGAGGAGAGGGTCGCCGGGCTGCGGGCGGGCGTCGAGGCCCTGGAGCGCGCCGGACTGGCGTGACGCCGGGCCGCCGCGGCGCCCCGTGAACGCCGTCGGCCGGCCGCTCAGCCGGGGACGAGCCGGCCGAGCAGCCGGCCGAAGTCGATCAGCCGGGCTATCTGGCCCGGGCCCCCGTCGTCGAGCGACTTGCTGAAGCGGAAGGCCTCGGGCCGGAACCTGGCCGAGGCCACCGGCAGCGCCGCCTCCGGGTCGGCCGCGACCGCGCTCAGCTCGTGCGGCATCGCGGTGGCCAGTACCAGGTAGACCCCGCGGTCCACCCGTCGCCCGAGGCTGTCGCGGCCGACCAGGGTGCGCATCCCGACGTGCCCGATCGCCTCCAGCGGCAGCACCTGCACCGACGAGTCCAGGACCGTACCGCCCGGCGCGGAGGCGTCGGCCAGCTCCTCGCTGTGCCACAGGATGAGCCGCCGCCCGTCGCACACCGCGGCCTCCTGCCACACCGACGCCCCCGCCTCGGTCAGGTCCACCACCCGCTCCAGCGTGAAGCCGCGCACCCGGCGGCGGCCGAGCACCCCCGTGATGGCGTCCAGGGCGACGTCCGCGTGCAGGAAATAGACCCCCGCGGCGTCCTCCAGCCGGCCGTACGGCGACCAGTCGGTGCCGGCCGTGTGGCTCCCGCCGGGAGCCGGGCGGCTCCTCGTCGCCTTGCTGAACATCTCCACCCGCTTTGCGATACCGGCTCCCGGGGCCCCTCGACCCCTGGTGCACCTTACCGACGGGGCGGGACTCCCGGGCCTGTCCCGGAGCGAGCGGATCCGGCGAATCCCGCGGAAGGCGCGCCGAAACCCCGCGGCCGTGGTGGGGGCTCGGGGGGGATCATCCCCGCCACGGCCGTCGCCCAGCACAACGGACGCCACCGGAAAGGGTTACGGTGGCGGACATGCCTACCGCGATCCTCGTCCGGCACGGCCGGTCCACCGCCAACACCCAGGGCGTGCTGGCCGGCTGGACCCCGGGCGTCGCCCTCGACGAGACCGGGCGGGCGCAGGCCACCGCGCTCGCCGCCCGGCTGGCCGCGCTCCCGCTGGCCGCCGTGGTGTGCAGCCCGCTGCAGCGCTGCCAGGAGACCGTGCGCCCGCTGCTGGAGACCCGCACCGGGCTGCAGCTGCACACCGACGAGCGGGTCGGCGAGTGCCACTACGGCGACTGGACCGGCCGCAAGCTCGCCGAGCTGGCCGACCAGCCCCTGTGGACGACCGTCCAGCGGCACCCGTCGGCCGCGGCCTTCCCCGGCCCCGGCGGCGAGTCGCTGCGGGCCATGCAGGCCCGCGCGGTGGACGCCGTCCGCGACTGGAACGCGCGGATCGAGGACGAGCACGGTCCGGACGCGCTGTACGTGGTGTGCTCGCACGGCGACGTCATCAAGGCGCTGGCCGCCGACGCGCTCGGCATGCACCTCGACCTCTTCCAGCGGATCACCACCGAGCCGTGCTCGGTGACCGCCGTCCGCTACACCCCGCACCGCCCCTTCCTGCTGCGCCTGGGTGACACCGGCGACCTGGGCGCCCTGGCGCCGCCGCCCGCGCCGCCCGGCGGCAACACCGCCGACGCGGTGGTCGGCGGGTCCACGGGCGCCCCGTGATCAGCTTCCGCAGTAGGGTGGGGGCGGATGCGTGTTCGCGGTGAGCCCCACCGTGTGCGGCGCCCGCGCCGCGCGCCGCCGCCTCCCCGCGGCACCGCCGCACCGCGTCGGAGCCATCCAGCGTCACCGCCACACAGCCCCACAGCCGAGCAAACGGAGCAGGACGTGCCCCGCCAGGTCTTCTTCTACGAGCACCCGGACCGTTTCGTGGCCGGTACGGTCGGCCAGCCGGGTCAGCGTACGTTCTTCCTGCAAGCCACGGCCAAGGGCAGGACCACCAGCGTGGCCCTGGAGAAGACCCAGGTGGCCGCGCTCGCCGAGCGCATCGACGAGCTGCTGGACGAGGTCGTGCGGCGCAGCGGCGGCAACGCCCCGGTACCGGCGGTCGCGCCGACCGAGCTGTCCGACACCGCGCCGCTGGACGTGCCGGTCGAGGAGGAGTTCCGGGTCGGCACCATGGCCCTGGCCTGGGACGGCGCGCACGACCGCATGGTCATCGAGGCGCAGGCGCTGGTCGAGCTGAGCGGCGAGGACGAGGAGGACCTGGAGGCGGCCGAGGAGCAGATGCTCCAGGACGAGGAGAACGGCCCGCCGCTGCTGCGGGTGCTGCTCACCGGCGCCCAGGCCCGCTCCTTCGCCAAACGCGCCCTGGACGTGGTGTCCGCGGGCCGCCCGCCGTGCCCGCTGTGCAGCCTGCCCCTGGATCCGGAAGGACACGTATGCCCGCGTCAGAACGGGTACCGGAGGTCGGCCTGAGCGCCGCCGCCGCGGCGCTGACCCTGCTGTCCGAGGGCGAGCTGACCGTGCGCGGCCAGGTCCGCGACGCGTCGAACGCGGTGCTGTACTGCGAGGTCGCCCACCAGGGCGGGACGGCCGCGTGCGTCTACAAGCCGGTCGCGGGGGAGCGCCCGCTGTGGGACTTCCCCGACGGCACGCTCGCCCAGCGCGAGGTGGCCGCCTTCCTGGTCTCCGAGGCGACCGGCTGGGGCCTGGTGCCGCCCACCGTGCTGCGCGAGGGCCCGTACGGCGAGGGCATGGTGCAGCTGTGGATCGAGTCCGCAGAACAGGGTGAGGAGACCGCGCTGCTGGCCCTCACCGAGGACACCGAGCCGGCGCCGGGCTGGAAGGCCGTGGTCGAGGCCGAGGTGGGCGAGGGCCGCACCGCGCTGCTGGTGCACGCCGACGACGACCGGCTGCGCCGCCTCGCGGTGCTGGACGCGGTGATCAACAACGCCGACCGCAAGGGCGGCCACCTGCTGCCCGGCCCGGACGGCCGGCTCTACGGCATCGACCACGGGGTCACCTTCCACGCCGAGGACAAGCTGCGCACGCTGCTGTGGGGCTGGGCGGGCGAGCCGCTGCCCGAGGAGGCCGTGACGGTCCTGGACGGGCTCACGCGGGCGCTGGACGGCGAGCTGGGCGTACGGCTGGGCGCACTCGTCACGGAGGCGGAGATCCACGCCCTGCGGGCGAGGGTCGCGCGGTTGCTGGAGACCGGGATCCACCCCCTGCCGGGGGGCGGCTGGCCCTCCATACCCTGGCCCCCGGTCTGACGCGCACGGCGGACCGCGCGGCCGTGACCGATGGGGCGAGCGGGCCGCGCGGTGACCGAAACCGCTGCCCGCCCAGGTAAACGTGCTGCTCCCGCTCGTTCCGCCCGCGGGCGGAAGGTTAATCTCATTTCATGCATGCCTGGCCCGCTTCCGACGTCCCTGCCCTCCCGGGCACTGGACGCGCACTCCGTCTCCACGACTCCGCGACCGGTGGCCTGGTGGCCGTCGATCCCGGACCGGTCGCCCGCCTCTACGTCTGCGGCATCACGCCGTACGACGCCACGCACATGGGGCACGCGGCCACCTACAACGCGTTCGACCTCGTCCAGCGCGTGTGGCTCGACACGAAGCACCAGGTCCAGTACGTGCAGAACGTCACGGACGTCGACGATCCGCTGCTGGAGCGCGCCGACGCCACCGGCGACGACTGGACGGCACTCGCCGAGCGCGAGACCGCACTCTTCCGCGAGGACATGACCGCGCTGCGGATGCTGCCGCCGGCGCACTACATCGGGGCCGTCGAGTCCATCCCGCGCATCGTGCCGCTCATCGAGCGGCTGCGCGAGGCCGGCGCGGCCTACGAACTGGACGGCGACACCTACTTCTCGGTCGACTGCGACCCGCACTTCGGTTCCGTCTCCGGCTTCGACGCCACCGTCATGCGGGCGCTGTCCGCCGAACGCGGCGGCGACCCGGAGCGCCCCGGCAAGAAGAACCCGCTCGACCCCATGCTGTGGATGGCCGCCCGCCCGGGCGAGCCCAGCTGGGACGGCGCGTCGCTCGGGGCCGGGCGCCCCGGCTGGCACATCGAGTGCGTGGCCATCGCCCTGGACCACCTCGGCATGGGCTTCGACGTCCAGGGCGGCGGCTCCGACCTGGTCTTCCCGCACCACGAGATGGGCGCGTCGCACGCCCAGGTGCTCACCGGCGAGTACCCCTACGCCAAGGCGTACGTGCACGCCGGGATGGTCGCGCTGAACGGCGAGAAGATGTCGAAGTCCAAGGGCAACCTGGTCTTCGTCTCCGCGCTGCGGCGGGCGGGCGTCGACCCGGTCGCCATCCGGCTGGCGCTGCTCGCCCACCACTACCGGTCCGACTGGGAGTGGACGGACGCCGTCCTGGAGGGCGCACAGGAGCGGCTGGGCCGCTGGCGTGCCGCGGTGTCGCGGCCCGACGGGCCGTCCGCCGAGGCGCTCGTGGACGAGATCCGCGCGGCGCTCGCCGACGACCTGGACGCGCCGGCCGCGCTGGCCGCCGTCGACGCGTGGGCCGCGCGGCAGCAGGAGGCGGGCGGCACGGACACCGGGGCGCCGGGCCTGGTCTCGCGCGCGGTGGACGCGCTGCTCGGGGTGGCGCTCTGACGCCGGGGCGCACCGCGCCCCGGCCCCACGGGGGGCCCTGACACGGTGAGGGAGGGGCGGCCACCGCGCACCGGCGGTGGCCGCCCCTCCTTCCCCTGCTCCGGGGTCCCCCCCGATCCCCCCCGGCTCGGACGCCCCCCCGCGCCCGGGTCTGTTACGTGCAGTTCCCCGCGGCGGCCGCACCGCCGAGGTCGGCCGCGTGCCCGGGCAGTTCCCGGGCCGCCAGCAGGTTCAGCTCCGCGACCTTCAGCCCCAGCGCGAAGCGGCCGGAGACGCCGAGACTGTCCATCATGTGGCATATCCGCCGCTGAATGGTCCGGTGACCGCGCGAGAGTTTTCTCCCGATGGTGGCGTCGGAAAGCCCTTCGCGCATGAGTGCCAGAATGCGGAAATCCACGTCGTCCATACGCTCGCTGATTACCACGATCCCCCCCCGGGGAAAGTATGCCAACGGATGAATCTTATGCTAACCGGCGACAGTTCCCCCGCGCAACTGACGTTCCGGTGAACGGGCGTGACCGCACCGGGCACGGGATCCGTCCGTGCCGGGCGGGGTGCCGCAGCCGGCACCGCCAGACTGGCAGGTGCCGGGCGTGCGCGCCTTGACGTGACGTGCCCGGCACTTGACGGTCCGTCGCAAGCGGGCGGCCGGCGCCCTACTCCCCGTCCTCCCCGGTGCCGTCGCCGGAGTCGTCCGTGTCGCCGTCACCGGAGTCGGCGGCGTGCCCTTCGCCGTTCCGCGGCTCCTCCGGACGCTGCTGCCGTCCGAGGTCGCGGAATTGCGGGACGCCGTCCCCGCCTTCGCTCGCGTAATCGCCGGGCTGCGGATCGCGGCGCCTCAGATAACGCTCGAATTCCCGCGCGATCGCCTCACCGGACGCCTCCGGCAATTCCGCGGTGTCGCGGGCCTCCTCCAATGTCTGCACATATTCGGCGACCTCGCTGTCCTCGGCGGCCAGCTGGTCGACGCCGACCTGCCAGGCCCGCGCGTCCTCCGGCAGCTCGCCCTGCGGGATGCGCAGGTCCAGCAGGTCCTCCAGGCGGTTGAGCAGTGCGAGGGTGGCTTTGGGGTTGGGCGGCTGGGAGACGTAGTGCGGCACCGCGGCCCACAGGCTGACGGCGGGCACCCCTGCGTGCGCGCAGGCCTCCTGGAGGATGCCGACGATGCCGGTGGGGCCCTCGTAGCGGGACTCCTCCAGGTCCAGGGCGGTGGCCAGGTCCGGGTCCGAGGTGACCCCGGTGACGGGGACCGGGCGGGTGTGCGGGGTGTCGCCGAGCAGCGCGCCCAGCACCACGACCATCTCCACGCCCAGTTCGTGCGCGAAGCCCAGCAGCTCGTTGCAGAACGACCGCCAGCGCATGCTGGGCTCGATGCCGCGGATGAGGACCAGGTCGCGCGGCTTGGGGGACTGGATCCTGGCCACCGACAGCCGGGTGGTGGGCCAGGTGATCCGCCGCGCGCCGTCCTCCATCCACACGGTGGGGCGGTTGACCTGGAAGTCGTAGTAGTCCTCGGCGTCCAGCGCGGCGAAGACCTCGCCCTTGAACTCCCGGTCCAGATGGGCCACCGCGGTGGAGGCTGCGTCCCCTGCGTCGTTCCAGCCCTCGAACGCCGCCACCATGACCGGATCGATCAGCTCGGGTACTCCCTCAAGCTCGATCACCCGGCGCCTCCTTCCGGCCGGCGGGGCCGTGCGGCCCCGATCCGGCGCTGCTCTCACTTGCTCGTCACGTGCGTCCCCAGCCTACGTGCCCGGGCCCGCGCGGACCGCTGTCCCGTCGCTGCCCGGGGCGTTACCGCCGACGGCGGCCGCGGGCCCCCGGCGGCTGCCGGAAGGCGCCGATGCGCCGCCGGCGCCCGCTCCGGAGACATCCGATCTGTTACCCACAACTTCCCCCGGCCCTCTGGACGGGCCCGCAGGACTCCCGCTATACATCGGATCACCAGGAAAAGATCCGATGTCTCGCGACGGGAGTGGGCATGAGTCCGACCATCACCGGGGTCGACGTGTACGACATCCGCTTTCCGACCTCGGAACAGCTGGACGGCTCGGACGCCATGAACCCCGACCCCGACTACTCCGCCGCCTACGTCGTGCTCCGCACCGACGCGCCCGGCGGCCTCGCGGGATACGGCCTGTGCTTCACCATCGGCCGCGGCAACGACGTCGTCGCCGCCGCGATCGGCACGCTGCGACCGTACGTCGTCGGCCGCCCGGTGGACAGTGTCACGGGCGACCTCGGCGCCTTCTACCGGCTGCTCACGCAGGACTCGCAACTGCGCTGGCTCGGCCCCGAGAAGGGCGTGATGCACATGGCCGCCGGGGCGGTGGTCAACGCCGCCTGGGACCTCGCCGCACGCGCGGCCGGAAAACCGGTCTGGGCGCTACTGGCCTCCATGAGCCCCGACCAGCTCGCCGACCTCGTCGACTTCCGCTACCTCAGCGACGCGCTGACCCGCGACGAGGCGCTGGACATCCTGCGCCGCGCCGAACCGGGCCGCGCCGCACGCGCGGAACTGCTGCGGGCGCAGGGCTACCCGGCCTACACCACCGAGCCCGGCTGGCTCGGCTACTCCGACGAGAAGCTCACCCGGCTGGCGAAGGAGGCGGTCGCCGCCGGTTACGGCCAGATCAAGCTCAAGGTCGGTGCCGACCTGGAGGACGACCTGCGCCGGATGCGGCTGGCCCGCGCCGCCGTCGGCCCCGGCATCCGCATCGCGGTGGACGCCAACCAGCGCTGGGACGTCGCCGAGGCCGTGGCGTGGATGGAGGCCCTCGCGCCGTACGACCCGTACTGGATCGAGGAGCCCACGAGCCCCGACGACGTGCTCGCGCACGCCGCCGTGCGCGCCCGGCAGCCCGTTCCGGTCGCCACCGGCGAGCACGTGGCCAACCGTGTGGTGTTCAAGCAGCTGCTCCAGGCCGGCGCGGTGGACTTCGTCCAGATCGACGCGGCGCGCGTCGCAGGCGTCAACGAGAACCTGGCGATCCTCCTGCTGGCCGCCAAGTTCGGCGTCCCGGTCTGCCCGCACGCCGGCGGGGTGGGCCTGTGCGAGCTGGTCCAGCACCTGGCGATGTTCGACTACGTCGCCGTCTCCGGCAGCCTCGAAGGCCGCGTCATCGAGTACGTTCCGCACCTGCACGAGCACTTCACGGACCCCGCCGTCGTCGAGAACGGCCGCTACGTCGCCCCCGGCGCGCCCGGCTTCTCGGCCCGCATGGTCCCGGAAACGCTCACCGACTACCGCTACCCCGACGGGCCCGTGTGGCAGGAGCGCGCCCGGCGAAAGGAGTTCACCCGATGACCGACGCCACCACCCCCGCCCCCCTGAAGGACTTCGCCGGCCTGGGCGCGCTGGTCACCGGCGGCGCGTCCGGCATCGGAGCGGCCACCGCCGCCCTGCTCACCGCCCGCGGCGCCCGCGTGGCCGTGCTGGACCGCGATCCCTCCGGTGCCCCCGCGGGCTGCCTCCCGGTCGCCGCGGACGTGACCGACGACGCCGCCGTGCGCGCCGCCGTCGCGGAGGCGGCGCGCGAACTGGGCGGCCTGCACGTCCTGGTGAGCAACGCCGGGATCGGCGCCGTCGGCACCGTCGAGGACAACGCCGACGACGAGTGGTCGCGGGTGCTGGACGTCAACGTCCTCGGCATGGTCCGCACCGCCCGTGCCGCGCTCCCGCACCTGCGCCGGGCCGCCGCCGAACGCCCCGGCTGCGCCTCCGTCACCCACACCTGCTCCATCGCCGCCACCGCGGGGCTGCCGCAGCGCGCCCTGTACAGCGCGAGCAAGGGCGCGGTCCTCTCGCTGACCCTGGCGATGGCGGCCGACCACGTACGTGAGGGCATACGCGTCAACTGCGTCAATCCCGGGACCGCCGACACCCCGTGGGTCGGCCGGCTGCTCGACCAGGCCGGCGACCCCGCCGCCGAGCGGGCCGCTCTCGACGCCCGCCAGCCGATGGGCCGGCTGGTGACGGCCGACGAGGTCGCCGCCGCCATCGTCTACCTGGCGAGCCCCGCGGCCGCCGGTGTCACCGGCACCGCGCTCGCCGTGGACGGCGGCATGCAGGGCCTCCGTGTGCGCCCCGCCTGACTCGCGTACCACCCCGGGGCCGCCCGCGCGGCCGGCGCCCGCGCCGACCGCGTCACATGGACCGTGCCGGCCCCCGGCGGCCGCGACGGGTCGTCGGCCCGCACGCGGTCGTGAACGTCACCGCCCCCGGCGGAGTGCCGCCGCTGCGGGGCAGGTTCCTCTACGGTGCCATCATCGTCGTCGCCCGGACCATCTCCCGCTTCGCCGGCGGCGAGAAGCAGGACCGGCACCCCGCCCCCGTCCCCTCCCGTCTCCCGGCGCCCAGCCGGCCGGACCCAGCAGAAGGACACCACGTATGCCCCTCCCGGCACTGCCCCGGCTCGGCCTCGGCTGCGCGCCGCTGGCCAACCTCTACCGCGCCGTCACCGACGAGGAGGCGGCGGCCACCGTCTCCGCCGCCTTCGACGCGGGCCGGCCCGTCACCTACTTCGACACCGCCCCGCACTACGGCCTCGGCCGCTCCGAGGAACGGCTCGGCCGGGCGCTCGCCGGCCGGGACCGCGCCTCGTACGTGCTGTCCACCAAGGTCGGGCGGCGGCTGCGGGACCTGGCGCCGGGCGAGCAGCCCGACGGCCAGGGCTTCACCGACGTCCCGCCCCGCGCCAGGGTGTGGGACTTCACCGCGGACGGCATCCGCGCCACGCTGGAGGGCTCGCTGGAGCGGCTCGGTGTGGACGCCGTCGACATCGTCTACCTGCACGACGTCGAGGACCACCTCCCGGAGGTCTACGACAGCGGCTTCCCCGCCCTCGCGGAACTCCGCGACCAGGGCGTGGTCAAGGCCATCGGCTTCGGCATGAACCTCAGCGGCGTGCTCGCCCGCCTCGTCGCCGACCTCGACGTCGACGTGGTGCTGTGCGCGGGCCGCTGGACCCTGCTGGAGCGCACCGCCTACGACGACCTGCTGCCGGTGTGCGAACGCCGCGGCACCAAGGTCGTCGTCGGCGGCGTCTACAACTCCGGGCTGCTCGCCGACCCCGGGCCCGGGGCCCGCTACGACTACGCGGCCGCGCCGCAGCCGCTCATCGACCGGGCGCTCGCCATGGCCCGGGTCTGCGGCGACTTCGGCGTCCCGCTGCGGGCCGCCGCGCTCCGCTACCCCTTCGCGCACCCGAGCGTCGTCTCCGCGGTCGTCGGCGCCGCGAGCGCGGAGGAGGTCCACGACAACGAGGCCATGTTCGGCCACGACATCCCCGACGCGATGTGGCACGCGCTCGTCGCCGAGGGGCTGCTCGACGCGGACGTGCCGCTGCCGCTCACGGCCGCCGCGGGCGGGTGACGATGCCGGGGCCGGCCGGGACGCGGCGGATCGACGCCCACCACCACCTGTGGGACCTCGGCCGGCGCCCGCAACCGTGGATGAGCGGGCCCGGACTGGACCGCATAGCCCGCACCTTCGACTTCGCCGAGCTGGAACCGCTGCTCGACGAGCACGGTGTGGACGCGACCGTGGTCGTGCAGTCCAGCTCCTCACCGGACGAGACCCGCGAGCTGCTGGAGACCGCCGCGGGTTCCGGCGGGCGCGTCGCCGGCGTCGTCGGCTGGGCCGACCTCACGGACCCGGCGCTGCCCGACGCCCTGGCCTCCCTGACCGGGCCGCTGGTCGGCGTACGGCACCAGGTCCAGGACGAGGCCGACCCCTGGTGGCTGGCCCGCGCGGACGTCCGCCGGGGCCTCGCGAGCGTGGCCGCGGCCGGGCTCGTGTACGACCTGCTCGTCACACCGCGCGAGCTGCCCGCGGCCCTCGGCGCCGCGGCCGCGCTGCCCGGGCTGCGCTTCGTCCTCGACCACGCGGGCAAGCCGCCCATCGCCTCCGGCGGGTGGGAGCAGTGGGCACCCCAGGTGACGGCGCTCGCCGCGCTGCCCAACGTGGTGTGCAAGCTCTCGGGGCTGGTGACCGAGGCGGACCGGTCCGGCTGGGAGCCGGCCGGCCTGCTGCCGTACGCGCGGCACGTGCTGGACGTCTTCGGCCCCGGCCGGGTGATGTTCGGTTCCGACTGGCCGGTCTGCACGCTGGCCGCGTCCTACGGCGACGTGCTCTCGCTCGCGGCCGAGGCGGCCTCCGGGCTCTCGGCGGCGGAGTCCGGTGCGGTCTTCGGCGGTACGGCCGCCGCGGTGTACGGGCTGGGGTGAGGCCCCGGGCGCCACCCGAGGCGGCCTTCCCGGGCTTCCCGCCCGGTGGCGGGTTGCTCGCCCGGTACCCCGCGCCCCTGGAGAACGCTCACCCCGCGCGGCAGGAGCTCCCGCCGGCCGCGCGGGGGACGGACAAGCGGGGCGGGGGGCTCACAGGGTCGAGCGGAGCCACTGCTCGACGGAGGCGATGTGGACCGTCGCCCAGCTGCGTGCGGCCTCCGCGTCGCGGTCGCGGAGTGCCGCGAGGATCGCGCGGTGCTCCAGGAGCGTGCGCGACACCGCGTCCTCCTGGGTGAGGCCGCGCCAGACGCGGGCGCGGGTCGTGGGGCCGGACAGCCCGTCCAGCAGGGAGCAGAGGACGGAGTTGCCGGACGCGGCGACGATCCCGCGGTGGAATTCCAGGTCGGAGGCGACGAGTTCCTCCACCGACGGCTGGTCGCCCAGCGCGTCGAGCTTGCCCTGGAGGGCGTCCAGCTCGTCCTCGGGGATGCTCGACGCCGCCATCGCGGTGGCCGCCGGCTCCAGGATGCGGCGGACCGCCAGGAATTCGAGCACCGTGTCGTCGCGGTGGAAGTCCACCACAAAGCTCAGCGCCTCCAGCAGTAGCTGCGGGTCGAGGCTCGTGACGTAGGTGCCGTCGCCTTGGCGGACGTCGAGGATGCGGATGAGGGACAGCGCCCGTACGGCCTCGCGCAGCGAGTTGCGGGAAAGGCCCAGCTCGGCGGCGAGTTCGCTCTCCTTGGGGAGCCGGTCGCCGGGCCGCAGCGCCCCGGAGACGATCATCTCCTTGATCTTCTCGATCGCCTCGTCGGTGACCGCCATCCCGCGCCTCCCCGTGTACCCGGTCCGCAGCGCCGCCAGACCTCCGATGTATGCCCTCATTATGTGCCCGTACGGCCGGAACGCCTAACGGAACCGGGGATTCACGCCCGGGCGTAGCGGCCCGGTGTGGTCCCCACCGCCGCGGCGAAGTCCCGCGTGAGGTGGGCCTGGTCGGCGTAGCCGAGGTCGGCGGCGAGCGCGGCCCAGTCGAGGCCGGTGCCGGCGTCCGCGCGGGCGGCGGCCTCGTGCAGCCGGGCCCGGCGCAGCACCCACTTGGGCGAGGCCCCGACGTAGTCGGCGAAGAGCCGCTGGAGGCGCCGCACGGGCACGTCCAGCTCGCGGGCCAGCGCGTCGACCCGGAAGAGCTGCGGGCTCGCGGTGATCCGCTCGACGAGGGCGGTGACCTCGGCGATGCGCGGGTCGGGCGGCCCGTCGGGGAGCCGCCCGAGCAGGAAGCGGTCGGCGAGCGCGGCCATCTCCGCGAGGCCGTCGAGCGCGAGGATCCGCCGCCCGGTCGCCTCGGCGCCGGCCCCGAAGACGGAGGCGGCGGGCACGGCGCGGTCGGCGAGCGCGGCCGCGGGCCCGGCCGAGAAGGCGCGGAGGGCGCCGGGCCGGAACTTGACGCCGAGCACCTGCCCCCTGCCGGCCAGCCGCCGTACGTAGACCTCCCGCTGCACCCCGTAGACGAGCGGCCCCGCGGGCTCGAAGACCAGGTGGACGTTGGGGTGGGCGAGCACCTTCTGGTCGTAGGGCTCGCGGCCGCGCAGATCCCAGCGCGGGTTCCAGTAGAAGTCCACCAGGGCGGCCAGCTCCGGCGCGGGCGGGTGCGTCCGCACCTGGAGGAAGTCCGCGGCCGCCTCCGGCCGCAGCACCCCGCGGCGGAAGCCGTGGCTGCTCATGGGCCCAGCCTATGCGCTGTCGCGTTTTTTCAAGACCGGCCGCGGAGGCCTCCGTAGCGTCGGGGGCATGACCTTCCCAGCAGACCTCGCCGACGCCGCACGTGCGGCGGCCCGCGTCACCGCGTCCGTCACCCCCGGCCGGCTCGCCGGGCCCACCCCCTGCGCCGGCTTCGACACCCGCACCCTGGTCAACCACCTCGTGGCGTACACCGGCATCGGCATGGAGCTGCGTGCCCGGCGCGAGCCGCACCCCGAGGGCCTGGCCACCCGCGACTTCACCGCCGAACCGGACTGGCAGGCCGCCTACGCGGCGCAGCTGGAGCGTTCGGTGGCGGCGTGGTCCGAGCCGGCCGCCTGGGAGGGCGAGGTCAACGGCATGCCCGCCGAGGCCGTGGCGGGCATGCTCCTGCTCGAACTGTGCCTGCACGGCTGGGACCTGGCCCGCGCCACCGGCCAGGAGTTCCAGGTCGCCGACGGCACCGCGGAGCGGGTGCTCGCCGGGGTGCGCGAGAACGCGCAGCTGTACCGCGACTTCAAGGGCTTCGGGGAGCCGGCCGAGGTCCCCGCGGGCGCGGGGCCGCTGACCGCCGCTGTCGCTCTGTCGGGCCGCGACCCCTACTGGGCCGGGTGATCCAGGACCGCCTCATCTCCCGCGTGCGCGGGCTCTGCCGCGCCGACGGGACGATCCGCGCCTCGCTCGTGCACGGGTCCTTCGCCGCGGGGGAGGGGGACGAGCGCAGCGGCGTCGAGTTCTGGCCCTTCTTCGACCCCGCCGCCCGGGCCGCCCTCGACCCGGCCGCGTGGTGCGCGCGCGTCGCGCCGGTGAACCTGGTGCTGCGCCACGAGTCCGGCACGCACGTGGCCTTCTTCGAGGGCCTGGTGCGCGGCGAGTTCCACTTCGCCCCGACCGGCGACATCGCCTCGGTCGGCGACGGGCCGGCCCGCGGCGCCGCGGTCGGGGCGATGGCGGTGACCGACCGGGACGGCGCGCTCACCCTCCGTCCTGGCCGCGCTGCCCGGGCGCCCGGCGGTCCCCGGTGACCCGGCCGGGATCGCCGACCTGCGCGGGCGCTTCGCGAACTGGCCGGTGCCCGCCGCGCACGAGAGCGCGCGCGGCGAGCGGCTGCGCGCGCAGGACGCGCACGCGCACGCCGCCCGCCACCTGCTGTGGATGGCCCGGCCCGCCGGGGGCCGCACCGCCCACCGGCTGACCCCGTCGCGCGCCGCGGAGACCGGGCTGCCCGCCCGTGCGGTCGCGGCCGTCGCCGCCGGGACGCCCGCGGTCCTGTGACACGAGGGCCGCGGGCACTGGCGGACCCTGCTGGGCCGCACCGGCGGCGAGGTGCCCGCGGCGCTCTTCGCGGAGCGGGACGCGCTCTTCCCCTGAGCCGGGGCTCAGCCGCGGGGCGCGTCTTCCTCCTCCAGCCAGCCCATGGTCGCCTTCACGGCCTTGAGCCACTGCCGGTACTCGCTGTCGCGCTGCGCGGGGTCCATCCGCGGGGTCCATTCCGCGGCCCGCCGCCAGTTCTCCCGCAGCGCGTCGGTGTCCGGCCAGAAGCCGATGGCCAGGCCCGCGGCGTAGGCCGCGCCCAGGCAGGTGGTCTCGGCGACCATCGGGCGCACCACGGGCACGTCCAGGAAGTCGGACAGCGTCTGCATGAGCAGGTTGTTGGCGGTCATGCCGCCGTCGACCTTGAGGGTGCTGACCTCGGTGCCGGAGTCCTTGAGCATCGCGTCGGCGATCTCCCGGGTCTGCCACGCGGTCGCCTCCAGCACCGCGCGGGCCAGGTGCGCCTTGGTGACGTAGCGCGTGAGCCCGGCGATCACGCCGCGCGCGTCCGAGCGCCAGTAGGGGGCGAAGAGGCCGGAGAAGGCCGGTACGAAGTACGCGCCGCCGTTGTCCTCCACCGTCGCGGCGAGCGTCTCGATCTCGGCGGCGGTGCCGATGAGGCCCATCTGGTCGCGCATCCACTGCACGAGCGAGCCGGTCACCGCGATGGAGCCCTCCAGCGCGTAGACGGGCCTGGCGTCCCCGATCCGGTAGCCGACCGTGGTGATGAGCCCGGCGTAGGAGTTGACCGGGGTCTCGCCGGTGTTCATCAGCATGAAGGTGCCGGTGCCGTAGGTGGACTTCGCCTCGCCCTCGGCGAAGCACGTCTGGCCGAAGAGCGCGGCCTGCTGGTCGCCCAGCGCGGAGGCCACGGGCACCGCGTTCAGGCCGCCGACGTCCGTGCTGCCGTAGACCTCCGAGGACGAGCGGATCTCGGGCAGCACCGCGGTCGGCACGCCGATCGAGGCGCAGATCTTCTCGTCCCACTGGAGCGTCTTGAGGTCCATCAGCAGGGTCCGGGACGCGTTGGTGACGTCCGTGACGTGCCTGCCGCCGTCGACGCCGCCGGTGAGGTTCCAGATGACCCAGGAGTCCATGGTGCCGAAGAGGATCTCCCCGGCCTCGGCGCGCTCCCGCAGGCCGTCGACGTGGTCCAGCAGCCAGCGCACCTTGGGCCCTGCGAAGTACGAGGCGAGCGGCAGACCGGTCTGCCGCCGGAAGCGGTCCTGGCCGACGTTGCGGCCCAGCTCGCGGCACAGCGCGTCGGTGCGGGTGTCCTGCCAGACGATCGCGTTGTGCACCGGCTCGCCGGTGTTCTTGTCCCACAGCAGCGTCGTCTCGCGCTGGTTGGTGATGCCGATCGCCTTGACGTCCGACGGGGTGAACCCGGGCACGTCCTCCCCGGCCTTGCGCAGCGCCCCGGCGACGACCTCCTGGACGTTGGCCCAGATCTCGGCGGCGTCGTGCTCGACCCAGCCGGGCTTGGGGAGGATCTGCTCGTGCTCCTTCTGGTCGACGGCGACGATCCGCCCCTCGCGGTCGAAGACGATGCAGCGGCTGGACGTGGTGCCCTGGTCGATCGCGGCGATGTACGGTCCCGTACCGCCGGCGGGCGTGTCGGTCATGGTGTCCTCCTCGTCGAGGTTCGGGGCTCAGGGCTCGGGGACTGCGGGCGTGCGTCCGGTGACACGCCCACCGTCTATGTGAACGCGAGCTGGTACAACCCGCCCGCGATGGCGGCCCCGGCCAGCGGGCCGACCACCGGGATCCAGGCGTAGCCCCAGTCCGAGCCGCCCTTGCCGCGCAGCGGCAGCAGGGCGTGCACGATCCGCGGCCCCAGATCGCGCGCCGGGTTGATCGCGTAGCCGGTCGGCCCGCCCAGCGACAGGCCGATGCCGACCACGATCAGGGCCGTGAGCAGGATGCCCATTCCATTCTCCGCCAGACCGTCGGTCATGCCCTGCGTGAGGACGAAGAGCACCAGGACGAAGGTCGCGACGATCTCCGTCAGCAGATTCTGCACGGTGTTGCGGATCTCCGGCCCGGTGGAGAAGACGCCCAGCACCGGTCCGCCGGGGCCGGCGGGCCCGGCGGGCGGGGAGTCGGGGCCGTCGGGGGCGCCCGTTCCCGCCAGGTGGGCGGAGAACTGCCCGAGGTAGGCCACCCACACGAGGAAGGCGCCGATCACGGCGCCCACGAGCTGCCCGAGGAGGTAGTACGGCACCTTCGACCACTGGCCGGTCTTGATGGCTATGCCGAGGGTGACCGCGGGGTTGAGGTGGCCGCCGGAGTAGCCGTTGGCGATGTAGGCGCCGCCCAGCACGGCGAACCCCCAGCCGAAGGTGATCGCCAGCCAGCCCGCGTCCCTGGCCTTGGACCGTTTGAGTGTCACGGCGGCGCAGACGCCGCACCCGAGCAGGATCAGTACCGCGGTCCCGAAGATCTCGCCGGTGACGATATGACCGTTGGACACAGCGACCCCCTTGTCGCGAATGTGTTCGATATCTGGACACCTGGTCGATCGGAGGACGGGAGTCTCCCCATTGATCTGTACCGGTCAAACATTCGCCCTGGTCGGGAGCCCGTGCGCGCCCCCGTGCGGCGGCCGACCGGGGGACGCGGGGTGCGGACCACCCGTCCGCCCCTCGGAATGCCGTCCCGGGTCCGCGGCCCGGAAGGCTACGCTGGCGAGGTGCGTGGTCCGCCCCCGCGGGGGACGGACCGGTGCATAGCCGACAGCCGTCGCATCCCAGGGAGCAGTTCCATGGCCTCGCCGTCCCCTTCGTCCGCCGCGAGCAACGCCCGCGCCGCCGCCCTCCGTGAGGCGCTCGCCTCCCGCATCGTCGTCGCAGACGGTGCCATGGGCACGATGCTCCAGGCCCAGGAGCCGACCCTCGACGACTTCCAGCAGCTCGAAGGCTGCAACGAGGTCCTCAACATCACCCGCCCCGACATCGTGCGCTCGGTGCACGAGGAGTACTTCGCGGCCGGCGTGGACTGCGTCGAGACCAACACCTTCGGCGCCAACGCCACCGCCATGGCCGAGTACGACATCGAGGACCGCATCTTCGAGCTCGCCGAGGCGGGCGCCCGGCTCGCCCGCGAGGTCGCCGACGGCTTCTCCGCGGACGGCCGGCAGCGCTGGGTGCTCGGCTCCATCGGACCGGGCACCAAGCTGCCCAGCCTCGGTCACACGACCTACCGCCACCTGCGCGACGGCTACCACGCCAACGCCGCCGGCCTCGTCGCCGGCGGCGCCGACGCGCTCGTCGTCGAGACGATGCAGGACCTGCTCCAGGTCAAGGCCGCGCTGGTCGGCTCCCGGAGGGCGATGGCCGAGGCGGGCGTGGACCTGCCGATCATCTGCTCGGTCGCCGTCGAGACCACCGGCACCATGCTGCTCGGCTCCGAGATCGGCGCCGCCCTCACCGCCCTGGAACCGCTCGGCATCGATCTGATCGGCCTGAACTGCTCCACCGGCCCCGCCGAGATGAGCGAGCACCTGCGCTACCTCTCCCGGCACTCCCGCATCCCGCTGACGTGCATGCCCAACGCCGGCCTGCCCGTCCTCACCAAGGACGGCGCGCACTACCCGCTCGGCCCCGCCGAGCTGGCCGACGCGCACGAGACCTTCGCCGCCGAGTACGGCCTGTCGCTCGTCGGCGGCTGCTGCGGTACCACGCCCGAGCACCTGCGCCAGCTCGTCGACCGCATCGGCGGCCACGACCTGACCCCTCGCTCGCCCCGCCCGGAACCCGGCGCGTCCTCGCTCTACCAGACCGTGCCCTTCCGCCAGGACACCTCGTACCTGGCGATCGGCGAGCGCACCAACGCCAACGGCTCGAAGAAGTTCCGCGAGGCGATGCTGGAGGGCCGCTGGGAGGACTGCGTCGAGATGGCGCGCGACCAGATCCGGGAGGGCGCCCACCTGCTGGACCTGTGCGTGGACTACGTCGGCCGGGACGGCGTCGCCGACATGGCCGAGCTCGCCGGGCGCTTCGCGACCGCCTCCACGCTGCCGATCGTGCTGGACTCCACCGAGGTCGACGTGCTGCGCGCGGGCCTGGAGAAGCTGGGCGGCCGGGCGGTGCTGAACTCCGTCAACTACGAGGACGGCGACGGCCCCGAGTCGCGCTTCGCGAAGGTCACCGCGCTCGCCGTCGAGCACGGCGCCGCCCTCATCGCCCTCACCATCGACGAGGAGGGCCAGGCCAGGACCGCCGAGAAGAAGGTCGAGATCGCCGAGCGGCTGATCGCCGACCTCACCGGCAACTGGGGCATCCGCGAGTCCGACATCCTCGTCGACTGCCTGACCTTCACCATCTGCACCGGCCAGGAGGAGTCCCGCAAGGACGGCGCCGCGACGATCGAGGGCATCCGCGAGCTCAAGCGCCGCCACCCCGAGGTGCAGACCACCCTGGGCCTGTCCAACATCTCCTTCGGCCTCAACCCCGCCGCCCGCGTGGTGCTCAACTCCGTCTTCCTCGACGAGTGCGTCAAGGCGGGCCTGGACTCCGCGATCGTGCACGCCTCCAAGATCGTGCCCATCGCCCGTATCCCCGAGGAGCAGCGGCAGGCCGCCTACGACCTGGTCTGGGACAACCGCCGCGAGGGCTACGACCCGCTGCAGAGGCTCATGGAGCTGTTCGAGGGCGTCGACGCCAGGTCCGTGAAGGCGGGCAAGGCCGAGGAGCTGGCGGCGCTGCCGCTGGACGAGCGGCTCCAGCGGCGCATCGTGGACGGCGAGAAGAACGGCCTGACCGACGACCTGGACGCCGCGCTCGCCGAGCGCCCCGCCCTGGACATCGTCAACGACACCCTGCTGGCCGGCATGAAGACCGTGGGCGAGCTGTTCGGCTCCGGCCAGATGCAGCTGCCGTTCGTCCTCCAGTCCGCCGAGGTCATGAAGACGGCGGTGGCCTACCTCGAACCGCACATGGAGAAGAGCGACGACGGCGGCGGCAAGGGCACCATCGTGCTCGCCACCGTGCGCGGCGACGTGCACGACATCGGCAAGAACCTGGTCGACATCATCCTGTCCAACAACGGCTACAACGTCGTCAACCTGGGCATCAAGCAGCCGGTCTCGGCGATCCTCGACGCCGCCCAGGAGCACCGCGCCGACGTCATCGGCATGTCCGGCCTGCTGGTGAAGTCCACCGTGGTGATGAAGGAGAACCTGGAGGAGCTCAACCAGCGCGGCCTGGCCGCCGAATACCCCGTCATCCTCGGCGGCGCCGCCCTGACCAGGGCCTACGTCGAGCAGGACCTGCACGAGGTGTACCTCGGGGAGGTCCGCTACGCCCGGGACGCCTTCGAGGGGCTGCGGCTGATGGACGCGCTGATCGGCGTCAAGCGCGGGGTGCCGGGCGCGGCGCTGCCCGAGCTCAAGCAGCGCCGGGTGCCGATCCGGCCGCAGGACGAGCAGGACGCGCAGGAGGCCGGCGACGAGTCGCGCGGACCGGTGCGCTCGGACGTCGCGGTGGACAACCCGGTGCCCGAGCCGCCGTTCTGGGGCAGCCGGGTGGTCAAGGGCATCCCGCTGGCGGACTACGCCTCGTGGCTGGACGAGGGCGCGCTCTTCAAGGGCCAGTGGGGCCTGAAGCAGTCGCGCGCGTCGGGGCCGTCGTACGAGGAGCTGGTGGAGAGCGAGGGGCGGCCGCGGCTGCGCGGGCTGCTGACGCGGCTGCAGTCCGAAGGGCTGCTGGAGGCCGCGGTGGTCTACGGCTACTACCCGTGCGTGTCCAAGGGCGACGACCTGATCGTGCTGCACGAGGACGGCAGCGAGCGCACCCGCTTCACCTTCCCGCGGCAGCGCCGCGGCCGGCGGCTGTGCCTGGCCGACTTCTTCCGGCCCGAGGAGTCCGGCGAGACCGACGTCGTGGGCTTCCAGGTGGTCACCATGGGCAGCAGGATCTCCGAGGCCGCCAACGAGCTGTTCGCCTCCGACTCCTACCGCGACTACCTGGAGCTGCACGGCCTGTCGGTGCAGCTCGCCGAGGCCCTCGCCGAGTACTGGCACGCACGGGTGCGCGCGGAGCTGGGCTTCGCGGGGGAGGACCCGGGCGAGATGACGGACATGTTCGCGCTGAAGTACCGCGGCGCGCGCTTCTCGCTCGGCTACGGCGCCTGCCCCGACCTGGAGGACCGGGCGAAGATCGCGGCCCTGCTGGAGCCGGAGCGGATCGGCGTGAAGCTCTCGGAGGAGTTCCAGCTGCACCCGGAGCAGTCCACCGACGCGATCGTGATCCACCACCCGGAGGCCAAGTACTTCAACGCCCGCTGAGGCCCCTCACGCGCCCCCGTGGGGCTCCTGCCCGCCCCGGTTGTCACCCGGACGCCGCACGGCCGTTACCCGCCCGTCAGGCGTGCCCGGGGGCGGCCACGTAGACTGGTGGGTCCGGCGAAGGCCGGTCGTCCTCCCGCACCGCGGGACGCGGCGACCGGCCTTCGTGTCCCCCGGACGGGGCGCTCCGGACCCGGCCCGGGGCCGGTCCCGGGCCCGGATCCGCACCTCGGCCGAGGAGTGAGCCCATGACCAGCAGCATCCCCGTCACGGCCACCCGCCCGGCGTACGGCCAGGAGCTCCAGGCCGTGCTGCTGGACATGGACGGCACCCTCGTGGACACCGAGGGCATCTGGTGGGCGGCCGAGACAGGTGTGTTCGCGGACCTGGGACACGTGCTGGACGAGGTGCACAAGTCGGTCGTGGTGGGCGGCCCGATGGCGCGCAGCGTCGGCCACCTCATGGAGGTCACGGGCACCACCGCGACGCTCGCCGAGCTGATGGTCGCGATCGACACCCGCTTCGAGGAGCTGATCGAGCAGCGCGGTGCCCCGCTGATGCCGGGTGCCCGGCGGCTGCTGACGGAGCTCGCGGCGCACGGGGTGCCCACCGCGCTGGTGTCCGCCTCGCACCGGCGCACGATCGACGCCATGCTGCGCACCCTGGGCGCCGAGAACTTCGCCTTCACCCTCGCGGGGGACGAGATCGGCCGGACCAAGCCCCACCCCGACCCGTACCTGACGGCGGCCCGGCGACTGGGCGCGGACCCGGCGCACTGCGTGGTGGTCGAGGACACCGTGACGGGCGTGGCGTCGGGTGAGGCCGCGGGCTGCCACGTGGTCGCGGTGCCGTCGCTCGTGCCGATCACGGCCGCCCCCCGGCGCACCGTGGTGGGCTCCCTCGGCCAGGTGGACGTGCCGTTCCTGAGGTCCCTGATCGGGGGCTCGGCGGCGGCCGATGTGAATATGGATCTTCACCGAGGGTGACGGCTGAATAGCGTCTCACGAAGTGGAATCCGGGCAGTGTGATGATTGTCACACGACGCCCCATCGACAGCTGCTGGTGCACCTGGGTGAGATTTCACTTATCGGTTTCTTGCCCGGGTGATATGACCCTTTTGTCGCTCCAGCACTCGATAGCCCCGACGTTCGCATATCGGTGGTGAACGTCCTGTTACCGGTATGTAATGTCCCCTCAATCACTCCGTGTCCCGGTGGGCGACGGCCACCCCGCTAATGTCCAGGGCGGTCGATGCCGACTCAACCGACCGGCATGTGAGCAAGGGGATTCACTGGATGTCACGAAACAAGCGTGTCGTCGCCGCAGCCGCCGTGGCCTTCCTGGCCATCGGCGCCTCTGCGTGCGGTGGCAAGAAGGATAATTCGTCCGGCAGCAGCAGCGGCGGTGGCAACGGTGGCGGCAAGGGTGCCGTGATCGTCGGCACCACCGACTCGGTGTCCTCGCTGGACCCCGCGGGAGCGTACGACTACGGCTCCTGGGAGATCATCGACAGCGTCTACCAGAAGGTCATGCACTTCCCGACCGGCGCCACCACCCCGGCCCCGGACGCGGCGAAGAGCTGCTCCTTCACCGACCCCAAGACGTACGCCTGCCAGATGCAGCCCGGCCTGGTGTTCTCCAACGGCGACCCGCTCACCGCGGCCTCCGTGAAGTTCACCTTCGACCGGATGCTGAAGATCGCCGCTCCCAACGGTCCCTCCAGCCTGCTGGCCAACCTCGACAGCACCACCGTCACCGGGACCGACCAGGTCACCTTCCACCTGAAGAACCCCGACTCGACCTTCCCCTCGGTGCTCGCCACCGACGCGGGCGCGATCGTCGACGAGAAGCTCTTCCCCGCGGACAAGCTGCTCGACGGTTCGAAGATCGTCGGCTCCGGTCCGTACACCCTGGACAAGTACACCGCCAAGCAGCAGGCGTCGCTGAAGGCCAACCCGAAGTACAAGGGTGACGCCAAGCTCAACAACGGCCAGGTCGTGCTGCAGTACTTCTCCGAGGCCTCCGCGCTCAAGCAGGCCGTCAAGGACGGCACCGTGACCGCCGCCTTCCGCAGCCTGTCGCCCACCGACACCGAGGACCTGAAGAAGACCTCCGGCGTCCAGGTGCTGGAGGGCACCGGCACCGAGAAGCGCTACATGGTCTTCGACGCCAAGGTGAAGCCCGCCGACCAGAAGGCCGTGCGGCAGGCCGTCGCGCAGGTCATCGACCGCGCCGGCATCGCCAAGGAGGCCTACAACGACACCGTGGCGCCGCTCTACTCGATGGTCGGCAACGGCATCGAGGGCCACACCGAGGCCTTCAAGGACAAGTACGGCACCCCCGACACCGCCAAGGCCAAGGCGCTGCTCGACGCCGCCGGCATCAAGACCCCGGTGAACCTCGCCTACGCCTGGACGCCCACCCACTACGGCGCCGCGTCCGCCGACGAGGCCACCGCGATCAAGCGGCAGCTGGACGCCACCGGCCTGTTCAAGGTCACCCTGAGCTCCACCGAGTGGCAGCAGTACCAGAAGGACGAGAAGTCCGACACGTACGCCTCGTACATGATCGGCTGGTACCCGGACCTGCCGGACCCCGACAACGACGTCGCGCCGTTCCTGACCAAGGAGCCCTTCCTGGGCACCGGCTACCTCAACCCGCAGATCCTGGACCTGCTGAGCAAGGAGCAGGGCACGGACGACAAGGCCGTCCGCGACAAGGCCTTCGCCGACATCCAGAAGATCGTGGCGGAGGACGTCCCGATCATCCCGCTGTGGCAGGGCAAGCAGACCGTCGTGATCCGCGACGGCGTCACCGGCGCCGACAAGGCGCTCGACCCGACGATGTTCCGGTTCTACGAACTCGGCACGAAGTGAGCGGTGGCCGGCCCGCGGGGGAGTGACCCCCGCGGGCCGGCCCGGCCCGCGGCGCCCGCGCCGCGCATCCCGTCGTCCCCGGTCCGGGCCACTCCGGACAGCCACCGGAAAGTCACCGCATGAGCAACACGAGCAACCAGTCGGGCTCGCTGCGCCGCTACATCCTCACCCGGATCGCACTCGCCGTGCCCATGGTGCTGATCCTGCTGATCCTGGTCTTCGTGATGATGCGGGTGGCGCCCGGCGATCCCATCTCGTCGTCGCAGGGCGGCAAGCTGAACGCCACCGAACTCGCCGCACGGCGGCACGCGGCCGGCTTCGACGCCCCCCTCTACCAGCAGTTCTGGGACTACCTGAAGTCGGTCGTCACCCTGAACTTCGGCACCACCTTCTCCGACCGCCGCAGCGTGCGCGACATCATCATCGAGAACGGCGGCGCCACCCTCACCCTGACCGCGGGCGCCCTCGTTTTCGCCGCCGTCATCGGCATCCCCGTCGGACTGCTCGCCGGCCGCTACCGGGACAGCGCGGTGGACGTGGTCAGCCGGATGGTCAGCATCATCAGCTACGCCTCCCCGGTCTTCGTCACCGCGCCGCTGCTCATGCTCGCCTTCGGCACGACCTCCGGCCAGGCCTCGCCGCTCGTCCAGCTCAACGTGCCGACCCAGACCCACATCCTGGTTCTCGACGCGGCCCTGAACGGCGACTGGGACGCGGTCCAGGACATCCTCCAGCACCTGCTGCTGCCCTCCGTCGCCCTCGGCCTGCTCATCCTCGGCGTCTTCATCCGGATGATCCGCATCAACCTCATCCAGTCGCTGCAGGGCGACTACATCGAGGCGGCCCGCGCCCGCGGCGTCCGGGAGCGGCACGTCGTCGCCCGGCACGGCTTCCGCAACGCGCTCGTGCCGGTCATCACCGTGCTCGGCCTCCAGGTCGCCATGCTGCTGAGCGGCGCGGTGCTCACCGAGCGGATCTTCAACTGGCCCGGCATCGGCCGGCAGCTGATCGACTACATCAACCAGCGCGACTACGTCGCCGTCCAGGGCATCGTCACCGTCTTCGCCCTGGCCGTCGTCGTGATCAGCCTGCTGATCGACTTCGTCAACGCGCTGATCGACCCGAGGGTGCGCTACTGATGGCCACGACGACTCTCCCCACCGGGCCGATCGAGCCCGCCGAGCCGGGCCCCTCCGGCACCCCCGCCCCCGGCGGCACCCGCTTCGGCGGGCTGCGCCGGATCACCACCGCGGTCCGCGAGGCCCACGGCGTACCCAAGTTCATGCTGTGGGCCGGCGCCGTCATCTCGCTGCTGTTCGTGCTCACCGCGGTCTTCGCGCCGCTCATCGCGCCGTACAGCTTCGACACCTACCGCGACGGCGGCAAGAACTTCCCCAAGCAGGGCGCACCCGACGGCGACCACTGGTTCGGCACCACCGTGCAGAGCCTGGACGTGCTCTCCCGCACCGTCTACGGCGCCCGCACCGCCCTGGAGGTGATGGTCCTCGCGGTCGTCTTCTCGCTCATCCTCGGCGTGCTGCTGGGCCTGCTGTCGGGCTACTTCGGCGGCTGGCTGGACCGCATCCTGGTCCTGGTCATGGACGCCCTCTTCGCCTTCCCGTACCTGCTGCTGGCGATCGTGGCCGGCTTCGTCTTCTCCGGGGTCTCCGGCGGCGGCGTGGTCACCGCGGCCCTGTCCATCACGGTGGTCTACATCCCGCAGTACTACCGGGTGGTGCGCGCCTCGGCGCTGTCCGCCCGCGAGGCCACCTTCGTCGAGGCGGCGCGCGCCATGGGCGCCAAGCCCTCGGTGGTGATCCGCAAGTACCTCTTCGGCAACGTCATCCAGTCGGTGCCCGTCATCACCACCATGAACGCCGCCGACGGCATCGGCACCCTGGCCGGGCTCGGCTTCCTGGGCCTGGGCATCCAGCCCACCCAGGCCGCCGAGTGGGGCTACGACCTGGAGCGCGCGATCGACGACGTCAACGCCGGCATGTGGTGGACCTGCCTCTACCCGGGCCTGGCCATGGTCATCGCGATCCTCGGCTTCACCCTCCTCGGCGAAGGCCTCAACGACGTGCTCAACCCGACCATGCGCCGCCGCAGGATCCGCAAGGTACTGCTCCCCGCCCACACCAGGCGCCGTACCGTCACGGCTCCCGAACTGCCCGACGCGTCCGAAGGCGAGGCCGTCAAGTGACCGAACCCGTCCTGTCCGTCCGCGACCTGCGCGTCTGGTACGGCACCGACCGCGGCGCGGTGCGCGCCGTGGACGGCGTCAGCTTCGACGTGCGGCCCGGCGAGACCCTCGGCCTGGTCGGCGAGTCCGGCTGCGGCAAGTCCACCCTCGGCCGCGGCGTGCTCGGCCTGACGCCGAGCGCCGCCGCCGTCGACGGCGAGGTGGTGCTGCGCAGCGCCGGCGCCGCCGGCCGCAACCTCGTCGGCCTGCCGGCCAAGGAGCTGCAGAAGCTGCGCGGCCCCGAACTCGGCCTGATCTTCCAGGAGCCGATGACCCGGCTCAACCCGCTCATGCGGATCTCCCAGCACTTCGAGGAGGCGCTGCGCGCCCACCACAAGGGCATGCCCAAGAAGGAGATCAGGGCCCGCGCGCTGGAGGCGCTGCGCGGCATGGGCATCCCGGAGAGCCGCTACGCCAGCTACCCGCACGAGTTCTCCGGCGGCATGCGGCAGCGCATCATGATCGCCCTCGCGCTCGTGCTGCGGCCCGCGTTCATCGTCGCCGACGAGCCGACCACCGCGCTCGACGTGCTGGTCGAGGCGCAGATCATCAAGATCCTCGCCGACCTGCGGAAGAACTTCGACACGTCGCTCGTCCTGATCACCCACAACCTCGGCATCGTCGCCGAGGCCTGCGACCGGGTCGCGGTGATGTACGCCGGGCACATCGTCGAGCAGGGCGACGCCCGGGAGGTCTTCGCCCACCCGCAGCACCCGTACACCAAGGAGCTGCTGCGCTCCACCATCTCGCTGGCCACCACCGGGCTGCACTTCATCCCGGGCAGCCCGCCGGACCTGGTGGAGCCGCCGCAGGGCTGCCGCTTCCACCCCCGCTGCCCGGTCGCGATGCGCGGCTGCGCCGAGGTCGAGCCGCCCGAGGTACTGCTGCCCAGCGGGGTCACCAGCGCGTGCTGGCACCAGGCGCTGGACGTCGCGCCCGAACTCGCGGACGAGCTGGGACCGGACGGGCGCGAAGCGCTCCACGCCGTAGAGGAGATCAGCGTTGCTGACGAAGCCTGACATCGAGCCGGCCGGCGACGGCGCCCCCGGCGAGGCCGGCGAGCCGCTGGTCGAGGCGTCCGGCCTGGAAGTGCACTTCGGCCTGCGCGGCCGGCTGCTGGGCCGCCTCTCCGGGCAGCCCGCGGGCGGCGCCGTACGCGCCGTCGACGGCATCGACCTGCGGCTGCGCAAGGGCGAGGTGCTGGGCCTGGTCGGCGAGTCCGGCTCCGGCAAGACCACCCTGGGCCGCACCCTGATCGGCCTGACCAGGGCCACCGGCGGGTCCGTCCGCTACCGCGGGCAGGACATCACCGGGCTGGGCGAGCGGCAGCTGCGCCCGCTGCGCCGCCGCCTCCAGATGGTCTTCCAGGACCCGCACGCCTCGCTCAACCCGGCGATGGACATCCGCACGGCGGTCGGCCACCCGCTGCGCATCCACAACCTCGTCTCCAGCGACGCCGAGTACGAGGCCCGCGTCGTGGACGCGCTGGAGAGGGTCGGCCTGACCCCGCCCGAGCGCTACCTCGGCAAGTTCCCCGGTGACCTGTCCGGCGGCCAGAAGCAGCGCGCGGTGCTCGCCCGGGCGATCATCGCCGAGCCCGAACTGCTCGTGGCCGACGAGCCGATCTCGATGCTGGACATGAGCGTCCGCGCCAAGATCCTCCAGCTGATGCTGGACCTCAAGCGCGACCTGGACCTCACGTACGTCTACGTCACGCACGACCTGGCCAGCGCGAAGTTCTTCTGCGACACCATCGCGATCATGTACCTCGGCCGGATCGTGGAGTACGGGCCGACCGCGGACGTCTTCGCCAACCCGCAGCACCCCTACACCGAGGCGCTGCTCGCCGCGATCCCCGAGCCCGACCCCGAGCGGGCCGTTCCGCGCGAACTGCCGCGCGGAGAGATCCCGGACGCCGCCCGGCCGCCCATGGGCTGCTCCTTCCACCCGCGCTGCCCGGTGGCCGTCGCCGGCTGCGGCTGGGAGGCCCGCGACCTGCGCACGCTGCTGGAGAGCCGCTGGCTGGAGCTGGCCCCGGAGGCCGCCGAGCGCGAGCGGGCCCTGTTCGCCGACGTCGAGGCGCTCGCCGAGCCGGGCCGGGGCACGGCCGTGATCCAGCCCGGCCGCGGGCACACCGCGGACGAGGTCCTGGACTTCCTGCGGACGCTGCGCGACGAGGACGGCGCCGAGGACCGGCCGCACGAGCCGCTCTGGCGCGGTGTCGCGGACCTGCGCAGCGAGAACGGCCGGGCCGTCGTCGAGTTCGCCGCCGCCCGCGACCCGCGGCTGGCGCTGGTCGCCGGCACGGACGTCCAAGTTGCCTGCCACCTGCGGGAATCCGCCGGCTGACGGTCAGCGCGACCGCGGCCGGAACCGCACAGCACAACGAATAGGGTGAACCACGCGAGCCCCGCACACCACGCGGGGCTCGCACATCTCGTGAGCCACGCCAACAAGCGGAACTCATGACCACGCCAGGCAAGAGGAGAACGACGAGGATGAACCGCAAGCTTCTGGTGCTGCCCGTGCTGCTGGGCGCGATGTCGCCACTGGTCACCGGGTGCGGCAGCACCAGTGTGGGGAGCAGCGGCGGCAAGCCCATCGTCGTGGGCACCACCGACAGCATCGAGCTGAGCAAGGACAACCCCGCGCCGCTCGACCCCGCCACCTCGTACGACAGCGCCACCTGGAACATCTTCTACAACACCTTCCAGATGCTGCTGACCTACCAGCGCGGCAGCACCACCCCGAGCCCGGACGCCGCGTCGGAGTGCCACTACTCCGACAACACCGTGCTCACGTACCAGTGCCGGATACGCGACGGCCAGGAGTTCTCCAACGGGCACCCGGTCACCGCCCAGGACGTGAAGTTCTCGGTCGACCGGATGCTGAAGATCAACTTCGCGGCCGGCCCGGCCTCCCTGCTGTCCGGGGTGAAGTCCGTCGAGGCCCCCGACGAGACGACCGTGGTCTTCCACCTCAAGGCGCCCGACACGACCTTCCCGGCCAAGCTCGCCACACCGGCCGCCGCGATCCTGGACCCCGCCGTCTACCCGGCCGACAAGCCCTACACCGGCTTCCGGCTCGTCGGCTCCGGCCCGTACACGCTGGACTCCTTCAAGCAGGCCGACGGCGGCGACTTCAGCAGGAACAGCCACTACAAGGGCATGCTGAAGATGAACAACGACAAGATCCGGCTCAAGCTCTTCACCGACTCCCACGCCATGGAGAAGGCGCTGAAGTCGGGCGGCATCGACGTCATGGCCCGCACCATCAGCCCGGACCAGATCGGCGGCCTGCTGTCCAGCACCGACACGGCCATCAGGACCACCGAGTCCTCCGGCGGCGAGGCCCGCTACCTCTTCCTCGACACCACCTCGACCGATCTGAAGACGCTGGCCGTACGCCAGGCACTGGCCCAGCTCGTCGACCGGGACGCGATCACCCGCAACGTCTACCAGGGCACCGCCGACCCGCTGTACTCGGTGATACCGGCGGGCATCACCAGCCACACCAACTCCTTCCACAACCGCTACGGCGACCCGTCGGTGCCCAAGGCGAAGGCGCTGCTGCGCCATGCCGGGGTCACCGAGAAGATCCCGCTCACCGTCAACTTCCGCCGCGACACCGGCGGCACGATGAACGAGGCGGAGGCCAAGGAGATCGCCCGGCAGCTCAACGCCAGCGGGCTGTTCACGGTCACCACCAAGAGCGAGCAGTGGAACACCTTCCTGAAGAAGGCGACCGAGCACGACTACGAGCTGTTCGCGCTGAGCTGGCTGCCCGACTTCCCCGACCCGGACAACTACCTGGCGCCGTTCTTCGACAAGGAGAACTTCCTCAACCTCGCCTACAACAACACCACCATCCAGAACACCCTGCTGCCCGCCACCCGCAAGCTCGCCGAACGCGGCGCGACCGCCACGGCGTTCGGCAAGGCCCAGGACCTCATCGCCGACGACGTGCCGATGCTGCCGCTGTGGCAGGGCAAGCAGTACATCGCCGCCCGCACCGACATCACCGGCGTGGAGTGGGCACTCAACTCGTCCACCACCACGCAGTTCTGGGAGCTGGGCCGCGGCAAGACCGGCTGACGCGCGCCGCGTACCCCAGGCGCCGCCGTACGGCGCAACGCCGCCCGGCCCCTCCCGGGGGCCGGGCGGAGCCCCGGGGGGCTGTCAGCCCGCCCCGGGGCGCACCAGCCCGCTCTCGTACGCGTACACCGCCGCCTGCACCCGGTCGCGCAGGCCCAGCTTCGTCAGCACGTGCCCCACGTGCGTCTTGACGGTGGTCTCCGAGACGAAGAGCTCGGCGGCGATCTCCGCGTTCGACAGTCCGCGGGCCACGAGCCTGAGCACCTCGACCTCGCGCTCGGTCAGCGCGTGCAGCGGCTGCGGCACCGAGTCCTCCCCGGACGGCAGCCGCCCGGCGTACTTGTCCAGCAGCCGCCGGGTGATGCTCGGCGCGAGCATCGCCTCGCCCGCGGCCACCACGCGGATCGCCTGCACCAGCTCGGCCGCCGGCGCGTCCTTGAGCAGGAAGCCGCTCGCCCCCGCCCGCAGCGCCTCCACCACGTACTCGTCCAGGTCGAAGGTCGTCAGCACCAGCACCTTCGCCGGACCCGAGCGGTCCGGCCCGGTGATCTGCCGGGTCGCCTCGACACCGTCCATCCGGGGCATCCGGATGTCCATCAGCACCACGTCGGGCTGCAGTGCCCGCACCTGGTCCAGCGCCTGCTGGCCGTCCCCGGCCTCGCCCACCACCGCGATGTCGGGCTCGGCCTCCAGGATCATCCGGAAACCGGTACGCAGCAGGGGCTGGTCGTCCACCAGCAGGACGCGGATCGCCACGGTCTTCCTCCGTCTTTCGCTAGACCGGACCATTCTCGCCGACGACGGGCAGCTCTCCGGCTGTTTCCGCCAGCGGATAGGGCGGGGGAGTCCCGCCGAACTCCGGACAGAACGCCTGGTGGTCGCACCACCCGCACAGCGGGGTGCGGCGCGGGAGCCACTCCCCGCTGGCCGTCGCCGCCCGGATCGCCTCCCACAGCGCCAGCAGCCGCCGCTCGGTCCGCAGCAGATCGCGCTCCGACGGGTCGTACGTGAGCACGTCGCCGCTGCCCAGGTAGACCAGCTGGAGCCGCCGCGGCACCACCCCGCGCAGCCGCCACAGCACCAGCGCGTAGAAGGACATCTGGAACAGCGGCTCGTCCCGGTACTCCGGCCGCGGGGCCTTGCCGGTCTTGTAGTCCACCACCCGCAGATCGCCCGTCGCCGGTGCCACGTCCAGCCGGTCGACGTAGCCGCGCAGCGTCAGCCCCGACTCCAGCACCGTCTCCACGTACAGCTCGCGCTCGGCGGGCTCCAGCCGCGTCGGGTCCTCCAGCGTGAACCAGCGGTCCACCAGCGCGCCGGCGCTGTCCAGCCACTCGGCGAGCGCGGCCGGCTCCGCCGCGTCGAACAGCGCCGCCAGCTCCGGGCGGGCCGCCAGCAGCCGCTCCCACTCGCCGGGCACCAGGTCCCGGGCCCGGCGCGCGGTCCGCTCGGCGGCCGGCGCGTCGAAGAGCCGTTCCAGCACCGCGTGCACCACCGTGCCGCGTGTCGCGGCCAGACTGGGCTTCTCCGGCAGCTTGTCGATCACCCGCAGCCGGTACAGCAGCGGGCAGCGCATGAAATCCGCCGCGCGGGACGGCGACAGGGACGACGGCGGCCGCGGCGGCCTGTCCCGCCCCGCCGTGTCCGCGCCTGCTCCGCCTTCGGTGGTCGTCCCCATGGCAGACGACCTTACGGCCTGCCACCGACAAGCCGCTGCCCGCCGGACGTGGCGGAGCAATAGCATGGCTGCCGAGGCCTCGGTCTCGCGTGATCGGTACCGACCTGACCGATCGGGACCGGGATCTTCCAGCCGAACGAGGGGAAGCAGTGAGCGAGAGCGGTGGGCCGCCGTCCGGCAAGAGCGACGCCCCGGGAGACGGCCCCGGCGCGGCCGCGCGCGGACCCGGCGGCGGGCTCCTCATGGGCCGCTTCTTCGGCGTCCCCATCTACGTGGCACCCAGCTGGTTCCTGATCGCGGCCCTGATCACCTGGGTCTTCGGCGACCAGCTCGACACCGTCCTGCCCGAGCTCGGCCGGGCGCGCTACCTCGTGTCGCTGTTCTTCGCGATCGCCTTCTACGGTTCGGTGCTGGTCCACGAGCTGGCCCACACCGTGGCCGCGCTGCGCTTCAAGCTCCCCGTCCGGCGGATCCAGCTGCAGTTCTTCGGCGGCATCTCGGAGATCGAGAAGGAGTCGGACAGCCCGGGCCGGGAGTTCGTGCTCGCCTTCGTCGGGCCGCTGCTGTCGCTGGTGCTCGCCGGCGCCTTCTTCGGCGGCATGCAGCTCGTCGAGTCCGGCACCGTGCCCGGCGTGCTGCTCGCCGGGCTCATGATCAGCAACCTCATCGTTGCGATCTTCAACTTCCTGCCCGGGCTGCCGCTCGACGGCGGCCGCATGCTGCGCGCGGTCGTCTGGAAGATCAGCGGCCGGGCCATGACCGGCACCGTCGCCGCCGCCTGGGTCGGGCGCGCCCTCGCGCTCGCCGTCCTCGTCGGGCTGCCGCTGCTCTCCTACGGGCGCGACGCCGGCGGCAGCGGCGTCGACTCGCTCACCGACGCACTGCTCGCCGCGGTCCTCGCCGCCATCATCTGGACCGGCGCCGGCAACAGCCTGCGGATGGCCCGGCTGCGCGAGCGGCTGCCCGCGCTGCGCGCCCGCACCCTCACCCGGCGGGCCGTCCCGGTCGCCTCCGACACGCCGCTGTCCGAGGCGCTGCGCCGCGCCAACGAGGCCGGCGCCCGCGCGCTCGTCGTCGTCGACGGGCACGGCACCCCGACCGCCCTGGTGCGCGAGTCAGCCATCGTCACCACTCCCGAGCACCGCCGCCCCTGGGTCGCCGTCGGCGGCCTCGCCCAGGACCTCACCCCCGGCATGCGGGTGTCCGCCGAGCTGGGCGGCGAGGACCTGCTCGACCGGCTGCGCGCCAGCCCCGCCACGGAGTACCTGGTCGTCGAGCCCACCGGGGAGATCTACGGCGTGCTGTCCACCTCGGACGTCGAGAAGGCCTTCCTCGCGGCCATGTCGCGGCCGTAGGGGACGCCCGTCCGGGCCCGGGGGCGGGTCCGCCGGCGGTCGGGAGCGGGGGAAAAGCCCGATAAGGTGATCCCCATGTCCGAACCGACCGGTGCCGCCCGCCGTCGCGGGCCCTTCAGAGTCGGGGACCAGGTCCAGCTCACCGACCCCAAGGGACGCCACTACACCTTCACGCTCGAAGCCGGGAAGCAGTTCCACACCCACAAGGGCGCCTTCCCGCACGACGAGCTGATCGGCGCCCCCGAGGGCAGCGTGGTGCGTACCACGGGAAACGTCGCGTACCTCGCGCTGCGCCCCCTCCTCCCCGACTACGTCCTGTCCATGCCCCGCGGAGCCGCCGTGGTCTACCCCAAGGACGCGGGGCAGATCCTGGCCATGGCCGACATCTTCGCCGGCGCCCGGGTCGTCGAGGCCGGCGTGGGATCGGGGTCGCTGAGCACCTTCCTGCTGCGCGCCGTCGGCGACCACGGCATGCTGCACAGCTACGAGCGCCGCGCGGACTTCGCCGAGATCGCCGCCCAGAACGTCGAGCGCTACTTCGGCGGTCCGCACCCCGCCTGGCAGCTCACCGTGGGCGACCTCCAGGACAACCTGTCCGACACCGAGGTCGACCGCGTCATCCTGGACATGCTCGCCCCCTGGGAGTGCCTGGAGGCGGTCTCCAAGGCCCTGGTGCCCGGCGGCATCCTGTGCGCCTACGTGGCCACCACCACGCAGCTCGCCCGCACCGTCGAGTCGATCCGCGAGCACGGCAGCTTCAACGAGCCCGCCGCCTGGGAGACCATGGTGCGCACCTGGCACGTCGAGGGCCTCGCCGTCCGCCCCGACCACCGGATGATCGGCCACACCGGCTTCCTGCTCACCGCCCGCCGCCTCGCGGACGGCGTCGAGCCGCCCCTGCGCCGCCGCCGCCCCGCCAAGGGCGCCTACGGCGAGGACTACACCGGGCCCGGCAGCTCCTCCGGATCCGGCTCCGACAGCTAGGGACAGGCCGAATTCCGGCCAACTTCGGCACACCGCCGCCGGTTTGTCCGCTCCGGACAGACCGGCGGCCTCGTCCGGCCACTGCCCCGGACGGCGCAACCCGCCCCCGCCGTACCGGCCCGGTGTGATGTGTGGCACGATGCCCGCAACCCCCGCCGAGCGACCCCGGGAGACAGGCGAGTGCAGCCCTCCGCAGGTCAGGACGTGGACCTCCCGCACACCCGCGCCCGGAGCGTCCACTGGATCACCACCGCCGCCGCGGTCGGTGCCGTGGTGGCCGCGCTGGCCGCCATCCAGCCCGCCGACGCCTCGCCGCGCACCCGTACCGCGGCCGCCCCGGCCGCCCCGGCCGGCCCCGCGGCCCCCGTCGCGCCCCCCGACCCGCTCGCCGCCACCTACCCGCTGACCTGCGCCCCGGGCTCCGAGCCCGACGTCGTCAGCCACGTGTCGGGCGACCTCGACGGCGACGGGCGGCCGGAGACCGCGGTCGTCGTCCGCTGCCACTCCGACACCGGCACCCCGCCCAGCGGCGTCTACGTGCTCACCGCCCCCGCCAGGCCCGGCGGGCCACCGAAGATCGCCGTCACCCTGGTCAGGCCGCAGGACGACCGGCAGGTCCGGGACTTCCGGCTGGAGGGCGGCACCGTCAGGGCGACCGTGCTGGGCTTCTCCTCCGACAGCGTCCCGCGGTGCTGCCCCGACATGAGCCGCACGTACTCCTGGGAATGGCGCGGCGATCGCTACGTCGCCCTTCCCGGCCCCGCCCCGAACGCCGTCTGACGCGCGGGGGCGGGCCCCCCGCGCGCCCGCACGGGCTACTCCGCGTCGGGCCCGTACACCTCGACGCGGTCCGCCACGCGCCGCACGTGGATGCAGTCGCCGGGGCACTCCCGGGCGGAGTCCGCCACGTCCCGCAGCAGCGGCAGCGGGACGGGTACGGCGCCCCCTGGGGTCTGGACCAGCTCGTCGTCAGCGTCCTTGACGTAGGCCAGACCGTCGATGTCCAGCTCGAACACGTCCGGCGCGTACTGCACGCAGATCCCGTCGCCGGTGCACAGGTCCTGGTCGATCCAGACCTCGAGCGCCTCGGCCGTCTCGTTGCTCACGGAAACTCATCCCTGCCGTTGGTCGTTCAGGAAGCAACCGGCCCATCCGGCTGTTGACCGAATCGACGATACAACCGGCTGCTTTCCGGGCGTGCTCGGTGGGTATCTCAGTGGCGGAGGGACGTGCGCAAGGGTGAAGATCGGACACACCGCGATCGTCTTTGTGATCTAGGGGTTTCAACCCCCACCAGCCCAGGTAGGGTCTGGAAACGTCCAGCTCCCCTTGGAGGAGGTGAGGACCGTGGCGGCCCACGACGACGACATCAACCGTGGCGGCCGACCCGCTCGGGGTTCGGAAGACCCCACGAGCGAGGTCGCCTTTCTTGAGCAGGAGATCGCCGTCCTGCGACGCAAGCTCGCCGACTCTCCGCGGCACACGAGGATTCTCGAGGAGCGGATCGTCGAGCTGCAGACCAACCTGTCCGGCGTGTCCGCGCAGAACGAGCGGCTGGCGGGCACCCTTCGGGAGGCCCGCGACCAGATCGTGGCCCTCAAGGAGGAGGTCGACCGGCTCGCGCAGCCGCCGGCCGGCTTCGGCGTCTTCCTGCAGGCCAATGACGACGGCACGGCGGACATCTTCACCGGCGGGCGCAAGCTCCGGGTGAACGTCAGCCCGTCCGTCGACCTCGACGAGCTCCGGCGCGGCCAGGAACTGCTGCTCAACGAAGCGCTCAACGTGGTCGAGGCCATGGAATTCGAGCGCATCGGCGACATCGTCACCCTCAAGGAAATCCTGGAGGACGGCGAGCGGGCCCTGGTGATCGGCCACACCGACGAGGAGCGCGTGGTCCGGCTCGCCGAACCGCTCCTCGACGGCACCCTGCGCACCGGGGACGCCCTGCTGCTCGAACCCCGCTCCGGGTACGTGTACGAACGCGTGCCCAAGAGCGAGGTCGAGGAGCTGGTGCTCGAAGAGGTCCCCGACATCGACTACCGCCAGATCGGCGGCCTCGGCAACCAGATCGAGCAGATCCGCGACGCGGTGGAGCTGCCCTACCTGCACGCCGACCTGTTCAAGGAGTACGAACTGCGCCCGCCCAAGGGCGTCCTGCTCTACGGTCCCCCCGGCTGCGGCAAGACGCTCATCGCCAAGGCCGTGGCCAACTCGCTGGCCAAGAAGGTCGCCGAGGTCACCGGCCGGCCGCAGGGCAAGAGCTACTTCCTGAACATCAAGGGCCCCGAGCTGCTCAACAAGTACGTCGGCGAGACCGAGCGGCAGATCCGCCTGGTCTTCCAGCGGGCCCGCGAGAAGGCCAGCGAGGGAACGCCCGTCATCGTCTTCTTCGACGAGATGGAGTCGCTCTTCCGCACCCGCGGCAGCGGCGTCAGCTCCGACGTGGAGAACACGATCGTCCCCCAGCTGCTCGCCGAGATCGACGGCGTCGAGGGCCTGGAGAACGTGATCGTGATCGGCGCGTCCAACCGCGAGGACATGATCGACCCGGCCATCCTGCGTCCCGGCAGGCTGGACGTGAAGATCAAGATCGAGCGCCCGGACGCCGAGGCGGCCAAGGACATCTTCTCGAAGTACCTGGTGGACACCCTCCCGCTGCACGCCGACGACCTCGCCGAGCACGGCGGGTCGCCCGCGGCCACCGTGGACGCGATGATCCAGTCGGTCGTCGAGCGGATGTACTCCGAGACCGAGGAGAACCGCTTCCTGGAGGTCACCTACGCCAACGGTGACAAGGAGGTCCTGTTCTTCAAGGACTTCAACTCCGGCGCCATGATCCAGAACATCGTGGACCGGGCCAAGAAGATGGCGATCAAGGCCTTCCTCGACCACGACCAGCGCGGGATGCGGGTCTCCCACCTGCTCGCCGCCTGCGTGGACGAGTTCAAGGAGAACGAGGACCTGCCCAACACGACCAACCCCGACGACTGGGCCCGCATCTCCGGCAAGAAGGGCGAGCGGATCGTGTTCATCCGCACCCTGGTGACCGGAAAGCAGGGCGCGGACACCGGACGCTCCATCGACACCGTGGCGAACACCGGACAGTATCTGTAGGCACTACCCTCCGGCTGCGGGTCCCGACAGCGGGTACCCGCAGCCGGTGTGTGTTTCCCGGCCCGCACGGGCCGGGGCCGGGCAAGGAGGGCCGCATGACCGTACGGCGAGTAATGGGTATCGAGACGGAGTACGGGATCTCCGTCCCCGGCCACCCCAATGCCAATGCCATGCTCACCTCGTCCCAGATCGTCAACGCGTACGCGGCGGCGATGCACCGGGCGCGCCGCGCCCGCTGGGACTTCGAGGAGGAGAACCCGCTGCGGGACGCCCGCGGCTTCGACCTCGCCCGGGACGCCGCGGACACCAGCCAGCTGACCGACGAGGACATCGGCCTGGCCAACGTCATCCTCACCAACGGTGCCCGGCTGTACGTCGACCACGCGCACCCGGAGTACTCGTCCCCCGAGATCACCAACCCGCGCGACGCGGTGCTGTGGGACAAGGCGGGCGAGCGCATCATGGCCGAGGCGGCGGAGCGCGCCGCCCAGCTGCCCGGCGCCCAGCCGATCCACCTCTACAAGAACAACACCGACAACAAGGGCGCCTCCTACGGCACCCACGAGAACTACCTCATGCGGCGCGAGACGCCGTTCTCGGACATCGTCCGGCACCTCACCCCCTTCTTCGTCTCCCGCCAGGTCGTCACCGGCGCCGGGCGGGTGGGCATCGGCCAGGACGGCCAGGGGCACGGCTTCCAGCTCAGCCAGCGGGCGGACTACTTCGAGGTCGAGGTCGGTCTGGAGACGACCCTCAAACGGCCCATCATCAACACCCGCGACGAGCCGCACTCCGACGCCGAGAAGTACCGCCGGCTGCACGTGATCATCGGCGACGCGAACCTCTCCGAGATCTCCACCTACCTCAAGCTCGGCACCACCGCGCTGGTCCTGTCGATGATCGAGGACGGCTTCATCAAGGTCGACCTCGCCGTCGACCAGCCCGTCCGCACCCTGCACGAGGTCTCCCACGACCCCGGCCTGCGCCAGCTCGTCACGCTCCGCAACGGCCGGACACTCACCGCCGTACAGCTCCAGATGGAGTACTACGAGCTGGCCCGCAAGTACACCGAGGAGCGCTACGGCACCGACGCCGACCCGCAGACCAAGGACGTCCTGACCCGCTGGGAGGACGTGCTGAACCGGCTGGAGAGCGACCCGATGAGCCTGTCGCGCGAGCTGGACTGGGTCGCGAAGCTGGAGGTCCTGGAGGGCTACCGGCGCCGCGACGGCCTCGGCTGGGACGCAGCCCGGCTCCAGCTCGTCGACCTCCAGTACGCCGACGTACGCCCCGACAAGGGCCTCTACAACCGCCTGGTCGCCCGTGGGCGCTTCCAGCGGCTGCTGGACGAGCAGGAGACCGCCCGTGCCGTCGGCAAGCCGCCGGAGGACACCAGGGCGTACTTCCGCGGCCGCTGCCTGGAGCAGTACGCCGACGACGTGGCCGCCGCGTCCTGGGACTCGGTGATCTTCGACCTCCCCGGCCGTGACTCCCTGCAGCGGGTCCCCACCCTGGAGCCACTGCGCGGCACCCGCGAGCACGTCAAGGACCTCCTGGACCGCTGCCGCACGGCCGAGGAGCTGGTCCGCATCCTGTCCGGCGGCTGATCCGGCGGCCGGTTGCCGGGGCCCGCCCGCGGTGACCGATCTCCGGCGGCCGAAGTACGGCTGAAACGGGTCAGAACCGGGAATCAACGGGGTAGCACTCGGACGTTGACTAATCGAGAGCCAAGATCAGAGCCGCCTTGTAGGGTCGGATCTTGCAGGGCACGCAACCGAGCGGGGTGAGGGACATGGCAACCAAGGACACCGACGGCGGGCAGCAGAAGGCAACGCGTTCCACGGACGAGGTCGAGGAGGTCCAGGAGGACACCAAGGCCGCCGATGACCTCAAGGAACGCCACGAGAAGCTCTCCAACGACGTGGACTCCGTCCTCGACGAGATCGACGACGTGCTCGAGGAGAACGCCGAGGACTTCGTGCGGTCCTTCGTCCAGAAGGGCGGCGAGTAGCCGTTCTCACCCCGCCCCGCGACCGGTATTGCCGGTCCGCGGGGCGGATGGATGTCCGGACCGGCGGGTAGTGTCCGTACCACCTCAAGATCGTGTGGAAGGAATCGCGTGGAAGCCAACACTCGCAGCACCGGGCGACTGCCGGCCGCCTTCCTGACCCCCGGCTCGTCGTCCTTCCTGGACTTCCTGGGGGATCACGCCCCCGGCCTGCTGCCGGGGAACCGGGCGCTGCCGCCGCTCAAGGGGGCGGTGGAGCTGCCGCACGGGACGACGATCGTGTCCGCGGTCTTCGACGGGGGCGTCATCCTCGCGGGTGACCGGCGGGCCACGATGGGCAACGTGATCGCGCAGCGCGACATGGAGAAGGTCTTCCCGGCCGACGAGTACTCGGCGGTGGGCATCGCGGGCACCGCGGGGCTCGCCGTGGAGATGGTCAAGCTCTTCCAGCTGGAGCTGGAGCACTACGAGAAGATCGAGGGCGCCACGCTCTCCCTGGAGGGCAAGGCCAACCGGCTGTCCACGATGATCCGCGGCAACCTCAGCATGGCCCTGCAGGGCCTCGCCGTCGTCCCGATCTTCGCCGGCTACGACACCGACCGCGGCAGGGGCCGGATCTTCTCCTACGACGTCACCGGCGGCCGCAGCGAGGAGCTGGGCTTCGCGGCCACCGGCTCCGGCTCCGTCTACGCCCGCGGCGCCCTGAAGAAGCTCTACCGCAGCGACCTGACGGAACGCCAGATGATCACCGCCGTCGTCCAGGCGATCTACGACGCGGCGGACGAGGACTCGGCGACCGGCGGTCCCGACCTGACCCGGCGCATCTTCCCGACCATCACCGTGATGACGGACGAGGGCTTCCGCTGGCTGCCGGACTCCGAGGTCGGCCCGATCGCCCGCGAGGTGGTCGAGGCCCGCCAGGAGCGCCCCGACGGCCCCCAGGCCCCGGTGCTGTGACCGCGAAGCAGCAGACGTCCCTCCGCGCGCTCCCAGCGCCGACCGCAGAAAGGCACGGTTAGCCGGTGTCCACGCCCTTTTACGTCTCACCCCAGCAAGCCATGGCGGACCGCGCCGAATACGCCCGCAAGGGCATCGCGCGCGGCCGCAGCGTGGTGGTGCTGCAGTACACGGACGGCATCGTCTTCGTCGCCGAGAACCCGTCCCGTGCGCTGCACAAGGTCAGCGAGATCTACGACCGGATCGCCTTCGCGGCAGTCGGCAAGTACAACGAGTTCGAGAACCTGCGGCTCGGTGGCGTCCGCTACGCCGACCTGCGCGGATACACCTACGACCGGGCCGACGTGACGGCCCGGGGCCTCGCCAACGTCTACGCCCAGACGCTCGGCACGATCTTCTCCAGCGTCGGCGAGAAGCCCTACGAGGTGGAGCTGATCGTCGCGGAGGTCGGCGCCGCGCCGGAGGACGACCAGATCTACCGGCTCCCGCACGACGGCTCCATCGTCGACGAGCACGGCGCCGTCGCGGTCGGCGGGAATTCCGACCAGATCGGCAGCTACCTCGACCAGCGGCACCGCGACGGGATGAACCTCGCGGAGGCGCTGGCGCTGGCCGTTGAGTCGCTCAAGCGCGACGCGGCCGGCGGCGACCGGCAGATCACCGCCGAGCAGCTGGAGGTGGCGGTCCTGGACCGCACCCGGCCGCAGCAGCGGAAGTTCAAGCGGGTGCTCGGGCCGCAGCTGGCCCGGCTCCTCGACGGGGCGTCCGCGTCCGAGGCCGAGCCCGACGCCGAGGCCGAGGCCGAGCCGGACGCCCCCTCGGGCGAGGAGGAGCCGCCGCCCACCGCGTAGCGCCCGGAGGCGTACCTCCGGGCTGCCACCTGCGGCGGCCCGGAGCGCGGGCGGCCCCCTACGCGGGCGGGGGTGCCGAGGAGGCCCGGGGGACGAGGGTCAGCGGGAGCTCCACCGCGGAGGCGGGGCGGCCCGCGAGGACGTCCAGCAGCGCCCGCATTCCGTGCTCGCCGATCGCCTCGGCGGGCAGCCGTACGGTCGTGAGCTCGGGGTCGAGCGCCCGCGCGAGGGCCAGGTCGTCGAAGCCGGTCACGGACACGTCCGCCGGTACGGAGAGCCCGAGCGTCCGGGCGCCCTTGCAGGCCCCGGCGGCGAGGACGTCGTCGTCGCACAGCAGTGCGGTGGGCCGCGGGCCGGGTGCGGTGAGGGCGCGGACCGCCGCCTCGCGCGCCGCGTCGACGTCGAGCGCGCTGCGGTGCCGTACCGCCGCCGGTGCGCCCGCGGCGGTGAGCTCGGCGGCGACGGCCTGGGCGCGGGCCCGGAAGGTCCAGGTGTCGACGTCCGCCGCGAGGTGGGCGATCCGGTGGTGGCCGAGCGCGAGCAGGTGCCGGACGACCTGGCGGATGCCGTCGGCGACGGCGAGGTTGACGGTGGGCGGGCCGCCGGGCGCGCCGGGATCGCTGTCGAGCATGACCAGCGGCAGCCCCCCGTCGCCGATGCCGGCGAGCGCGTCGGCGGCCATGGAGGAGGCGATGACGCCGTCGATGGCGGTGCGCGCGGATCCGAAGGGGTCGCGGGCGGGACCGACACCGGCGGGGGAGGGGTAGAGCACGACGCCGAAACCGTGGTCGGCGGCGGCGCGGGCCGCCCCGGCGTAGACGCGGGCGAAGTAGTCGTGCGTGAGGGCGGGGACGACGAGCATCGCGGTCCTGGTCGCGCCGAGCCGCAGGCTGCGGGCGGCGAGGTTGGGCCGGTAGCCGAGCCGGCCCGCGGTGTCGCGCACGGCCTGGGCGGTGCGCTCCGAGACCCGGCCGCGCCACTTCCCGCCGAGGACGAGGGACACGGTCGCCTGGGACACCCCGGCGGCGCGCGCCACGTCCCGCGAGGTGACCGGCGCCCCCTGCCCCGCCCCGCGGCGCCCGGCGGCCCCGTCCCCGCGGGGCGCGCCCCGCCCCGCGGCCGGTGCGGCCGGGCCCGCGCCCGTGCCCGGCCTGCCCGCGGCAGCGCCCGCGCCGTGACCGGCGGGGTCCTGCGGATCGTGGGCGGAGGCCGGCGGGGTGGCGGGGTCGTGCACGGGCGGGCTCCGTTCGCGGGGCCGGGCGGATGGACCGGCGGCTGGCGCCATGGTACGTATGGGGGCGGTCGTTATACGTAACACTCGGGTGGAAGGGGCGGGCATGGGCGGCGCCGGGTACGGGGAGCTGCTGCGGACACCGCACGCGGCGCGGCTGCTCGGCGGGACGCTGCTGGGGCGGCTGCCCAACGCGATGGCCGCGCTCGCGGTGCTGCTCTTCCTGCGGCACGAGGGCGCGGGCTACGGTCTCGCGGGCGCCCTGTCGGCCGGGTACGGCTGCGCGGTGGCCGTGGGGCAGCCGCTGCTCGGGCGCGCGGTCGACACACGGGGGCAGCCGCGGGTGATGGCGGGGGCGGCGCTGCTGTCGGCGGCCGGCTTCGCGCTGCTCGCGGCGACGGGGCCGGACCCGTTGCCGCTCGCCGTGGCCGCCGTGGTGCTCGCCGGGGTGGCGACGCCGCCGCTGGAGGGCGGGCTGCGCGCGCTGTGGCCGGGCGTCCTGGGCGGCAGTCCGGAGCGGGTGCAGCGGGCGTACGCGCTGGACGCGGCCGCCCAGGAGGTGATGTTCGTCGTCGGGCCGCTGCTGGTGACGCTCCTGGTGGCGGTCGCCTCGCAGGCCGCCGCGCTGGTGGCGACCGGGCTGCTGGGCGTGGCGGGCACCCTCGTGGTCGTCACCTCCCCGCCCTCGCGCCGCTGGCGGGCCGCCGGACGCGAGGCGCACTGGCTGGGCGCCCTGCGCTCGCCGCGGCTGGTGGTGCTGCTGGGCGCCTTCTTCTTCCTCGGCATCGCGCTGGGCGCCCTCGCCCCGGCCGCGGTCGCGTACGGCGACGCCCACGGCGGCGCCGGCACGGCCTCCTACGTGCTGGCGGCCAACGGCGTGGGCGCGCTGGCCGGCGGTGTCGCGTACGGCGCGCGGGACTGGCCGGGCACCCCGGAGCGGCGGCTGCGCATCCTCGCGGTGGCGCTCGCCGCGTGCTACCTGCCGCTGCTCGCGGCCCCCGGCGTGTCCTGGATGCTGCCGCTCGCCGCGCTCTCCGGCTTCTTCCTCGCCCCGGCGCTGGCCTGCGGCTTCGTGGTGGTCGACCGGCACGCGCCGGCGGGCACCGTGACCGAGGCCTTCTCGTGGGTGGTGACGGCGGTCGGCGTCGGCGGCGCGCTGGGCACCGCGGCCGCGGGCGCGGCGGCCCAGCACGGCGGCGCGGCGGGCGGATTCGCCGTGACGGCGGCGGGCTGCGTTGCCGCCACCGCCGTACTGCTGGCCACCGGCGGATTCCTGACACCGGCAAACCTCGAAACCCGGCCGGAAAAAGATCCAAATCGTGCCGTCGAACCCCGTTTCAGCTCCACGCATCAGGCGTAATGTTCAGACATGGACCGCCGCATTTTCGGGCTGGAGAACGAGTACGGCGTCACGTGCACGTTCAGGGGACAGCGCCGCCTGTCCCCTGACGAGGTGGCGCGGTACCTCTTCCGCCGTGTCGTGTCATGGGGCCGGAGCAGCAATGTTTTCCTCCGCAACGGCGCCCGCCTCTACCTCGACGTCGGCTCGCACCCGGAGTACGCCACTCCCGAGTGCGACAACGTCACCGAACTCGTCACGCACGACAAGGCCGGTGAACGGATCCTGGAAGGCCTTCTCGTCGACGCCGAACGCCGGCTGCACGAAGAGGGCATCGCCGGGGACGTCTACCTCTTCAAGAACAACACCGACTCGGCCGGCAACTCCTACGGATGCCACGAGAATTACCTGGTGGCCAGGCACGGCGAATTCTCCCGGCTGGCCGACATCCTGATTCCCTTCCTGGTGACGCGGCAGCTGCTGTGCGGCGCGGGCAAGGTCCTCCAGACCCCGCGCGGCGCCGTCTTCTGCGTGAGCCAGCGCGCCGAGCACATCTGGGAGGGGGTCAGCTCGGCCACCACCCGCTCCCGGCCGATCATCAACACCCGCGACGAGCCGCACGCCGACGCCGAGCGCTACCGCAGGCTGCACGTCATCGTCGGCGACTCCAACATGTCGGAGACCACGATGCTGCTCAAGGTCGGCGCGACCGACCTGGTGCTGCGGATGATCGAGGCCGGGACGGTGATGCGCGACCTGACCCTGGAGAACCCGATCCGGGCCATCCGCGAGGTCAGCCACGACATAACGGGACGCCGCAAGGTGCGCCTGGCCTCCGGGCGGGAGGCGTCGGCGCTGGAGATCCAGGAGGAGTACTTCTCCAAGGCCGTGGAGTTCTGCGAGCGCCGCGGCATCCGCAACGGCGTCATCGAACAGGTGCTGGAGCTGTGGGGCCGGGCGCTGGAGTCCATCGGCAGCGGCGACCTGGGCCGGATCGGCACCGAGATCGACTGGGTCATGAAGTACCAGCTCATCGAGCGGTACCGGACCCGGGACAACATCTCCATGTCGCACCCGCGGGTCGCCCAGATAGACCTCGCCTACCACGACATCCACCGCCGGCGCGGGCTGTACTACCTGCTGGAGCGCAAGGGCCAGGCCGCCCGGGTCTGCAACGACCTGCGGATCTTCGAGGCCAAGTCCGTGCCGCCGCAGACCACCAGGGCCCGGCTGCGCGGCGACTTCATCCGCCGCGCCCAGGAGCAGCGCCGCGACTTCACCGTCGACTGGGTGCATCTGAAGCTCAACGACCAGGCGCAGCGCACCGTGCTGTGCAAGGACCCCTTCCGGTCGGTCGACGACCGGGTGGAGAAGCTGATCGCCGGGATGTAGGACCGCGGGCCCGGCGCGCCCGCGCCACCGGGGCAGCGGCGGCGGAACACCTGCACAGCAGGCCCACAGGCCCCGTACGGAACTCGTACGGGGCCTGTGGCACGCCGTAGGGTGTGGGGCGCACGACCGAAAGCCCCCGCCCCCGAACCCGAACGAGGATCCCGTGCGCCGACGCTCCGTCCTGCTCGCCGTACCCGCGCTCATGCTCACCGCCGCCGGCTGCGGTAAAGACTCCGGCAAGAGCGACTCCGGGGCCTCCACGTCGCCCTCGGCCTCGGGCACGCCCAGCGCGTCCGCCGACCCCACCCCGAAGACGGCCTCCGGACCGATGCCCGCGATCACCGCGGGCACCGCCTTCAACATGAAGCCGACCGTCGCGAAGGGCACCGAGACCCCGTCGAAGGACCTCGCCGTCAAGACGGTCATCGAGGGCACCGGTCCCGCGGTCGCCTCGGGCGACTACATCCGGGTGAACTACCTGGGCCAGATCTGGAAGTCCGCGAAGGTCTTCGACACCTCGTTCGGGAAGAAGCCGTACGCCACCCAGATCGGTGCGCAGAAGGTCATCCCCGGCTGGGACCAGGGGCTGATCGGTGCCAAGGCGAACAGCCGGGTCATGCTGAGCATCCCCCCGGCCCTCGGCTACGGCAGCTCCGGCAACGCCCAGGCGGGCATCGCCGGCACGGACACGCTGGTCTTCGTCGTGGACGTCCTCGACGTGTGGAACGGCCGCTCGTCGGCCAAGGGCAAGCTCGTCACCCAGGGCGACGCCAACCTCCCGAAGGTCGGCACCAACGTCGACGGCCTGGCACCGTCGATCACCGTGCCCAAGGGGAAGGCGCCCACCAAGCTGGTGTCCAACTACGTCATCGAGGGCGACGGCGCCACCGTCAAGGACAGCGACACGCTGCTGGTGCAGTACAAGGGCGTGCTGTGGGACGGCGGCAAGGAGTTCGACTCCAGCTACTCCCGCAAGCAGCTCACCGACTTCCCGCTGACCGGTGTCATCCCCGGCTGGACGAAGGGCCTGACGGGCAAGAAGGTCGGCAGCCGGGTGGTGCTGGTCACCCCGCCGGACCAGGCCTACGGCGCCCAGGCGCAGCAGTCGATCCCGGCCAACTCCACGCTGGTCTTCACCGTCGACATCATCGCGGTGCTCTGACCCGGGGCCCCGCCGCCGGCCTCGCCGCCGCCGTCCACAGGCCCTCCGGACGCTGCCGACCGGACTCTGCGAGACTGTCCAGGTTGCCCGCAACCGCACAAGGAGCACGGACGTGAACATCGAGAAGCCCGAGATCGACTTCCCGGGCGGCGAGCCGCCGGCCGACCTGGAGATCAAGGACATCTGGGAGGGCGACGGCCCCGTCGCCGAGGCCGGCGCCCAGGTCGCGGTCCACTACGTCGGCGTCGCCTTCTCCACCGGCGAGGAGTTCGACGCGAGCTGGAACCGCGGCGCGCCGCTGCGCTTCCAGCTCGGTGTCGGCCAGGTCATCCCCGGCTGGGACCGCGGGGTGCAGGGCATGAAGGTCGGCGGCCGCCGCCAGCTGACCATCCCCGCGCACCTGGCGTACGGCGACCAGGGTGCCGGCGCCGCGATCAAGCCGGGCGAGACGCTGATCTTCGTCTGCGACCTGGTCTCGGTCTGACGCAGGTCCCGCGGACGGAGGGCCCGTCCCCCGCGCGTGCGCGGGGGACGGGCCCGGACCTGCACGCAACCCGCGCACGGTACGGTGCGGGAGGACATCCGGGCGGCGGCCGACGCCGTGGGACGCGGACGAGACAGAAGGGGGTGGCGGTGGCGATCGCCAAAGCCGAGCGGCTGATGAACCTGGCCCTGTGCCTGATGAACACCCGCCGTCCGGTCAGCAAGCGCGAGCTGCGCGCCTCCATCGAGGCCTACCACGAGGTGACCTCGGACGACGCCTTCAACCGGATGTTCGAGCGGGACAAGGACGACCTGCGCGAGCTGGGCCTGCTCATCGACACCGTCGAGAACCTGGACGGCGAGTTCGGCTACCTCGCCCGCCGCGACCGCAACCGGCTGCCCGACATCGCCCTCGACCCCGAGGAGGCCGCCGCCCTCGCGCTGGCCGCGAAGGTCTGGCAGCAGGCCCGGCTCGCCGAGGCCGCCAGCGGCGCACTGCAGAAGCTGCGCGCGGCCGGGGTGCCCTACGAGGACGCGCACAGCGCGCTCGAACCGCGGATCCCCACGCCCGAGCCGGCCTTCGAGGCGCTGATGCTCGCCACCCGCGAGCGCCGCGCGGTCGCCTTCGACTACCGCAAGGCCAACGCCGTACGCCCCGAGCCGCGGCTCGTCGAGCCGTGGGCGCTGGAGTGCTGGCGCGGCCACTGGTACATGGCGGGCCACGACCGCGACCGCGGCGCCGTACGGGTCTTCCGGCTGTCCCGGATCAGCGGGAAGGTCAGGACCCGCGGCCGCTTCACCGCCGAGGTGCCCGCGCACGTCGACGTCCGCGCGGCCGTGGAGCGCTGGGCGGGCGAGGGCGCGACGGCCACCGCCACCATCCGGCTGCGCCGCGACAGCGGCTACCCGCTGCGGGCCCGCGCGGTGGTCCTGACCCCGGTCGACGCGGAGTGGGACGAGCTGGAGGTCCCCTACGGGCACGGGCTGGACGCCTGGCTCGCCGAATTCGGGCCCGACGTGGTCGTGCTGGCACCCGAGGAGCTGCGCTCCGAGGTGCTGGACCGGCTGCGCGCGGTGGCCAAGGGCTGACGAGGGCTGAGGGGAGACGGCGGCATGAGCAACGCGATCGACCAGACCCGCAGGATGCTGTCCCTGGTGACGTACCTGCGCGAGCGGCCCGGCGCCCGGGTGGACGAGGTGGCGCGCGCCTTCGGCGTGACCGAGGCCGAGCTGATCGGCGACCTGAACGTGCTGCCGCTGTGCGGCACCAGCTTCCGCGGCGGCGACCTGCTCGACATCGACACCGACGGCGAGCAGATCTGGTGGCACAACCCCGGCACCGCCGACGACGTGGCGCAGCCGCTGCGGCTGGCCGCCGACGAGGCGACAGCCCTGCTGGTCGCCGCGCGCGCGGTCGCCAACCTGCCCGGGCTGCGGGACAGCGACCGGCAGGCCCTGCTGCGGGCCGGAGCCAAGCTGGAGGCCGCCGCGGGTGAGGCGGCCGGCGGCAGCGCCCGGCTGTCGGTGACCTTCGAGTCCGAGGGCAGCGTCTTCGCCACCGTGGACCGCGCGCTGACCGAGCGGCGCCGGCTGTGGATGCGCTACTACTCCCCGGCCCGCGACGCGCTGACCGAGCGCGAGGTCGACCCGATCCGGCTGTTCGCAGTGGGCCACACCTACGTCGAGGGCTGGTGCCGGCTGTCCGAGGACCGGCGCACCTTCCGGCTGGACCGGGTCGCCGAGATCCGGCTGCTGGACGAGCCGTCCGACCCGCCCCGGCTGGAGCCGCGCGACCTGTCGCAGGGGCTCGTGCAGCCGGCCGGCGACGACCCCGAGGTCGTCGTCGAGGTGGGGCCGGGCGGGCGCTGGGTCGCCGAGTACTACCCGCACGACAGCGCGGAGGAGCTGCCGGACGGCGGGCTGCGCATCACCCTGCGCACCCCCGACCCCGGGTCGCTGCGCCGCCTCGCGCTGCGGCTGGGCCGCGACGGGCGGATCGTGGCACCCGCCGAACTCGCCGCCGACGCGCGCGACGCGGCCGTACGCGCCCTCGCCGGATACGGGGAGTAGGCGCGCCCATGACGGTCGGCTGCCCGCCGCCGGAGGCCGGTGCCGCGGTCTTCCGGGCCGGCTGCCCGCACTGCCGGACCAGCTTCGAGATCACCGCCGACGCCCTGCGGCTGGCCATCGGGGCCAGCGCGCGCACCACCTTCTACTCCTTCACCTGTCCCGGATGCGGCGAGGCCGTGCGCAAGCCGGCCGGGGAGCGGATCGTGGAGCTGCTGACCGTCGGGGGCGTCAGGACCATGCGGCTGCAGGGGTAGGCTGCCGGGCCATGTGGTGGATCTTTCTGAGCATCGGCCTGGCGGCCGCGGGCCTGCTGGTCCTCGCGGTGTTCGCCGCCCGGGTCTTCCGGGCGGTGGGGGAGCTGGCCGCCCAGGTGGCCGCCAGCGGCGAGGCGCTGGGCGCAGCGGGCGAGCGGCTGCAGCGCGCCGCCGCCCCGCTGGCCAGGACCGCGGGCGAGATGACCCGCCGCTGAGCCTGCCGCGGGCGCCTGCGTGAAGGTACGCTGAGCCGGCGGCCGAACGCCGGTCCGGGCCCGCTGATCAGGCACGGTCCCGGTGCGGTCGCAACCTGGTGGACCCCGGCAGACATTCCGGCGTTCACCACCGCACGCTACGATCCTTGCGTGGGTGATGGCCGGAGGACCGGGAGACCGGGGCGTACCGTACGGCCAACGGCCACCGCAAGGACGTACCGCACGGACCACGCCGCCCCCGGTGAGAAGGTAGACGAATCATGCTCGGCAACCTCAAGCCCCTTGAGCTCCTACTGATCCTTCTCGTCGTCGTCCTGCTCTTCGGCGCCAAGAAGCTGCCCGACATGGCCAGGTCGCTCGGCAAGTCGGCCCGCATCCTCAAGAGCGAGGCCAAGGCGATGAAGAACGACGACCCGACTCCCGCCGCGCAGCCCGGCACCGCGGCCCAGGAGCAGGCGGCCCCGAAGACCATCCAGGCCGCGCCCGGCGACACCGCCAGCGCCCGCCCGGTCGAGGACCGCACCACGACCACCGGCTGACCGTCCGGCGGCGCCGGGCCCGTCCGGCCGGCGCACCGGACGCCCGTCCGCCCCGCCCCCGCGGCCGGGCCCGCCGGGCCGGACAGCGAACGACCAAGCCGAACGACCAAGCCGAGAAGCACCGCCGACGGCTGCCGCACGAGACGAGGACGTGGGTGCTCAAGACTGCCCGCAAGCAGCAAAAGGACCCCGAGGGGCGGATGCCGCTCGCGGACCACCTGCGAGAGCTGCGCAACCGGCTGTTCAAGTCCGTGCTCGCGGTCATCGCCGTCACCGTCGTGGCCGCGTTCTTCTACAAGGACATCATCCACCTGCTCCAGCAGCGCATCCCGGACGGCGCCCGCTGCGTCGACGGCAGCTCGGCGGGCAGCAAGGACAGCGAGCCCTGCGCCCTGATGACCGTCAGCGGTCTGATGGGCGGTTTCTCCATCGCGCTGAAGGTCTCGCTGATGGTGGGCGTGGTCGGCTCCTCCCCGGTCTGGCTCTACCAGCTGTGGGGCTTCCTCGCCCCGGGCCTGCACAAGAACGAGAAGCGCTACACGCTGGGCTTCGTCGCCGCCGGTGTGCCGCTCTTCCTCGGCGGTGCCGTCCTGGCGTACGAGATCCTGCCGCAGACCGCGCGGATCATGATCGGCTTCGTGCCGGAGGACACCACCAACCTGCTGCCGCTCGACGACTTCCTCGACCTCGTCGTCCGGCTGGTCATCGTCTTCGGCCTCGCCTTCGAGCTGCCGCTCGCGCTCGTCGCGATGAACTTCACCGGCCTCGTCACCGGCAGGCGGATGCTCGGCTGGTGGCGCGCCATGGTGATCGGCATCACCGTCTTCGCCGCCGTCGCCACGCCCACCGGCGACCCGCTCACCATGTGCCTGCTGGCCGCGCCCATCGTGCTGCTGTACTTCCTGGCGGTCGGCGTGTGCTTCTTCAACGACTCGCGCCGGGCCCGCCGCCGCGCCGCCGACCCGGACTTCGGGCTCGACCCGGACGAGGCCTCCAGCCTGGACCACATCCCCGAGCAGGTCGGCTCCGTGGAGCCGCTCGACGACGAGGACGGCGACAGCGGCGCCGGCCGCGGCAACGGCTACGACGACGCCACCTGACCGGCGCTTTCCCGAAAGGCCCGGCCCGTACCGCCGGAGCGGTGATACGGGGTAGGGTCCGCCCGTGACCGGCGACATCACCCTTCTCGTCAACCCGACCTCCGGCCGCGGCAGAGGCGCCAGGGCCGCCAGGCCCGCCGCCGAGGCGCTGCGCTCGGCGGGTCTGGCCGTCCGCACCGTTGTCGGCTCCGACGCCGCCGACGCCCTTGACCAGGCCCGCAAGGCCGTCGACGGCGGCACCGGCGCGCTCGTCGCGGTCGGCGGCGACGGCATGGTCTCGCTCGCCCTCCAGGCCGTCGCCGGCACCGGGACCCCGCTCGGCGTGGTCGCCGCCGGTACCGGCAACGACTTCGCCCGGGTCAGCGGTCTGCCCGTGCGCGACCCGGCCGCCGCCGGCGCCGTCGTCGCCGCGGCGCTGACCGAGGGCCGCAGCCGCCCGGTCGATCTGGGGCGTGCCGGTGAGCGCTGGTTCTGCACCGTCATGGCCACCGGTTTCGACTCGCGCGTCAACGACCGCGGCAACCGGATGAGCTGGCCCCGCGGCCGCTTCCGCTACGACGTGGCGATGCTCGCCGAGCTGGCCGCGCTGCGCCCCATCCGCTACCGCGTGCAGTTCGACGACGCCCCCGAGCGCGAGCTGGACGCCACCCTCGTCGCGGTCGGCAACGGCTCCTCGTACGGCGGCGGCATGCGGATGTGCGCGGACGCGGTGATGGACGACGGGCTCTTCGACGTGTGCGTCGTCGGCCCCTGCACCCGGCGCACCCTGCTGCGGGTCTTCCCGCTGGTCTACAGCGGCAAGCACCCCCGCCACCCGGTCGTCACCGTGCACCGGGCCGCCCGCGTGCGGCTCGCCGCCGACGACGTCACCGCGTACGCGGACGGGGAGCGCATCGGCCCGCTGCCCCTCCACGCCGAGACCGTGCCGGGCGCCCTGCGGCTGCTGGTCTGAGCCACTGGCGTCCCCTCCGTCCCGCCGGCGGGCAGGCGTGCTCCGCCGGAGATAAAGATCACGCGGTGTGTCGGTCCCGTTGGGTAGGCTCAGGAGCGAGATGACAGACGAGAAGTCCGACGAGATGTCGCCTGCCGAGCGCTATGCCGCGAGCCGCCGCCGTGCCGTGGAGAACACCACCGCACTCGCGCAGTTCCGCGAGCTGTACGACTTCGGCCTCGACCCGTTCCAGATAGAGGCCTGCGAGGCGCTGGAGGCGGGCAGCGGTGTCCTCGTCGCCGCCCCCACCGGCTCCGGCAAGACCATCGTCGGCGAGTTCGCCGTCCACCTCGCCCTCGCCGAGGGCCGCAAGTGCTTCTACACCACCCCGATCAAGGCGCTCTCCAACCAGAAGTACAACGACCTGGCCCGGCGCTACGGCACGGACAAGGTGGGCCTGCTCACCGGCGACAACAGCGTCAACGGCGACGCACCGGTGATCGTCATGACCACCGAGGTGCTGCGCAACATGCTCTACGCGGGCTCCGCAGCACTCGACGGCCTCGGCTACGTCGTCATGGACGAGGTGCACTACCTCTCCGACCGCTTCCGCGGCGCGGTGTGGGAAGAGGTGATCATCCACCTCCCGCAGTCCGTGACGCTCGTGTCGCTGTCCGCGACGGTGTCCAACGCCGAGGAGTTCGGCGACTGGCTCGACACCGTGCGCGGCGACACCCGGGTCATCGTCTCCGAGCACCGCCCCGTCCCGCTGTGGCAGCACGTGCTGGCCGGCCGCCGGATGTACGACCTCTTCGAGGAGAAGGCCGGCGCCACCGACGCCCGCGGCCGCCGCGAGGTCAACGCCGACCTCGAGCGCCTCGCCCGCATGGAGAACCAGCGCACCTACCACCCGCGCGCCAAGCGCGGCCGCGAGGCCGACCGCGAGCGGGAGCGGCGTGCCCGCAGCCGGGTCTGGACGCCCAGCCGCGCCGAGGTCATCGACAAGCTCGACTCCGAGGGCCTGCTGCCCGCCATCACCTTCATCTTCAGCCGGGCCGGCTGCGAGGCCGCCGTCCAGCAGTGCCTGTACGCCGGGCTGCGGCTCAACAACGACGAGGCCCGCGCCCGGGTCCGGGCGGTCGTCGAGGAGCGGACCCGCTCCATCCCCGACGAGGATCTGCACGTCCTCGGCTACTTCGAGTGGCTGGAGGGCCTGGAGCGCGGTATCGCCGCCCACCACGCGGGCATGCTGCCGGCCTTCAAGGAAGTCGTCGAGGAGCTCTTCACCGCCGGTCTGGTCAAGGCCGTCTTCGCCACCGAGACGCTCGCGCTCGGCATCAACATGCCGGCCCGCTCGGTGGTGCTGGAAAAGCTCGTGAAGTGGAACGGCGAGATGCACGCCGACATCACCCCCGGCGAGTACACCCAGCTCACCGGGCGTGCCGGGCGGCGCGGCATCGACGTCGAGGGCCACGCCGTGGTGCTGTGGCAGCGCGGCTTCGACCCCGGGGCCGTCGCGGGCCTGGCCGGCACGCGCACGTACCCGCTGCGGTCGTCCTTCAAGCCGTCGTACAACATGGCCGTCAACCTGGTCGGGCAGTTCGGGCGGCACCGCTCGCGGGAGCTGCTGGAGACGTCCTTCGCGCAGTTCCAGGCCGACCGCTCCGTCGTCGGCATCTCCCGGCAGGTGCAGCGCAACGAGGAGGGCCTCGACGGCTACAAGGAGTCGATGACCTGCCACCTCGGCGACTTCGACGAGTACATGGCGCTGCGCCGCGAGCTCAAGGACCGCGAGGCGCACCTGTCGCGGCAGGGCGCCGCGCTGCGCCGGGCCGCGGCGACCGAGGCGCTGGAGAAGCTCAAGCCCGGCGACATCATCCATGTCCCCGCCGGGAAGTACGCCGGGCTCGCCTTGGTGCTGGAGCCCGGTATCCCGGGCGTCCGCGCCTCCGGGCACATCCCGCGCGACGGCGTCCACCACGACGGGCCGCGCCCGCTGGTGCTCACCGCAGAACGGCAGGTCAAGCGGCTCGCGCAGCTGGACTTCCCGGTGCCCGTCGAGGCGCTGGACCGCATGCGGATCCCCAAGTCCTTCAACCCGCGCAGCCCCCAGTCCCGCCGCGACCTCGCCTCGGCGATGCGCAGCAAGGCCGGCACGGCCGGCTGGGCGGCCCCGCCGCACCACCGCCGCAAGGACCGCTCGGCCGCCGCCGACGACACCGAGATCATGCGGCTGCGCGCCGCGATCCGCGCGCACCCCTGCCACGGCTGCGACCAACGCGAGGACCACGCCCGCTGGGCCGAGCGCTACCACCGGCTGCGCCGCGACACCCAGCAGCTGGAGCGCCGCATCGAGGGCCGCACCAACACCATCGCCCGCACCTTCGACCGGGTGTGCGCGGTGCTCTCCGAGCTGGGCTATCTGCAGGGCGCCGACGGGGAAACGGTGACCCCGGAGGGCCGCCGGCTGGCCCGCCTGTACGGCGAGCTGGACCTGCTGGCCAGCGAGTGCCTGCGGGACGGGGTGTGGGACGGGCTGAATCCGGCGGAGCTGGCCGCGTGCGCCTCCGCCCTCGTCTACGAGTCCCGGCAGGCCGACGACGCGGCCGCGCCCAAGCTGCCCAGCGGTGCCGCGCGGGCCGCGCTCGGCGAGATGGTCCGTATCTGGGGCCGCCTCGACGCGCTGGAGGAGGACCACCGGATCAACCAGACCGAGGGCGTCGGCCAGCGTGAGCCCGACCTCGGCTTCGCGTGGCCGGCCTACCGCTGGGCCTCCGGCCACGGCCTGGACGCCGTGCTCGGCGACGCCGACATGCCCGCGGGCGACTTCGTGCGCTGGTGCAAGCAGCTCATCGACGTCCTGGGCCAGATCAGCGAGGCCGCCCCGGAGGGCAGCCCTGTCCGGCGGACCGCCCGCAAGGCCGTGGACGGCCTCCTGCGGGGGGTCGTGGCGTACTCCTCGGTGGGCTGAGGCGGCGCTCAGCTCACGCGGGTGCAGGTCAGGGAGCCCTTGAGGGTCACCACTGCACCCGCGCCGCTGTAGTCCTTCGCGATCTGCAGGCCGTCGACGGTCACCGTCCAGGTGCCGCCCGATTTGTGCGCGCTCACGCCCTGCGACTTCGGCACCCGACCCGAGTACGACGTGCCGTCCGGGGTGTTGAAGAGGGCCACCTGCGTGGGGCTGTCGGCGGTCGTGGCGATGAAGGACGGGAAGACCTGCTTCTTCGCCAGCACGTCCGGCGTCGTCACCCCGATGAGCTTGCCGTTCTTGACCTCGCACAGCACCCCGCCGGAGAAGTCCGCCCCGCCCGTGGCGGCTCCGGTGTAGTCCAGGTGCCCCGAGACCTTCCGTGCGGGCTTCGCGGGCGGGCTGCTGCTCGCCGCGGGCGCGCTGCTCCCGCCCGACGCGGAGGGCGTCGCCGTCGAGTCGGCCTTCGCGTCGTCGGACGTCGTGCCGGACGAGTCCGACGAGCATCCGCCGAGCGCGGTGACGGCGAGCGCCGCGCCGAGCGCGACAGCGGTGAGTGCGGTGCGGTGACGCATGAGGCGGGTGTCCTCTCCCCGTGTCCTGTGGTGCGCGCCAGTGTACGGACGCGGCGGGCACGGCCCGCAGCACAGGTCGCGGGACCGGCTGCGGGCCGCGGGCCCGGTGCGGTCCGGCGCGCCGGGGGCCCCGGCGTACCCGGGCCTCGGCCCGGCGCCGCACGGCCTCCCGCCCCCGCGCCGGGGGACGTTGCCCGCCGCTGCCGTGGCGGCGCGGCGGGTGCGGGGGTGGGGGCGGGCGCGGGCTCAGGGCGTACGGGGCAGGTGGGTGCGCCGGCCGCGGTGGGCGGTGGTGTCCGCGGTGGCGGCGCGGGCGGGTGCGCGGGTGGGGGCGGCTCAGGGCGTACGGGGCAGGTGAGTGCGCCGGCGGCCGTGGGCGGGCGCGGGCTCAGGGTGTACGGGACAGGTAGGCGCGCCAGCCGCCGTGGGCGGTGATGTCCGCGGCGTCGGCGAGGGCGGCGGGTTCGCAGAGGAAACCGGTCGCCTCGGTGCCGTCGTGCAGCGTCACCCGGCCCAGGGCCATCGGGCGGGGGAGGGCGGCGGTGAGGGAGCCGAGGGCCGCCGGGGACAGCTCCCACACCTCGGCCTCCACGGCCGCGCCGCCCTCCGCGACCCGTACCAGGCCCGGCTTGGGCGGCACGGTGTCCAGCGCGTACAGCCGGTAGGCGGGCGCCGTGGCGGTCGTGCCCGCGAGCCGGGCGCCCAGCGCGAGCAGCTGCGGATTCAGCGGCTGGCCGGACAGGTGCGCGCCCACCACCGCGAGCCGCACCGGCGGCTGCAGCAGCGCGGCGATCTCCGCGACCCGGTCGTCGGCGCCCGCCGGCCCCAGCAGCATCACCCCGAACGGCCGGCCCTCCACCGTGCCGCCCGGCACCGCGGCCGCGCACAGGCCGAGCAGATTCGCCGAGTTGGTGAAGCGGCCGAGCCGGGTGTTGGCGCCGACCGGGTCGGCGGCGACCTCCGCGAGCGTCGGGTGGCCCGGCGTGGTCGGGAGCAGCAGCGCGTCGCACCCGTTCAGCTCCGCCGCCGCGCGGACGCGCAGTACCGCGAGCCGCTCGCGGTCCGCGACGAGGCGGTGCGCGGGGATGTCGCGGGCCGCGCGGACGATGCCGGCCACCGTCGGATCGAGGTCCGCGCCGCCGCGCTCCACGAACGCGCCCACCGCGGCGTAGCGCTCCGCGACGAACGCCCCGCCGTACAGCAGCTCCGCCGTCTCGCTGAAGGGCGCCAGGTCGATCGTCCGCAGTGCGGCGCCGGCCGCCGCGAGCCGGCCGGCGGCCGCCTCGTACGCGGCCGCCCAGCCGTCGTCCAGCTCGCCGAGCTGCTCCGGGCGCGCGACTGCGACCCGCCACGGGCCCGGGCGGCGCGGCGGCGGCACCGGGCTCGCCAGCAGCGCGAGGGCACGGCGGGCCTCCGGCAGCGTACGGGCGAAGACGCTCACGCAGTCGAGGCTCGCCACCGCCGGGACCACGCCGTCCGTCGGCACCAGGCCGGGCGTCGGCTTGAGGCCCACGATGCCCTGGAAGGCGGCCGGGACGCGGCCCGAACCCGCGGTGTCGGTGCCCAGCGCGATGTCGGCGAAGCCGAGCGCGACGGCGGCGGCCGATCCCGAACTCGACCCGCCGCCGACCCGTTCCGGCGCCGGCACGCTGGCCACCGCCCCGTACGGGCTGCGGGTGCCGACCAGGCCGGTGGCGAACTGGTCCATGTTCGTGGAGCCGAGCACGATCGCGCCGGCCGCGCGCAGGGCCGCCACCGCGGGCGCGTCGCGCTCCGGCACGTAGGCGTACGAGGGGCAGCCGGCGGTGGTGGGGAGCCCGGCGACGTCGATGTTGCCCTTGACGGCGAGCAGCGTGCCGGCCAGCGGGAGCGGGGCCCCTGCGGCGGCCCGGGCGTCCACCTCCCGCGCGTCGGCCGCGGCCTCCTCCTGCGGCCGCAGCGCGATCCACACGTCCGCCCTGCCGGCCCGCTCCATCTGCTGATACGCCGCCGCGACGCGCGCCTGCGCCCTGCCCATTCGTGGCCCCTCTCACTCCGGCTGCCTCACGCGGCGGGTGCCGCGGCCGCCCGGCGGGTGCCGAACCCGCCGCGCGGTTCCTCGCGCTCCTCGTGCCGCGGGCTGCTGCCCGCGGCGGTTACCGCGGTCTCCCGCGCGGTGGGGGCCGGGCACGCGGTTTCCCGCGGCCCCGGAACCGCCTTCCCTGCCCGTGACCTCACCGCGCCGGACGGGGGCGCACCCGGGGCGCGGGGAACCGCGCGCCCGGCCTCCGCGGGGGGAAGGCCCCGGGGCCACCGCACGCGGCGGCCCGGAGGGCGGGGGCCGTTCCGGTGGGAAGCCAGCCCGTGCCGGGCGGGGCGGGCGGGACGGCGTCACAGGGGGGCCAGGGTCAGCAGGGCGGTGCCGGGGGAGACCTGGTCGCCCGGCGCGACGTGCACGGCCGACACGCGGCCGGCGACGGGCGCGGCCACCGGGGACTCCATCTTCATCGCCTCCAGCGTGAGCAGGTTCTGCCCCGCCGCGACGCGGTCGCCCTGGCGGACGGCGACCCGCCACACCCCCGCCGCGAACTCCGCCTCGACCGCGCAGCCGCCCGGCGGCACCGCGACCTCCTCCGGGCCCGGGGCGGCGGGAGCCGCCCCCGCGGAGTCGGCCCGGGCGAATTCCCCGGCGGCCTCCCAGGCCGACCGCTCCGCCGCGAAGGCGGCCTGCTGCCGGGCGCGGAAGCCCGCGATGGACTCCGCGTTCCCGGCGAGGAAGCGCATGTGCTCCGCGAGGGCGAACTCGCCCTCCTCCACCCGCAGCCGCAGGCGCCCGGCGGCCATGTCGGCCCGCAGGTCGAGGAGTTCGTCGGCCTCGACCGGATACCACCGGATGCGGTCGAAGAAGCGCAGCAGCCACGGCTCGGCGGAGCCCGCGGCCGCGTCCCGCCCGGACCAGACCTGGACCGTACGCCCGACGAACTGGTAGCCGCCGGGCCCCTCCATGCCGTAGATGCACAGGTAGGCCCCGCCGATGCCGACGGAGTTCTCGGCGGTCCAGGTACGTGCCGGGTTGTACTTGGTGGTGACGAGCCGGTGCCGCGGGTCGAGCGGCGTGGCGACGGGCGCCCCGAGGTAGACGTCGCCGAGCCCGAGCACCAGGTACTCCGCGTCGAAGACCGTGCGGTACACGTCGTCGACGGAGTCGAGCCCGTTGACCCGCCGGATGAACTCGATGTTCCACGGGCACCAGGGCGCGTCGTCGCGGACGCCCGCCATGTAGCGGGCGATCGCCTCGCGGGTCGCGGGGTCGTCCCAGGACAGCGGCAGGTGGACGGTGCGGCTGGGCACCACCAGGTGCTCGGTGGGCGGGAGCAGGTCCTCGGCCTCGCGGACGAGCCCGAGCAGCTTGCCGGCCGGCAGCACGTCGGGGTCGACGTGGATCTGGAGCGAGCGGATGCCGGGCGTGAGGTCGACGACGCCGGGCAGCCGCTGCGCGGCGAGGTGCTCCGCGAGCGCGTGCACCCGCATCCGCATCGCCAGGTCCAGCTGCATGGGGCCGTACTCGACGAGGAGGTTGTCGTCGCCGCTGCGCCGGTAGGTCACCGCGGGGCGGTCGGCGCCCGGTTCGGCGCGGCCGAGGACGCCGCCGTCGCCGGTCGCCGGCCGGCACGCGACGGGCGCCGCCGCGGGCGCGGCCCGCAGCCGGGCGGCGGCGTCCTCGGTGACGGGCACGAAGCGCACGGTGTCGCCGGGCCGCAATTGCCCCAGTTTCCAGCGCTGTCCGGTCACCACGGTGGCCGGGCAGACGAAGCCGCCGAGCGAGGGCCCGTCCGGTCCGAGCAGCACGGGCATGTCGCCGGTGAAGTCGACGGCGCCGACCGCGTAGGGCGTGTCGTGGATGTTGGACGGGTGCAGGCCCGCCTCGCCGCCGTCCGGGCGCGCCCAGCGCGGCCTGGGGCCGACGAGCCGGACACCGGTGCGGGCGGAGTTGAAGTGCACGCTCCAACTGGCCGCGTAGAAGTCGTCGATGTCCTGTTCGGTGAAGAACTCCGGCGCCGCGTGCGGGCCTTCGACCACGCCGATCTCCCACGTGGTGCCGATCGCGGGGCGCCGGGCGGGTGCGACGGGCGTGCCGTCCGCGGTGACGCCGCCGTGCAGGACGTCCGCGGTGCGCAGCGCCCGCCCGCCGTGCCCGCCGAAGCGGCCGAGTGTGAAGGTCGCGGCGCTGCCGAGGTACGGGGGCACGTCCAGCCCCCCGGCGACCAGGACGTACGTGCGCAGGCCCGCCTCGTGCGGCGCGCCGACGTCCAGCAGCCCGCCGGCCGGCACGGTGACCGGCTCCCACTGCGGCACCGGGCGGCCGTCGACGGTGACGGGCGCGGGCGCGCCGGTGACGCACACGGTCGTGGCGTGGCTGAAGCGCAACGCCGGTCCCTGGAGCGTGCATTCGAGACCGGCGGCGCCTTCGCCGTTGCCCAGCGCGGTGTTGCCGAGCCGGAAGGACAGGTCGTCCATCGGCCCGCAGGGCGGCACCCCGACGTGCCACAGGCCCGTGCGGCCCGGCCAGTCCTGGACGGTGGTGAGGGTACCGGCGCGCACCACGTCGATCCGCCGCGAGGTGTCGGTGACGCCCCCCAGCGTGGCGGTGTGGTGGACGGCGGCGCGCAGCGCCGGTTCGGCGAGCGCGGCCCGCAGCAGGCCGAGGTTGGTCTCGACGCCGTCGACCCGGGTGGCCGCGAGGGCCCCGGCGAGCCGGTCCAGCGCCTCCTCGCGGTCGGCTCCGTAGGCGATCACCTTGGCCAGCATGGGGTCGTAGGCGGTGGTCACCTCGGTGCCGGTCGCGACCCAGGTGTCCACCCGTACGTCCGGCGGGAACTCCACCCGGGTGAGCACCCCGGCGCTGGGCCGGTGCCCGCGGGCCGGGTCCTCGGCGTAGACGCGCGCCTCGACCGCGTGGCCGCGCGGCCCGGGCGCGGCGGCGGGCGCCTCCCCGTCGCGGGCGAGCCGCAGCATCCACTCCACCAGGTCGACGCCGTAGGTCTCCTCGGTGACCGGGTGCTCCACCTGGAGGCGGGTGTTGACCTCCAGGAAGTACGCCTCGGCGCGCTCGGCGTCGTAGACGAACTCCACCGTCCCGGCCGAGCGGTAGCCGACCGAGGCGCACAGCGCGCGGGCGCTTTCCGCCAGTTGCGCGCGCAGGGGGGCGGGCAGGCCCGGTGCCGGGGCCTCCTCCAGCACCTTCTGGTGGCGCCGCTGGAGGGAGCAGTCACGGTCGCCGAGCACGGTCACCCCGCCGCGGCCGTCACCGAAGACCTGCACCTCGACGTGCCGGGCCCGCTCCACCAGGCGTTCCAGGAAGAGCCCGGCGGAGGAGAAGCCGGCCGCCGCGGCGCGCTCCACGGGCTCCCAGGCCGCGGCCAGTTCGGCGGGGGTGCGGCAGGCGCGCATCCCGATGCCGCCCCCGCCGCCGGTGGCCTTGAGCATCACCGGGTAGCCGAGGTCCGCGGCGGCGGCGAGCGCGGCGTCCAGGCCGGGGAGCAGCCCGGTGCCCGGCAGCAGGGGCACACCGGCCGCCTGCGCGGCCGCCCGCGCGGTGTGCTTGGCGCCGAAGACCTCCAGGTGCCGCGGCTCGGGGCCGACGAAGACCAGCCCGGCGGCCTCGCAGCGGCGGGCGAAGTCCGCGTCCTCGGACAGGAAGCCGTAGCCGGGGTGCACCGCGCCGGCCCCCGTCTCGCGGGCGGCGGCGAGCACCGCCCCCGCGTCGAGGTAGCTCTCCTTGGCGGGCGCGGGCCCCAGCCGCACGGCGGTGTCCGCGAGCCGGACGTGCGGGGCGCCGCGGTCGGGGTCGGAGAAGACCGCGACCGTCCGCAGTCCCATGCGGCGCGCGGTGCGCAGCACCCGGGCGGCGATCTCGCCGCGGTTGGCGACCAGCAGCGTGTCGAAGCTCATCGGTCCGCTCCCGGGAGGGTGACCGTCATCCGTACCGGTGTCGGGTCGAAGCCGTTGCAGGGGTTGTTGATCTGGGGGCAGTTGGAGACCAGTACCAGCACGTCCCGCTCGGCCCGCAGCGTCACGGCGAGCCCGGCGGCCGAGCGGCCGTCGACGATGCCGAGGGTGCCGTCGTCCTCGACGGGGACGTTCATGTACCAGTTGACGTTGCTCACCATGTCGCGCTTGCCGAGCCCCCAACGGGCGCCCTCGGCGAGGAAGTTGTCCGCGCAGGCGTGCTGCGACCAGGTGTGGTGGCCGTAGCGCAGGGTGTTGGACTCCTTCGAGCAGGCACCGGCGATCGTGTCGTGCCCGCCGCAGCCGTCGGCCGTCACCGTCATCAGCGGGGTGTGCTCGTTGGACATCAGGACGCTGCCGGTGGCCAGGAAGATGTTGCCCTGTGCCTGGAGGGTGTCCGGCGCGCTGTAGCGGACCGCGGTGTCGGCGGCGTCGTAGACGAGGAAGTCCACCGCCTGGTTGCCGTGCAGGTCGGTGATGGTCAGCAGGCCCCCCCGGGGGATCACCGCGGACCAGGGGGCGCGGGCGGCGACGGTCGTGGTCGTTTCGGTGGTCGCGGTCATCACAGCCCCCTCGCGGTCAGGTGCTCGGCGGTGTTCTGGAAGGCGCGGCGGCCCTCGGGGGTGTCGTCCCACAGCGGATCGCCCGGCGCGGTCGGCCGCCCCGGCCGTGCGGTGACCTCCAACGGGCCGCACACGTAGGACGGGTGCGGGTCCAGCGGGTGCGGCACGTTCGCCAGCAGCACCGTCAGCGGCATCTCCGCGCGCAGCGTCACCGCGGTGCCCGGGCCCGCCGAACCGGTGAACTCCAGGCTCCCGTCCGAATCGACGCGCACGCCCTGGAAGAACGACAGGGACGGCGGCAGGTCGCGCGGCTCCAGCCCGTGCTTGGCCGCGGCCAGGGTGAACAGCTCCCGCCCCGCCGGGCTGCCGCCCTGCGGCGAACCGTCCCCGTAGCGCGCGGTGTTGCGTACGGCGGTGGACGTGCCGCACAGCGTGTCGTGCCGCCCGCTGGTGTCCGCCACGAGGGAGGCCAGTACCCGGCCCTGGTCGGACAGCAGCAGCCGCCCCGCGCCCAGGTAGGCGTTCCACTGCACCTTCACGGTGTCGGCGACGTTCAGCCGCTCCCACGGGCTGCCGGTGACGAAGAGCAGCACGTGCGCGCACGCGGTGCCGGTCGGGTCGGCGAGCCGCAGCTCGGTGCCCCTGGCCAGCGCCTTGTGCGTGTAGTTGCCCCCCGCGACCGTCTCGGCCCAGACCAGGCCGTCGGGCGCCGGTACCAGCGGCATCGCCGCCGCCCGCCGCCCCTGCTGCGCCCGCGCGTGGGCCCGCGCGCCGTACGTCGTCCCTGTCGCCCCTGCCGCCACGCCGCACCTCCTGTTTCTGTCGTGCGACAGAAATTAGGCGGCGGCGGATTCCGCCCGATTGCCCGCGCGTTGCGCCCGCGTTACCGGCCGCTCACCGCGCCCGCCCCGTACGGAGACAGGTCCGCGGTTGTGCGACGATCGCGGCGTGAGCGGTACGGAACCGGGCAGCGGCAGGGTCGGGCGCGGGCGGCGCGTCGGGCGGCCCCGCGCGCAGGCCCGGCCCGACAGCGGGCTCACCCCGCGGCAGGAGATCCTCGCCGCCGCGGCCGAACTCTTCACCACCCGCGGCTACACCGCCACCACCACGCGGGCCGTGGCCGAGCGGGCGGGCATGCGGCAGGCGACCATGTACCACTACGTCAGCGGCAAGGAGGAGCTGCTCGCGGAGCTGCTGGAGGGCACCGTCACCCCGTCCCTCGCCCTCGCGCGGTCCCTGCTCGCCGACCGCGAACGCCCCGCCGAGCGGCGGCTGTGGGAGCTGTGCCGCGCCGACGTCGAGCTGCTGTGCGCCGGGCCGCACAACCTCGGCGCCCTCTACCTGCTGCCCGAGGTGCGGGCCGAGCGCTTCGCCGCGTTCCGCTCCGCGCGGGGCGAGCTGCGGGAGGCCTACGCGGCGCTGCTGGCCGCCACCGCGGTGGGCGCGGCCCTTCCGCCGGGGGAGCCGGCCCTGCGCGCCGACCTGCTCTTCGCCCTCATCGAGGGCGTGATCCTCGCCCCCCGCGACCGCACGGGCGCGGATTTCGCCTCCGCCACGGCCGACGCCGCCCTCCGTATCGCCGGCTGCGTGCCCGGCCGCCCCTGACCCCGCCGGGCACGCCCGGGGGCGCGCCCGGCCCGGAGGCCGCGCCGGACACCGCGAGCGGCGGTCCGGAGGGCCCGGCTCAGGACGGGAAGGCGCGGCGGAAGGCGCGGAAGGCGGCGCCGAGCACCAGCGCGGACCCGAGGAAGAGCAGGGTGAACCAGCGGAAGTACCAGTGCCCGCCCGTGGGGTCGTAGACGGCGGCCCGCGGCCAGGCGAGGTTGACGGTCATCGCGAGGCCGTACAGGAGGGCCGCGGCGTTGACCGGGACTCCCCAGCGGCCGAGTGAGAACGCGGGGGCGCCGGATTCGTCCGTCACCGGCGGGAGCGGCGCCCGAAGCCGCCGCAGCAGCTGCGGGCCCGTCACCATCGAGTACGCCAGGTACAGCATGACGATGCACGTCGTACCGATGGCCAGCCAGGCGTCCGGCGACGCGAACGCGATGAGCAGTACCGCCGCCGCGAGGGCGCCCACCACGAGCGCGGGTACGGGCGGCTGCCCGGTGCGCGGCGAGACGCGGGCGAGCGCGGGGGAGAGGGGCAGCGCCCGGTCCCGCGCCATCGAGAAGAGCATGCGCGTCGCGGACGTCTGGATCGCCAGCGTCGCGACGGCCACCGCGAGGGCCACGTCGCACAGCAGCACCCGGCCGAGCCCGTCGCCTAGCCGGCTGGTCAGGACGTACGACAGCCCGTCGGTGCCGAGCCGCCCGTCGCTGAGGCTGGGCGCGGCGAGCAGCGCCGCGAGCACCAGCAGCGAGGCGAGCGCCCCGGCGGCGGCCAGCGCGGTGAGGATGGTGCGCGGCGCGACCCGGCGCGGGTCGCGCGTCTCCTCGCTCATCTCGCCCGCGCTGTCGAAGCCGATCATCACGTACGCGGCCGCGAACGACCCGACCAGCAGCGCCGATCCGCCGCCCCCGCTGTGCACGGTGACCGACGGCGAGCGGTCGGCGTGGGTGAGCAGCAGGACGACGATGAGCACCGCGCCGGCGATCTCGGCGGTCACGCCGACCCGGTTGACCACCGACATGACCTTGTTGTCCAGCAGGTTGACCGCCGTGGTGAGCACGAGCAGCACGATGCCGAGCAGCGCCGCGTTCGCCGCGCCGTCCGGCGACACCGGCGAGGTGTCCGTCCCGATGACCTGGAAGCCGGACCACACCGCGGGCAGCACCACCTGGAGCGCGAGCGCGGCCGCCGCGACGACCACGATCTGCCCGAGCACCATGATCCAGCCCGCGAACCAGCCGAAGACGGCGTTGGAGAGCCGGGTGGACCACTGGTAGACGGCGCCGGAGATCGGGTAGCGGGCGGCGAGTTCCGCGAAGCACGCGGCGACCAGCAGCTGCCCGGCCAGGACGGCGGGCCAGGTCCAGAAGAAGCGGGGGCCGCCGAAGGAGTAGCCGAAGGCGAAGAACTGGAAGACGGTGGTCAGGACGGAGATGAAGGAGAAGCCCGCGGCGAAGGACGCGTAGCGGCCGAGGCTGCGGTGGAGCTCCTGGGGATAGCCGAAGCCGGCGAGCCCGGCGGTGTCGGCGGCGCTGCCGGTGCCGGTGCCGGCGTCGGTGCCGGTGGCGTGCGCGGCGGTCCGCACGTCCCGCGGCGGCCGCTCCCGGGTGGTGGGCGGTCTGCTGGTGGTCATGGCCGGGCCCCCTGTCGGGTGGTGCTGTCCGGTGTTCCTGTCGGGCGACAGAAATTAGGCACGGGGTGTTTCCGCCGCATCACGCAGCCGTGTCCGTCGCGGGCCGAAGTCCTCACGGGGACGCCCGGCCCCGCGGCCGCCGAGGGGGGGCGGCGGCTCGCGGTGCCGGGCGGGGCCGGCGAAGGCCGACGGGGTGCGGCGGGGCCCGGGTCCGCCCGCCCGGCCGGTGCCGGTCGTTCAGCGCGGTGACCCCGGCGGCGCCGGCCACCCAAGGGCGCTGCGGGGCCGCCGCTGCCGCCGGGTGCCCCGGCGCGGTCCTCGGCGCCTCTTCCCGCCCGGCCGGTGCCGGTCGTTCAGCGCGGTGACCCCGGCGGCGCCGGCCACCCGGGGGCGCTGCGGGGCCGCCGCTGCCTGGCGCGGTCCTCGGCGGCCCTTCCCGTCCGGCCGGCGCGCCGGTGCGGCCGTGCGGGAGCGCCACCGGCGTCACCTCCCGGCGGCCGAGGCCCGGCGTTCCTCTCCTCCGCCTTCACGGCCGGCGGGACGCGGTACGCCGCCGGCTCCGGTCCCGTCGCCCCGGCGCTCGCCACGTGGCGTTCGGCGGTGTCCGCGGGCCCCTGCCGGGGGTGCGGCGCCGGGCCGGGCGGCACGCCGCCCCTGCTCACGGCGCGGCTGCCCACCCGCGGCCTCCGCCCCGGCCGGCGCCCGGTGCGAGCCGGCGGCGACGCACGCGGGCGCGGCCGGTCAACCCACCGGCCGCGCCCGTCCGTTCACCCCGCCCTACGGCCGCCCGTCCGACTCCTGCTCGCGCTCCACCTCGGCGTTCCACTCCCGCTTGGACGACTGCCAGCCGTCCTCGTCCGAGCCGCGCCGCCAGTAGCCGGACACCGACAGCCGCTCGCGGGGCACCCCCAGCTCCAGCCGTACGAAGCGGCGCAGTTCCTTGACGAAGCCCGCCTCGCCGTGGACGAAGACCTGCGCGTCGCCCTCGGGCACCGTCATCCCGGTCACGGCGGCGACCAGCGCCTCGCCGACCGGGCGCCCGCCGCGGTGCAGCCAGACCACCTCGACGTCGCCGGGACCGGCGCCCTCCAGCTTCTGCTCCTCGGCGGGGCCGGCGACCTCCACGAAGACCTTCGCCGGCGCGCCCGGCGGCAGCGCCTCGACGGCCGCGGCGATGGCCGGCAGCGCGCTCTCGTCACCGGCCAGCAGGTGCCAGCCGGCCGCCGGGTCGGGCGCGTAGGCGCCACCGGGGCCCATGAAGTCGATGCCGTCCCCGGGCCGGGCGGCCGCCGCCCACGGCCCGGCGAGGCCCTCGTCGCCGTGGTGGACGAAGTCGAGGGTCATCTCGCCGGCCTCCGGGTCCCAGGCCCGCACGGTGTAGGTCCTGGTCCGCGGCCACTGCTCGCGCGGCAGGTCGCGGCGTACCGCCTCCATGTCCAGCGGGCGCGGGTACTCCACGCCCTCGGGCGGGAAGACCAGCTTGACGTAGTGGTCGGTGAAGGCGCCGAGATCCGGCCGGTCGGCGGGATCGACGGCCAGCACCACGCGCACCATCCGCGGGGTGACCCGCCCGGTACGCACCACCGTGGCGTGCCGTGCTCGGGGGGTCCTGCGTGCCGGTCGCTCTGCCATGGGATACCCGCTCTCTGCCGGAGGTGCTACTTAGGCGAGCCTAACCCGAGGGGGGTCCGGGGGTGCACGATTGTCCGCACGGCGGCCGCGGTTCCCGGTGCCGGGAGGGGGGTGGGGACCGCTCGGCCGCCCGGTGGCGGGCCGCCGGTGCGGCACGGGAGGTTCCGCGTTCAGAAGGTGAAGGCCGTACGACCCCTTGACGGCCGTCGGGTGGCCTCGCTTCCATACCTTGTAGCCAATGGGAGCGCTCCCATGGCTGACGAGGCAACCCCACACGCCACGAACCGAAGCGTTCCCGTTCCCCCCACCGAGAGGAAGCGCACCGTGGTTCCCTATCCGGATGTCCGGAGTCCGCTGAGAAGCCTGCGGCGGCTGCGCGTGCTGGTCGCGGCGGCTGTCGCCGCGGCGATGCTCGCCCTGCTGTCGATCGCGGGGCAGAGCCACGCCAACGCCGCGGCGGCGCCCTCGGCGGCGGCCGCCGCGGGCAGCGGCTACTGGCACACCAGCGGCCGGCAGATCCTGGACTCGAACAACCAGGCGGTGCGCATCGCGGGCATCAACTGGTTCGGCTTCGAGACCAGCAACGAGGTGGTGCACGGCCTCTGGTCGCGCGACTACAAGAGCATGATCGACCAGATGAAGCAGCTCGGCTACAACACCATCCGGCTGCCCTACAGCGACGACATCTTCAAGGCCGGTGCGACGGCCAACAGCATCACCTTCTACAACATGAACCAGGATCTGCAGGGCCTCAGCCCGCTCCAGATCATGGACAAGATCGTGAACTACGCGGGCTCCGTGGGCCTGCGGGTGATCCTGGACCGGCACCGGCCGGACTCCAGCGGGCAGTCCGCCCTCTGGTACACCAGCAGCGTCCCCGAGTCGACGTGGATCGCCAACCTCAAGGCCCTCGCGACGCGTTACCAGAACAACACCGCCGTCGTCGGCATCGACCTGCACAACGAGCCGCACGACCCGGCCTGCTGGGGCTGCGGGGACACCACCGTCGACTGGCGGCTCGCCGCCGAGCGCGCGGGCAACGCGATCCTGGGCGTCAACCCCAACCTGCTGATCTTCGTCGAGGGCATCCAGACCTTCAACGGCGTCTCCGGCTGGTGGGGCGGCAACCTGATGGGCGCCGGGCAGTACCCGGTCCAGCTGAGCGTCGCCAACCGCGTCGTCTACTCCGCCCACGACTACGCCACCAGCGTCGCCCAGCAGACCTGGTTCACCGACCCGACCTTCCCGGCCAACATGCCGTCCGTGTGGTCGAAGTACTGGGGCTACCTCTTCGAGCAGAACATCGCCCCGGTGTGGGTCGGCGAGTTCGGCACGACGCTCCAGTCGACCATCGACCAGCAGTGGCTCAAGGCGCTCGTCAGCTACCTGAAGCCGACCTCCGGCAACGGCGGCGACAGCTTCAGCTGGACCTTCTGGTCGTGGAACCCCGACTCCGGTGACACCGGCGGCATCCTCAAGGACGACTGGCAGAGCGTCGACACCGTCAAGGACGGCTACCTGACCTCGATCAAGGCCCCGACCTTCGGCGGCTCCACGGGCACCACGAACGGCGGCACCTCGACGGGCACCAGCACGGGGACGTCCACCGGCACCTCGACGGGGACGAGCACGGGCACGAGCACGGGCACCTCCACCGGCACCTCGACGGGGACGAGCACGGGGACGAGCACGGGCACCTCCACCGGCACCTCGACGGGGACGAGCACGGGCACGTCCACCGGCACCACCGGCGGGAGCACCAACAAGGGCTGCACCGCCACGCTGCACGTCGACAACCAGTGGGACACCGGCTTCACGGCCAGCGTCACCGTGACCAACTCCGGCTCCGCGGCCATCTCCGGCTGGACGGTCACCTGGACCTGGCCCGGCAACCAGCAGGAGACCAGCGGCTGGAGCGCCACCATCACGCAGTCCGGCGCGTCGGTCACCGCGAAGAACCTCAGCTACAACGGCACGATCGCCCCGGCGGCGTCCACGAGCTTCGGCTTCCAGGGCACGTCGTCCGGCGCTGTCGGATCCCCGGCGCTGAGCTGCACCGCCGCCTGACGGGCGGCTGAGGCACCCCTCCGGGCAGGTAACCGCCGGCGGGTCCCCTGACAGGGGGCCCGCCGGCGGCCGTTTTCCGCCGCGACGCGCCCCGGCCGCGCGGTGGCGGACCCGTGCAGACCCCTAGGCATACCGACCGGTCGGTACTAGCCTCTGCCCACACTCCGTCACTGACGCCGGTTTCCGCATCCCCTGGAGGACCCGCATGTCCGCCACCCCGACACCGTTCGACGACGACAGACCCGGACCGCAGCCCGCGGACCCCCGCCCCCGCACGCTCCTCGGCCGGCTCCACCGCCGCGACCTGGCCGCGTACCCGGCGACCGCGCCGCGCATGGTGTACCTCGCCATCGTGGTGGTCACCACCGTCGTGCTCTACTACATGCTCTACATCCAGTACGCCGTGGCCACGTCGATCATCACGCACTTCGACATGAGCTACCGCTACTTCGTGTGGGTCTCGGTGATCGGCAACGCGGCGGGCGCCTTCGCCTCGCTCGCCGCCGGGCTCGCCGACCGCTGGGGACGCGCCAACATGGTCGTCTACGGGCTGCTCGTCGCCTCGCTGCTGGTCCTCCTCGGGCTGCCGAACGCCGGCGGGAAGGCCACCTACCTGGTGCTCTTCGCGCTCGTCAGCGTCGTCGAGGGCGTCGTCCTGGTCGCCACACCCGCACTGATCCGGGACTTCTCGCCGCAGTTGGGGAGGGCCACCGCGATGGGGGCGTGGACCATGGGGCCGGTCGTCGGCAGCCTGGTCGTCACCACCGTCACCAGCCGCACGCTGGACACCTCCAGTTGGCAGGACGAGCTGCGCTTCTCCGCGATCGCCGGGCTGGCCGTCTTCGCCCTCGCGGTCGTGGGCCTGCGCGAGCTCTCCCCGGCGCTGCGCGACCAGATCATGGTCTCGCTGCGCGACCGCACGCTCGTCGAGGCCCGCGCCAAGGGCATCGACCCGCAGGTGCTCGCCCGCGGCGGCCAGTGGCGCCAGATGCTGCGGCCGGCCGTCGCCGGACCGGGGCTCGGCATCGCGCTCTTCCTGCTGCTCTACTTCGCGGCGGTCGGCAACTTCGTCGTCTTCTTCGCCACCACCTACGGCTACAGCGAGCAGCGCGCCAACGCCGTCGCCAACTGGTACTGGGCGGCGAACGCGATCGCGCTGGTGGCCGTCGGGCTGCTGTCGGACAGGCTCAGGGTGCGCAAGCCCTTCATGGTCGCCGGGGCGGTCGGCTCGATCGCGGTGACGGCCGTCTTCGCCACCCGGGCCACCCACCCGGAGACCGGTTACCACACCTTCGCCTGGCTCTTCGTCGGCATCGGCGTCTTCAGCGGGGTGGCCTACGGCCCGTGGATGGCGGGCTTCACCGAGACGGTCGAGAAGCACAACCCGGCGGCGACGGCCACCGGGCTCGCCGTGTGGGGGTGGACGGTGCGGATCGTCGTCGCCGTCTCCTCCGCGCTCATCCCGGTGCTGGTCACCTCCGTCACGCCGCTCGTCGAGCACGGCCCGCAGGTCGCGGCGGCGCAGGCGCAGGCGGCGCCGGCGCTTGCCGTCGTCTCCGCGCACCCGCGGATCTTCGCCGAACTCGGCGCGTACCCGCCCGGGAAGGCGCCCGCGGACGTCACGGCCCGCGCGGTGCAGGAGGTCGGGCCGGCCGGCCTCGCCGTCGTCCAGAAGGCGCAGCCCCAGCTGGCGGTCCTCCGGCAGTACGGCACGAAGGTCCAGAAGGCCGCGCACGACGGCCCCGGGCAGTGGCGCACGTGGTGGTGGGTCTGCGTCGGCGGGCAGGTGCTCTTCCTGCCCTTCGTCTTCCTGATGTCCGGCCGCTGGAGCCCGCGCCGGGCCCGCGAGGACGCCCGCGCCCACGAGGCCGCGGTCGCCGCGGAGCTCGCTGCGCTTGGCTGAGCCCTCCGCGCCCCGGGGCACCTTCCGTACGCCGGTGCCTCCTGGAGCGGGCCGCGCGACCGGCCGCCGGCGGCGGAAGGTCCGGGCGCCGCCGCAGGAGGCACCCGGTGGGGCCGCGGGGAGAGTGTCAAGAGTCAAGTCCGGTCGGGTAATCAAGGCGTCAAGCCCGCCGGCAGGCTATTGTGCGGCCACATGACCGAACGTCCGTTTGAGGCCCTTGGGTTGAGCCCGGACGCGGACCGGGCGTATTCCCTGCTGGTGTCCACGCGCGGCGTCGCCGCGGGCGAACTCGCCCGCCAGATGGCGGTGCCGGCGGACCGCGCCCAGGCGGCCTGCGGCGAACTCGCGGCCCGCGGTCTGGCGCGCAGGGGCCACGACGGGCGGTGGTACCCCGTACCGCCCCACGCAGGCTTCCGCCCCCTGCTGTCGCACGCGCAGGAACAGCTGCGGCTGGGGCGCGAGCTGCTCGACCGGCTGGACGCGGAGTACCAGCGCGTCCACGAGAGCCACCGGGCCGAGGAGGCCGTGCAGGTCGTCGCGGGGCGGGCGGCGATCGCGCGGCGGGTCGCGGAGGTCCAGGGCGCGGCGTCGCGGGAGGTCACGGCCTTCGTGCCGGGCTCGGCGGCCGCGCCGCGCGGGGCGGTGGCGGCCGGGGTGCCGCGGCGGGTGGTGTTCGAGCGGGCCGGGCTGGAGGCGGCGGGTGCGTTCGGGCCGCCGGGCGATCCGCTGACGGCCGTCCGGGTCACCGGCCGGCTCCCGGTCCGGCTGGAGATCGCCGACGGCCGGGTCGCCCTCATGCCGCCGCCGGAGGCCGAGGGCCCGGAGCCGGTGATGCTGGTGGTGCTGGCCGGTCCGCTGCTGGACGCGCTGACCGCGCTGTTCGGCGTGGTGTGGGCGGGCAGCGTTCCGCTGGGCCGCCGCCCGGACGTCCAGCAGCCGCGCAGCGCCCTGCGGTTACGGGTGCTGGGGATGCTGGCGAGCGGCAGCACGGACGCGGCGATGGCGCGTTCGCTGGGCGTGGCCGTGCGGACCGTGCAGCGGCACGTGGCGGCGATGCAGCGCGAGGCGGGCGTCGACAACCGCATCCAGCTGGTCTGGCACGCGGCCCGGCACGGCTGGCTGGACGAGCTTCCGGACGGACGACCGGACGGCCGGCCGGAGGGGGACGTACGGCGCCCGTCCGGATGACGGGAAGGCGACTCCGCACAGCGGAGCATGGAGTGTCAGGTATTCGTCAACCGTTTGACGAATCCCTGGGGCGCCTGAGGCACATGTATACGCCAGCGGTCCGAACGGCCGTGACCCCCGCGACGCACCCTGCCGCGCGGGGTCCCACCTGCCCCAGGGAGACCCCCCTTGCGGATACCCGTTCTCAGACGCCGCCGCCGCGCCACAGGTGCGGTGGCCTTCCTCGCAACGGCCGCGCTCGCGGTCGTCGGCCTGCAGATACCCGCTGCGGGCCCGGCCGCCGCGGCCCCCGCGAAGAAGCCGGACGTCGTGCGGCAGTGCGACACCCCGCAGCCCCGGCACGCCGCGTGCCTCGCGCTGCGCAGAACCGACGTCGCGGCCAGGACCGGCCTCCAGCCGCACGCCGCCACCCCGTCCGGATTCGGCGCCACCGACCTGCAGAGCGCCTACGCGCTCCCGGCCGACGGCGGCGCCGGCCGGACCGTCGCCGTCGTCGACGCCTACGACGACCCGACCGCCGAGGCCGACCTCGCCGTCTACCGCGCGCAGTACGGGCTGCCACCCTGCACCAGCGACAACGGCTGCTTCCGCAAGGTGAGCCAGCGCGGCGGCGACGACCTGCCGGAGGCCGACCCCGACTGGTCCGGCGAGATCAGCCTCGACCTGGACATGGTCTCGGCGGCCGCTCCGCTGGCCCACATCCTGCTGGTCGAGGCCGACTCCTCCTACGTCGAGGACCTGGGCGCCTCGGTGGACCAGGCCGTCGCGCTCGGCGCCAAGTACGTCTCCAACTCCTACGGCACCGGCTACGACACCACCCCCGGCAGCGGTGAGGACCCGTCGGAGACCACGGACCTCGACCCGTACTACAACCACCCGGGTGTCGCGGTCGTCGCCTCCAGCGGTGACGACGGCTACGGCGTGAGCTATCCCGCCTCCTCCCGGTACGTCACCTCGGTCGGCGGCACCTCGCTGACGGTGGACGCGGGCAGCGCGCGCGGCTGGAGCGAGTCGGTGTGGAACAACGCCTACGGCGGGCCGGGATCCGGCTGCTCGCTGTACGAGCCCAAGCCGGCCTTCCAGACCGACAGCGCGTGCGGCAAGCGGTCGGTGGCCGACGTCGCGGCGGTGGCCGACCCGGTGACCGGCGTCTCCGTCTACCAGACCTACGGGGGCGGCGGCTGGGCGGTCTACGGCGGCACCAGCGCCTCCTCCCCGCTCATCGCGGGCGTGTACGCGGCCGCCGGCACCCCCGGCGCCGGCACGTACCCCAACTCCTACCCGTACGCCCGCCCCGGCGCGCTCAACGACGTGACGGACGGCGACAACGGCTCCTGCACCCCGGCCGCGCTGTGCACCGCCGGGCCCGGCTACGACGGCCCGACCGGCCTCGGCACGCCCAACGGCCCGGCCGCCTTCTCCAGCGGCCCGCACGGCGTGGTGGCCGGCGCCGTCACCGACCACGCCACCGGCGCGCCGCTGGCCGGCGCGAAGGTCACCGTGGGCGCCGCCGCCGCCACCACCGCCGCGGACGGCACCTACACAGTGGACGTCGCGCCCGGCACGTACGACGTGACGGCCGCCGCGTACGGCTACCGGAGCGGCAGCGCCGCCGGGGTCGAGGTCGCCGACGGCGGCACCGTCACCGAGTCGTTCGCGCTCGACGCGGTGCCCACCCGCACCGTCACCGGCCGCGTCACGGACGGCTCGGGCCACGGCTGGCCGCTGTACGCCGCGATCACCGCGAAGGGCGTGCCCGGCGGCGCGGTCCACACCGACCCCGCCACCGGCGCCTACTCCCTGACGCTGCCGCAGGACAGCACGTACACCCTGCACGTCACGTCCGGCTACCCGGGCTACCGGCCGGTCGACAGGACCGTCGAGGTCGGGGAGGCCGACAGCTCGGTCGACATCGCGGTCCCCGTGGAGAGTTCGTCGACCGACGCGCCCGGCTACGCCGTCCACCTGAACGGCGCCACCGAGCCCTTCACGTCGACCGCCGCCGCCCCCGAGGGCTGGAGTGTCGCCGACGCCGACGGCACCACCGGCGGCTGGACCTTCGACGACCCGGGCAAGCGCGGCAACCGCACCGGCGGCAGCGGCGGCTTCGCGATCGTCGACAGCGACGACTTCGGCCAGGGCCTGCACCAGGACACCTCGCTGCTCTCGCCGTCGTACGACCTGAGCGGCACCACCGACCCGCTGCTCGCCTTCGACACCGACTACCGCGAGTACACCAGCTCCACCGCCTCCGTGGACGTCTCCGCGGACGGCGGCACCACCTGGACCAGCGTGTGGAAGCAGACCACCGCGTCGGTGTCCGGCAAGCACGTCGAGATCCCGCTGACCGGCTACGCGGGCAGGAGCGACGTCCGGCTGCGCTTCCACTACACCGGGACCTGGGCGTACTGGTGGCAGCTCGACAACGTCTTCGTCGGCAAGCGCTCCTTCGACCCGGTGCCCGGCGGCCTCGTCGTCGGCAACGTCAGGGACGCCAACACCAAGGACGGCGTCAACGGCGCCACCGTCACCAGCACCGACCACCCCGCCGACCACGCCACGACGGCCGCCACGCCGGACGACCCCGGCCTCGACGACGGCTTCTACTGGTTCTTCTCGCACGCCACCGGCAAGCACCAGGTGAGCGCGGCCGCGTCGCACTACACCACCGCCACGGCCGCCGTGACCGTGCCGGCGGACGGCGCCGCGCAGCGCAACCTCACCCTCAAGGCGGGCCGCATCAAGATCACGCCCGCCGAGGTGAGCCGGACCGTCGCCTGGGGCAAGAGCACCACCCAGGCCGTCACCGTCAAGAACACCGGCACCGCGCCCGCCACCGTCACCCTCGGCGAGAACCCCGGCGGCTTCACCGCCCAGAAGGCGGGCGCGCCGCTCCACCTCGTCAAGGGCCACTACTCGCCGCGCTCGCTCGCCGCACAGCGCGCGGCCGGTGCCGGGGCCGTCACCCCCGCGGCCGACCCGGCGGCGGGCGACGCCTGGAACGCCCTCCCCGACCTGCCCGTCACCACCGGCGACAACGCGGTCTTCACGTACGGCGGGACCGTCTACTCCGCGTACGGCTACACCGGGCTGGACGACACCAGCGACCTCTACGCGTACAGCGCGGACAGCGGCGCCTGGACCGAGCTGGCCCCCGCCGCCGACACCCGTGAGGCCCCGGCGCACGGCGTCATCGGCGGCAAGCTCTACGCGGTCGGCGGCTGGGGCGCTTCCGGCGCCCCGGACGCCAAGCTGGAGATCTACGACCCCGCCACCAACAGCTGGAGCACCGGCGCCAGCTCGCCCAAGCCGTACGCCGGCGCGGGCAGCGCGGTCGTCGGCGGCAGGCTCTACTCCGTCGGCGGATGCACCGGCACCGCGTGCGGCACCACCGACGTGACCGCGTACGACCCGGCGTCCGACACCTGGACGCAGCTCGCGGCCTACCCCGAGGCGGTGGCCTGGGAGGCCTGCGGCGGCATCGGCGGGAAGCTCTACTGCTCCGGCGGCACCACCGACGACGCCGCCCTCACCCACGCCTACGTCTACGACCCGGCGTCCGACTCCTGGTCACCGATCGCCGACCAGCCCACCGACGCGTGGGGCACCGCCTACACCGCCGCCAACGGCCTGCTGCTCGTCAAGGGCGGTGCCGTCGACGCCGCCAGCGCGCTCACCAACCAGGCCTGGGCCTACCGGCCCGACGACAACACCTGGACGGCGCTGCCCAACGCCACCGCCTCGCTCTACCGCGGCGGCGGCAGCACCGGCTTCTACGCGGTCGGCGGCCTCGCCGGCCAGGTCCCCGCGAAGACCGCGGAGGTGCTGCCCGGCTACGACCAGGCCGACAGCACCGACGTCAGCTGGCTGACCGAGAGCACCGGCACGCTCACCCTCGACCCGGGCGCCAGTGCCACGGTGACCCTCGGCCTGGACGCGTCCGTGCCGGAGATCACCCAGCCGGGGACGCTCACCGCCTCGCTGGGGGTCGGGAGCGACACGCCGTACCCCGTGGCCGCGGTCGGCGTGAGCCTCACCGTGAACCCGCCGGCGACCTGGGGCAAGATCACCGGCACGGTGACGTCCGGCGGCAAGCCGCTGGCCGGTGCCACGGTCCAGATCAACACCTGGGCCACGCACTACACCCTCAGGACCACCAAGGAGGGCACCTACGCGCTCTGGCTCGACGTGCGGAACAACCCCTTGCAGCTGATCGTCGCCAAGGACGGCTACCAGCCGACGACGACGACGCTCCGCATCGCGAAGGGGGCGACGACCACGGGCGACTTCTCGCTCCTGAAGGACTGACCCGCCGCCCCGCGGTGGGCCCCTCCTCGCGGGGGCCCACCGCGGGGCCGGGGGCCGCGCGCCACGGGTGTGCGCGTCGCGGTGTCCCGCGCGCTCTCCCGGCGGGGGTGCGGGCCACCCGCCGCCGGGTGCGGGTGGCCCGCGCGGCGCGTCACGGCGGGGGGCGCAGCAGGGCGAGGGTCGAGGCGAACTCGGCCTCGACGATGTGCGCGGCGGCGACGGGGTCGCCGGCCGCGACGGCCGCGACGAGGGCGGTGTGGGCGGCGTCGCCGTCGCCCGGCGGGGCGGACCGCAGGCCGAGGAGGGAGACGAGGTCGACGAGCCCCTCGCGCAGGACGGGCGCGAACTCGGCGAAGAGGTCCGTGAGGACGGGGTTGTGCGCCGCCGCGACGACGCCCGCGTGCAGCGCGACGTCCGCGTCGACGAACGCGGCGGCGCCGCGTCCCGCGGCCGCGCGCCGGGCGGCGAGGGCGGCTTCCAGGCCGGCCAGGTCCGCCTCCGTGCGCCGCTCCGCGGCGAGCCGCGCGGCCTGGACCTCGACCATGGCCCGCACCTCGTAGACGTCGGCGACGGCCGCCCGCCGCAGGCGCGTGCCGAAGTCCTCGTCGGGCTCGGTGGAGACGACGAAGACCCCGGCGCCCTGGCGGGACCTGACCAGGCCCGCGCCGGCGAGCGCGCGCAGCGCCTCGCGGACGGTGGACCGGCCGACGCCGAGCTGCGCGGCGAGCGCGGTCTCGCCGGGCAGCCGGGTGCCCACCGGCCACTGCCCGCCGACGATCTGCTCGCGCAGATGCTCCGTGGCCTGCTCCACCAGCGGGCTGGGTCGCAGCGAGCCGAGCGGCATGGCACCTCACCTCTCAGGTTGTCTGAGGAGTTGACGAGCGCTAGTCTACCCCCCATGCAGCGGATCCTCCTTCTCGGATGCCGCGGCGGGGCCTGACGCGACCGGCACCCCGCCGCGGGGTTCGGCGCTGCCGGTCTACCCGGCACGCCGATCAGCGAAGGACGTACCACTGTGATGAACCCCGATGTCATGGGCGGGCTGCGCACTCCCGCGGGACCCGTCCCGCAGGGCGCCCCCTGGTGGAATCCGCAGCGGGGCAGCGCGATGCCCTCGTACCGCTACCGGCCCGCGCACCGGCGGGTGGAGATCCCCCGTCCGGCCGACCGGCAGTGGCCCGGCCGGCGGACGGAGCGCGCCCCGCTGTGGGTGCCGGTCGACCTGCGGGACGGCAACCAGGCGCTGGCCGAGCCCATGGACCCGGCGCGCAAGCGGCGGATGTTCGACCTCATGGTCACCATGGGCTACAAGGAGATCGAGGTCGGCTACCCGTCGGCCAGCCGCACCGACTTCGACTTCGTCCGGCACCTGGCCACCTCGGGCGCCGTGCCCGGGGACGTGACGGTCGTCGTCTTCACCGCCGCCCGCGCCGACCTGATCGAGGCGACCTTCGCCTCGATCCGCGGCCTGCCGCGTACCGTCGTCCACCTCTACACCGCCACCGCGCCCACCTGGCGCGACGTCGTCATCGGGCGGGGGCGGCGGGAGCTGCGGGACATGATCGAGGAGGCGGCGCGGCAGATGGCCCGGCTGGGCGAGGCGCAGCCCGGTGTGCGCTTCCAGTTCTCGCCCGAGGTCTTCAACCTGACCGAGCCGGACTACGTCCTGGAGGTCTGCAACGGCCTGACCGCGCTGTGGGACGCGAGCCCGGAGCGGCCCGTCGTGCACAACCTGCCCGCCACCGTGGAGATCGCCACGCCCGACGTCTACGCCGACCAGATCGAGTACATGCACCGCCACCTGGAGCGCAGGGACGCGGTGATCCTGTCCGTCCACCCGCACAACGACCGCGGCACGGGCGTCGCCTGCGCCGAACTCGCGGTGATGGCGGGCGCGCAGCGCGTCGAGGGCTGCCTGTTCGGCAACGGCGAGCGCACGGGCAACGTGGACCTGGTGACCCTCGCGCTCAACCTGCACACGCAAGGGGTCGACCCGATGATCGACTTCTCCGACATCGACGCGGTCCGCCGCACCGTGGAGCACTGCAACCGGCTGCCCGTCCCCGGCCGCCACCCCTACGTCGGGGACCTGGTGCACACCGCCTACTCCGGCACCCACCAGGACGCCATCAAGAAGGGCTTCGACCACCACGCGCGGCGGGCCGCCGAGCTGGGCGTCCCGGAGAGCGAGGCGCCGTGGGAGGTGCCGTACCTGCCGATCGACCCGGCCGACATCGGCCGCGACTACGAGGCCGTCATCCGTGTCAACAGCCAGTCCGGCAAGGGCGGGATCGGCTACCTGCTCGCCACCCGGCACGGCCTGGAACTGCCCGCGCCGCTGCGCGCGGAATTCTCGCAGGTCGTGCAGAGCGCCGCGGACGACAGCGGCGCGGAGGTCACCGCGGAGCAGCTCGGCGAGCTGTTCGCCGCGGAGTACCTGGACCCGGCCGACGGCCCGCTCGCGCTCGGCGACTGGCGCACGGCCGAGGACACGCCCGGCGTCCACGAGTTCACCGGCGTGCTGCGCCACACCGGGGACGGCACGGAGACCAAGCTGCGCGGCCGTGGCAACGGCCCGCTGTCCGCGCTGGCGGCGGCGTTCGCGGACGCCGGGACCGAGGTGGACATCCTCGACTACACCGAGCACGCCGCGGGCACCGGCCCCGACAGCCCCGCGGTCGCGTACGTGCGCTGCCGCGTCGGCGGCGCCGTGCGGTGGGGCGCCGGGCGGGACACGTCGGTGCTGACCGCTTCGGTACGGGCCGTGCTGGCCGCCGTCAACCGGCGCTGACGGCGGCGCGGCTGCGGGCGCGGGGGATCAGGGGCGGTAGACCTTGCCCGGCTCGGGTGTGGCCGGGGCGAGCAGTTCGGGCACCGTCACGAAGGTGTAGCCCTGTGCCCGCAGCGCGTCGATGATGCCCGGGACGGCCGGCACGGTCCCCTTGTAGAGGTCGTGCAGGATGATGATGCCGTCCCGGCTCGCGTCCTTGAGTATCCGCTTCTTGATGAGCGCGGAGTCGGTCGTGGCGTAGTCGCTCGCGGTGTCGCTCCACAGCACCTGGGCGATGCCCAGCTCCTTGCACACCTTGGAGACCTTCTCGTCGGTGCGGCCCTGCGGCGGGCGCATCAGGGTCGGGCGCTTGCCGGTGAGCTTCTCCACCTCGTCGTCGAGGTGGTTGAGCTCGGTGCGTATCTCGGCGGGCTTGAGGTCGGTGAGCCGGCGGTGGGTCCAGGTGTGGTTGCCCAGCACATTGCCGTTCTGGCCCATCTGCTTGACCAGCTCGGGGTATTTGTCGACATGGTTGTGGCCGAGGAGGAAGAAGGTGACCCGGACCTTCTTCTCGTCGAGCACCTTCAGCAGCGCCGGGGTGTTGTTGCTCGGACCCGCGTCGAAGGTCAGCGCTATGCACTTGGCCTTGCGGCAGTCCACCGCCCCGGCGGGCAGCGCCGCCGCGGCCTTCCCGTCCGTGTCCCCGTCCTTCGCCGCCTTCGCGGCCGCCTTGTAGGCGTTCTCGCGCGCGTCGTGCGGAGACTGCGCGTCGTACGTCGCGCCGCAGCCGCTGATCCCCAGCCCGAGGCCGGCCGCCGCGATCCCGGCGACCAGCGCCGCCCGCCGCCTTCCACGGCGCGGGACGGATATGGCATGGGGCATGGCGGTACCTCCGCGGGTCGGTTCATGGGGGCGCTGCTGTCGGAACGCCGTGAACTATACCCACAGCGTATAGAGGGGTGATCGGGGGGCCCGCGCAGGCGCCCTACCGGACGGCCGCCAGCGACTCCAGCAGCCGGGACAGCGAACCGCCCAGGCCCCACGTCCGCGCCAGCGCGTCCAGCGCCCGGGGGGCGGCCGGGGCCGAGGGCAGCGTCGCGTCGAACGGCGGCAGCGGGACGTCCCTGGCGACCGCGACCACCCGCGGTGCCACGTCCAGGTAGCCGGCCGCCGCCGCGATGTTGCGGCGCCGCGCGGGCGTCAGCCGGGAGAACGGGTCGGCCGCGGCCGCCCGCACCGCCGCCAGGTCGCCGTACTCCGTCACCAGTTGGGCCGCCGTCTTCTCGCCGATGCCCTTCACCCCCGGCAGGCCGTCGCTCGGGTCCCCGCGCAGCGCGGCGAAATCCGCGTACTGCCGGGCGCGCACCCCGTAGCGCTCCTCGATCGCGGCCTCGTCCAGCACGTCGCAATCGCCCACGCCCTTGCGCGGGAAGAGCACGCGGACGCCCCGTGCGTCGTCCACGAGCTGGAACAGGTCGCGGTCGCCCGTCACGATCGCCACCGGGGTGCGCGCGCTCGCGGCGAGGGTGCCGATCACGTCGTCCGCCTCGTAACCGGGCACCCCGACACGGGCGATGCCCACCGCGTCCAGCACCGCCTCGATGACGGGCACCTGCGGGGACAGCGTGTCCGGCACGTCCTCGCTGCCCTCGGCCTCGTCGGCGACCCGGTGCGCCTTGTACGACGGGATCAGCTCCACCCGCCACTGCGGGCGCCAGTCCGCGTCCATGCACGCCACCAGCGCGGTGGGGGAGTGGTCGGCGACCAGGCGGGCGATGAAGTCCAGCAGCCCGCGCACCGCGTTGACCGGCGTGCCGTCCGGCGCGCGCACCGATTCGGGCACGCCGAAATACGCACGGAAGTACAGGCTCGCCGTGTCGAGCAGCATGAGCCGGTCGTGAGGGGCGCGGGCGTTCTGGTCGGTCACCGGCCCAGCATGGCACGCCCCACCGACAGCGGCCCGTACCGTGGGCGCATGACGCACCCCCACCGCGCGCCCTCACCGCGCGCACGGCCGGGCGGGCACGTGCGGGCCGGAGCGCGCGTGCGCCGCGTCGTGTCGCTCGTGCCCTCGCTGACCGAGGCGGTGGCCGCGACCGCGCCCGGGCTGCTGGCCGGGGCGACCGACTGGTGCACCCACCCCCCGGACCTGGACGTCGTCCGCGTCGGGGGCACCAAGAACCCCGACGTGGCCGCGGTCGCCGCGCTCGCGCCCGACCTGGTCGTCGCCAACGAGGAGGAGAACCGCCCCGCCGACCTCGACGCGCTGCGCCACGCGGGACTCGACGTCCTGGTCACCGAAGTGCGCTCGCTGCCGCAGGCCTTCGCCGAACTGGACCGGCTGCTGACGCGGGGCTGCGGGCTCGCCCGCCCCGCCTGGCTGGACGCCGCCGAGGCCGCCTGGCGGGACGTCACCCCCGCCGCCCCGGCGCGCGCCGCGGTCGTACCCGTCTGGCGCCGCCCGTGGACGGTGCTGGGCCGCGACACCTTCGCCGGGGACGTGCTCGCCCGCCTCGGCGTCCGCAACCTCCACGCCGGGCACCCCGAGCGCTACCCGCGGATCCCGCTGCCCGAACTCCTCGCCGCCCGGCCCGACATCGTCGTCCTGCCCGACGAGCCCTACCGCTTCACCGCGGACGACGGCCCCGAGGCCTTCCCCGGCATCCCCGCGGCCCTCGTCGGCGGACGCCACCTGACCTGGTACGGGCCGTCCCTCGTGGAGGCACCCGGGGTGCTCGCGCGGGCGCTGGCCGCGGTGGGCTGAGTCAGGCGGTCACGGTGGACCCCGCCGCGGGCGCCGGGAGCGCGCCCGTCACCAGGCCGCGCAGGGTGCCGCCGGCCGCCGCCGCCCACCCCGCGGCCAGCAGCACGTACAGGCCCGCCGCCAGCCACGCCGCCGCGTGCAGCCCCGTGTGCCGGGCCAGGCCGGAGGCACCCGTCACGCACGTGCCGACGGGAAAGGTGAAGGCCCACCAGGTCAGCGAGAAGCGCATCCCGCGCCGTGCCGCCCGCACCACCAGCGCGGCCGAGAGCGCCAGCCACAGCAGCGCGAAGCCCATGACCGGCACCCCGTAGAGGACCGCGAAGCCGCGCAGCGCCGCCGCGTACGGCGCCCCCACCGCCACGGGGCCCGCGTCCGCGAACGCGCCCACCGCGGTCGTCGACTGGCCCAGCGGGCCCAGTACCAGGAAGAGCAGCGGCGTCAGCGCGACCGGCAGCGGCCCGTACCGCAGCAGCCTGCCCCATACCAGGGGCAGCGTCATCAGGGTCGCCAGCAGACTCAGCCCGAACAGCGCCACGCACCCCAGCAGCAGCGCCTCGCGGGCCTGGGCCCCGCCCAGATGCGGCACCAGCGCCGGCCCGAGCGCGGCCGAGACCATCGGCGCCACCAGCGGCAGGAGCCACACCGGCGAGGCGCCGTCCGCCGCGATCCGGTGCCGCGTCACCATCAGGTACGGCACCGCGACCGCGACCACCAGCCCGCTCACGGTGCCCGCCGTCCACAGCGTCCAGCCGGCCGCGACCGCCGCGCGCTCGCCGGCCACCCGCGGCCCCAGCGACAGCGCACCCGCACCGACCGCCAGCAGCGCCATCGGCTGGCAGCCGTGGAACGGCGCGACCGCGGGGTCCGCGAGGTGCCGCAGCGCCTCGTCCCGGTGGCGCGTCCAGTGCGCGGCGCGTGCCGCGAGCACCGCGACGAGGGCGGCGGCCGCGAGGACCCACACCGCCGTGCAGGCGTCCCGCAGCGCCGCCGGGCTGCCGGGCAGACCCGCGCCCGCGGTGCCGACGACGGCGGTGCCCATCACACCGGCGTACCAGTTGGGCCCGACGTGCCGCGTCCCCCCGCGGGGGAGGGGAGGAGCGGTGGGGCGGGGGCGGAGGACCGGGGGACGGAGGGCTGGGATGACCATGAGTCCACGGTGGCCGCGGGCGCGGGGGGCGGGTAGCACCCTCGGGGCTATCGGGCCATAAGCGGCGCTTATGGGGGCCGGGGGCGGTCGGCCCTGTGGGGGCTGCGCCCTCACCGGACCGGCCGTCCGTCTGCGGGCGGGTGCCGTGTCCTGGCGGTTGTCCGTCCCCGGCCCGGGAGCCCCCCCGCGCGGCGCCGGGCCCGCAGCCCCCGGACCGCCCGTTCGCCGTCGCCCGTGCCGCGTTGCCCGTGCCGCGTCGCCCGTGCGGGCGCCGGGGCGGCCGCACGCGGGCATACGCTGGGGCCATGACCGGCAGTGACGGCCCCGAGGGGCGGGGGGCCCTGGCGCGGCGGGTGCCGGATCTGGCGGCCATGGAGCTGCTGGTGGCCGTCGCGCGGCTGGGGAGTCTGGGGCGGGCGGCGCGGGAACTGGGGATCAGCCAGCCCGCGGCGAGTGCGCGGATGCGGGCGCTGGAGCGGCAGGTGGGGGTGGGGCTCGTACGGCGCTCGGCGGGCGGTTCGCGGCTCACCGAGCAAGGGGCCGTGGTCACCGAATGGGCGCGGCGGGTGCTGGAGGCCGCCGAGGACTTCGACGCGGGGGCGCGGGCGCTGCGCGGGCGGCGTGACTCGCGGCTGCGGGTCGCCGCCAGCCTGACCGTCGCCGAGTACCTGCTGCCCGGGTGGCTGACCGCGCTGCACGTACGGCACCCGGGCACGGCCGTGTCGCTCGCGGCGGGCAACTCGGTGGCCGTCGCCCGGCAGGTGGCCGCGGGGGAGGCGGACCTCGGGTTCGTCGAGGGACTGGACGTGCCCGCCGGGCTGGACGCGGCCGTCGTGGGCCACGACCGGCTGCTGGTCGTCGTCGCGCCGGGCCACCGCTGGGCCGCCCGCCGCCGTCCGCTGCCCGCGGCCGAACTCGCCGCGACCCCGCTGCTGCTGCGCGAGGAGGGCTCGGGCACCCGGCAGGTGCTGGACGCGGCGCTCGACGGGCACGGCGGACCGGCCGCCGCGCTGCTCGAACTCGCCTCGACCACCGCCGTGAAGTCCGCGGCGGTCGGCGGGGCGGGCCCCGCCGTGCTGAGCGAGCTGGCCGTCGCCGACGAGCTGGCCGCGCACCGGCTGGCCGCCGTACCGGTCGCCGGGCTCGACCTGCGCCGGGCGCTGCGCGCGGTGTGGCCCGCGGGCCACCGCCCCGCCGGTCCCGCGCGCGACCTGCTCGCCCTCACCCGGCGGCCCGCCCCGCGCCGGTAGCGCCCCCGCGCGTCTTGCGGGGACGCGCTCTGGCGCGCGGCACGGGCGGCGCGGTATGCAGGGTGGCGACCACTTACGGGATTCTCATGCTCGGGCCATAAGGTGACCGCCGTGACGACCTCGACCCCGCCCGGCTGGTATCCAGAACCCGGGCACACAGGCAACAGCCCGGCGATGGAACGCTGGTGGGACGGCTCGGCGTGGACCGAGTACACCAGGACCGCCCCGGTCCCGCCCACCGCGCCGCCGGCCTATCCGGGCTCCCCGCAGGCAGGCTACGGCTACGGCACGCCCCCGCCGGACACCGGCAGGCGCACCGGGACGGTGGTGATCGCCCTGGTCGCCGCGCTCGTCCTGATAGGCGCCGTCGTCGCCGGCATCCTGGTGCTCGGCAAGGACGACAACGGCAAGGGCGACGCGAAGGGCTCGCCCAAGCCCAGCCGGTCCACCGGCAAGCTGCCGCACCCGCTGCCGTCCGACCGCGGCGGCGACGGCGGCGGCAGCACCGGCGGGAGCGACGGGGGCAGCGGCACCGGCGACCCGACGAAGGTGGTCGACGGCGCCGACGCGATCAGCCTGCCCGTGCTCGACGGCTGGCAGGGCCAGTCCGGTGACGCGGGTGCGCAGGCGACCGTCGGGGAGTACGACTGCCCCGGCACCCAGGGCGGCACCTGCTCGCTCGGCGGCGTCTCCGCGCAGCCCGCAGCCCTCGCCGGGATCACCGCGACGACGCCGAAGGCCGCGGCCGAGCAGGACATCGCCGCGAACGCCGCGGCCGCCTACGGCAAGGACACCTACGGAGCGACGACCTCGCACCAGCAGCTCAAGGCCGGCGCGGTGACCGTCGCCGGGCAGCAGGGCTACCTGGTGCGGTGGAAGGTCGTCACGCAGTCCGGCACCCAGGGGTACGTCGAGTCGGTGGTCTTCGCGTCGCCGACCACGAAGCAGCTGGTCGTGGTCCGCTTCGGCTTCGACGTCACGCCCAAGGCGCCGACGCTCGCCGACATGGACAAGATCGTCCAGGGCATCAGGACCGACACCAGCCACGGCAGCGGCACGTCCGGCGGCACGGGCGTCTGACGCCCGCGGCCGTACGCCCACGGGCCCGCCCCCGCGCCGGGGGCGGGCCCGCGGGCTTCACAGGAACGTCTTGCCCTCACCGCGGTACGTCGGCACCACCGCCGTCACCGCGTCGCCCTCCAGCAGGTGCAGCTGCGCGAACCGCTCGCACAGCTCGCCCGCCTTCGCGTGCCGGAACCACACCTTGTCGCCGATCAGCAGGTCGTCCGCGGGCGAGCCCAGCAGCGGGGTCTGCACCTCGCCCGCGCCCTCCTGCGGGTCGTAGCGCAGGCCCGCCGGCAGGTACGGCTCCGGCAGCCGGTCGCGGCCCGGCGCGCCGGACGCCGGGTAGCCGCCGCCCAGCACCGTCACCACGCCCACGCCCGGGCGGCGCACCACCGGCTGTGCGAACAGGGCCGCCGGACGCCCCCGGAAGGACGTGTAGTTGTCGAAGAGCCGCGGCACGTACAGGCCCGAGCCCGCCGCGATCTCCGTCACCGCGGGCTCCGCCGCGGTGTGCTGCACGCTGCCCGTGCCGCCGCCGTTGACGAACTCCAGGCCCGGCTCCACCGCCCGTACCGCACGCACCGCCTCCGCACGCCGCGCCGCCAGCTCCTTGCGCGCCGCGGCCTGCATCAGCCGTATCGCCAGCGACCGCGCCGGGCGTCCGCGCAGCGTGTCGCCCACCCCCGCTATGTGCCCCTCGTACGCCATCAGGCCCACCAGCCGGAAGCCCGGCCGTTCCACGACCGCGCGCGCCAGCTCCGCGAGCGGCTCCGGATCGTGCAGGGACGAGCGCAGGGCGCCGATCCGCAGCCGCCCGCCCAGCTTGCGCAGGCTGGTGTCCAGCTCCAGGCACACCCGGACGGTCTCGCCGCCGGTACCGCGGGCGGCGTCGATCAGGTCGAGCTGCGCGACGTCGTCGACCATCACCGTCACCGCGGCGGCGAGTTTGGGGTCCGCGGCCAGTTCCGCGTACCCCGCGCGGTCCGCCGACGGATACGCCAGCAGCACGTCGGTGAAACCCGCGCGCGCCAGCCACAGCGACTCGGCGAGCGTGAACGACATCAGGCCGCTGAAGCCGTCGTGCGCGAGCACGCGCTCCAGGAGGGCGCGGCAGCGCACCGACTTGGTGGCCACGCGGATCGGCTTGCCGCCCGCGCGGCGCGCGAGGTCGGCCGCGTTGGCGTCGAAGGCCGCGAGGTCGACGAGGGCGAGCGGGGCGTCGAGGTGCGCGGTGGCCCGGTCGTAGCGGGCGCGGTCCGCGGCGGCGTGCTCTGACATGGCCGCAGCTTGCCAGAGCGGCCCTACCCAGCGGTAGGCCCCGCGTCCGCGGCGGCGGGAGCCGCGGGCCCCCGCGACCCCGTAAAGTGACGCGCGCAAGCCGAGCACGCAGAGGTCACGAGGGGGCGCCGGGTGAGCACCGGAGTGGACAGCGGAGAACCCCCGGTATCTCCCTTCCCCACCCTCCACCCCCGCTCCCCGCAGCCGGCCACCCACCGTCACGACCCCGCCCCGGAGGGTACGCCCGCGCGCCCCGCGGGGGCACCCGGTGGGCCCGCTGCGCCGGACGCGCCCGCGGCGCGCCCCGCCCCGGCGGAGGGTGCGCGGCCGGAGGCCGGTGAGGGCGCCGTCCCGCCGCAGGCCGGTGCGGTGGGACGTTCGCCGTCGCCGTCGCCGTCGCCGTCGCCTGCGCCCGCGCCGGAGCCGCCGCCCGCGGAGCCGCGCCCCTCCGCCCCGGGCGGGCGGCCCGTTCCGCCGCCGCCCGACTCCGCGACCCGGCTGCCGGGTGCGCCGGACACGGTGACGGACGCCGCGGCGCCCGGTCCCCGGCGGGGCCGCCCCGTCCCGCCGCCGCCGAACCCGGAGACCCGCCTCCCCGACCCACCGCACCCACCGCACCCGCCCCGCCCGGCCGCCCCGCCGCCCGCGCGCCCGGGGGCCGTCCCCGTGACGCCGCCCAGGCCGCCGGCCGCCCCGCGCCCGCACGCGTCCGCCCCCGAGGGGCCGGCCGGTGTGCCGCCGCGTCCGGCGCCGCCGCAGGGGCCGGGCGACGCCGCGGCTCCGCCTGCCCGTCCGGCCTCCGCGGGGGAGCCGGGGACGCGGGTCCCGCCCGCCCCCGCCGTACCGCCGCAGGCTCCGCCGGTGCCTGTGGGCCGCCCGGAGGACGCGCGGGGGGCCACGCCGGCGGCCCCCGGCGTACCGCCGCAGGCCGCGCGCCCGCTGCCGCCGGAGGGGGCAGCGGCTCCCGGCTCCGCGGGGGAGCCGGGGGTGCGGGTCCCGCCCGCTCCGGCCGTACCGCCGCAGGCTCCGCCGGTGCCGCCGAGCGCCCCGCAGCGGCCGGTGTACGTACCGCCGCAGTTCCCGCACGGCGGGGACGGGCGGGTGGCCGTGCCGCCCGGGGGGACGTGGGGCGGGGACGTCGCGCCCGTGCCGGCGTACGCGCCGCCGCCCGCGGGGGTCCGTCCCGTCGCGGCCACGCGGCGGCACCTCGCCATCGCCGTGTGCCTCGTGCTCGGACTCGGGCTGATCGGCGGGGCCGTCGCCGGGGCGGTGCTGGACCGGGGGCCGCAGGCGGCGCCGGCCGCGGCGCCGGGCAGCGCCGCGGAGTTCGCGCAGGCGCGGCTGGTGTGGCGGGACGCCCCCGTGGACACGCTCTTCCCCCCGGTCGTGCACGGCAAGGGCGCGGGCCCCGGCGGCGCGGACCGGACCTGGACGCGTATCGGCGTCGCCGCGCCCGGCGGCTGCGCCGGCGCCTTCGACCCGCTGCTGGACCGCGTGCTCGCACCCACCGGCTGCGCGAAGCTGCTGCGCGCCACCTACGCCGACAGCACGTCCACGACCGTGACGACGGTCGGCGTCCTGGTCACGGCGGGCGACGCGGCCGGCATGAGCGCGCTCGGCAGGCGCTGGACGGCCGAACACCTCGGCGGCCGCACCGACCTGATACCGCGTCCGGTGGCCTTCCCGGGAACGGCCGCCGCGCGCTTCGGCACCGCCCAGCGCGGCAGCTGGGACGTACGGGTGTCGACGGCGCTGCCCTTCGTCGTCTACGCGGTCAGCGGCTTCGCCGACGGCCGGGCCGTCCCGCAGCCGCAGCCCGCGTCGGCGGCCACGGCGGCGGGTGCGACGACCGCGGCCGCGCAGGTCGGCCTCGGCTTCGACGCGACGGGGCTGGCCAAGGCCATCGACGGCGGGCTGAAGGCCGCCGTCGACCGCGAGCTGCACCCGGACGCCCGCACCACGCCGGCCACTCCCGCGGGAACGGAGCACAGCCGATGAGCCGCCGCACCCCCCGCCGTCCGCGGCTCGCCGCGGCTGCCGCCGCCGTCACGGCGGCCGCGGCCCTCGTCGCGCTCGGCACCACGCCCGCGGCGGCGGACGGCATCCGCGACCGCCAGTGGGCGCTGGACGCCCTGCACGCGCAGCAGGCGTGGCGCACGACGAAGGGCGCGGGTGTGACCGTGGCCGTGCTCGACACCGGCGTCGACGCGACCCACCCCGACCTCACCGGCCAGGTGCTCACGGGCAAGGACCTCATCGGTTTCGGCGCCGCCCGCGGCGACAAGTCGTGGGCCAACCACGGCACGGGCATGGCCGCGATCATCGCCGGGCACGGCCACGGCCCCGGCAACGGCTCGGGCGTGCTCGGCATCGCCCCGCAGGCGAAGATCCTGCCCGTGCGGGTGATCCTGGAGGAGAAGGACCCGCAGCGCGACAAGGCGCGCTCGACGCGCGGCAGCGCGCTGCCGGAGGGCATCCGCTGGGCCGTCGACCACGGCGCCGACGTCATCAACCTCTCGCTCGGCGACGACAGCGCCACCGCCTCGCCGGTCGCCGCCGAGGCGGACGCGATCCAGTACGCGCTGGGCAAGGGCGTCGTCGTGGTCTCCTCGGCGGGCAACAGCGGCGACAAGGCGGACCGCTCGTCCTACCCCGCGGCCTACCCCGGCGTCATAGCGGTGACCGCGGTCAACGACCTGGGCCGCCACCCGCAGTTCTCCACGCACCGCTGGTACTCGGCGGTCTCCGCCCCCGGCGACGACATCGTCATGGCCGACCCCGACCGCAAGTACTACGACGGCCTGGGCACGAGCGCGGCGTCCGCGTACGTCTCCGGCTCCGTCGCCCTGCTCAGGTCGGCCTACCCCCGGCTGAGCCCGCTCCAGATCAGGCAGGTGCTGGAGGGCACCACCCGGCACAGGCCCGAGGGCGGGCGCAGCGACGAACTCGGCGCCGGGGAGATCGATCCGGCGGCCGCGCTCGCGGCCGCCGCGAAGCTGAAGCCCGCCCCGCCCGCCCCCACCGCGGCGGCCTACCCCCAGCGCTACTTCGGCCCCGGCCCCGGCCGGCGGCCCGCGCCGGCCGCCGCGTCGAGCGTGCTCGGCAACGGCGTCGCCGCCGCCTTCGCGGCGGCGGGCGCGGTGCTCGTGGCCGTCGCGGGCGTCCTCTGGTACCGCCCCCGCCGCGCGGCAGCGCGGAACACGGCGGGGCGGTCGGCGGGGACCTGGGCGGGGTAGCGGGAGAGGGTCCGCGCCGGGGCAGGCCCGCGCGGCCCGCCGCGGCCCGTGGGCGTCCCGCCGCGGCGCCAGGTGCCGCGTCCGGGGTGCGGATCGTGACGGATAGGCTGCGTGGGTGGAGCTCAAGAACATCCCGGATCCCGGCTTTCCCGACGACGACGGCTCCGCCGCGCCCGCGCTGGCCGCGGCGCTCGCCGCCTGGGACGGCGAGCGCGAGCCCGACCGGGAGGACGCCGTGGTCGAGGCGCTGCAGGGCGCGCGGCTGCTGGTGCCGGTCGTCGCGGTGCTGGGCGAGGTGGAGACCGGGCCCGACGGGCTGCGCCGGGAGAAGACCAGCGACATGGCGGTGCCCACCATCGAGGCCCGCAACGGGCGCCGTGCGGTGCCCGCCTTCACCTCCACCGCCGCGCTCGCCGCGTGGCGCCCGGACGCCCGGCCCGTCGCCGTACGGCTGGGGCAGGCGCTCCAGGCCCTCGTCCATGAGGGCGCGGACACGCTGCTGATCGACATCGCGGGCCCGGTCCCGTTCTCGCTGCACGGCTCCGCGCTGCGGGCGGCGGCCCGCGGGCCGGGCGGGACGGACCCGCTGGCGGACGCGGAGGTGCGCGGCGCCCTGCGGGCCGCGCTGGCCGCCGAGCCCGGTGTCGTCCGGGCACACCTCACGCGGGGCGCGGACAGCGACGGCACCCTCGGCCTGGTGCTGGCCCCGGGCGCGGACGCCGCCGTGACCGGCCAGGCGCTCGCGGGGGCGCTCGCCGCCGATCCGGTGCTGCGCGCGGCGCTGCGGCGAGGCCTGGACCTCGCCTTCCTGCCGCCGGACGCCACCCTCCCGGGTGAGCCGCTCTTCACCCGCTGACGCCCGCCCGCCCGTACGGCCGGCCGATGTCCTGCTTCCTCCGAGATGTGGCTTTCACCCGTAAAGCCGAGAATACGAGGGCGGACATCGATCACCGTCGTCGTGGAGGCGCGGATGGACATCCGAACGATCACCGAGAACCGCACGGCCGGGGACCAGCGGGCGTTCGCCTGCGAATTCCTCGGCACGCTGCTGCTGGTCTTCTTCGCGGTGGGCGCGGCGGTGCTCTCCGGCGAGTACATCGGCACCCTGGGCATCGCCCTGGCCTTCGGGCTGGTCCTGCTGGCCATCGCCTACGCCGTCGGGCCGATCTCCGGCAGTCACGTCAACCCGGCGGTCACGCTGGGCATGCTGGTCGCCGGGCGCATCTCGCTGCGCACCGCCGTCGAGTACTGGGTCGCGCAGTTCCTGGGCGCGATCGTGGGGGCGGCGCTCCTGCTGCTCGTCGCCAAGCAGGTACCGGGGCTCCAGACGCACGGCGCCTTCGGCACCAACGGCTACGGCTACCGGTCGGCGGTCGGCATCAACATCTTCGGCGCCTTCGTGGCCGAGATGATCCTGACCTTCCTGCTGGTCTTCGTGGTGCTCGCGGTCACCCACCGGATCGCGGTGGTCGGCTTCGACGGGCTACCCATCGGCATGGCGCTCGCCGTGATCCACCTCGTCGGCATCCCGCTGACGGGCACGGGCGTCAACCCCGCCCGCAGCCTGGGACCCGCGCTCTTCGCGGGCAGCCCGGCGCTCAGCCAGGTGTGGCTGTTCATCGTCGCGCCCCCGATCGGCGCCGTGCTCGCCGCGCTGGTGCACGAGGTCACGCACCCGGCGTTCGCCGCGGTGAGGGCCGCGCGGGCGGCGGCCGCCGAGGAGGAGACGGCGGCGCGCGCCGAGGGCGAGGCCGGATGACGCGGCCGCAGGACCTCAGCCGTAGACGGGGCCGGTGAACTTCTCGCCGGGCCCCTGTCCGGGCTCGTCCGGCACCACCGACGCCTCGCGGAAGGCCAGCTGGAGCGACTTCAGCCCGTCGCGCAGCGGCGCCGCGTGGAAGCTGCTGATCTCGCCCGCGCTCGCGGTGACCAGACCGGCCAGCGCCTGGATGAGCTTGCGTGCCTCGTCCAGGTCCTTGTGCTGCGCACCCTCCTCGGCCAGGCCCAGGTTCACCGCCGCGGCGCTCATCAGGTGCACGGCGACGGTGGTGATCACCTCGACGGCGGGCACGTCCGCGATGTCGCGCGCGAGCTGGTCGGACGGGTCGGGGGCGGTGGCAGGTGCGTCGCTCATGCCGACACGATATGCCCCGTCCGGCCGGTTACGGCCTTCGGCCCGGCGCTGGTATGCTGAGGGGACGACCGGTCGGGCGCACGCGTGCCCGACCACCAAGTGGAGGCTCCGATCTCCCACCTGGTCGGCCGCGAGGCCGACGGGTCCCGGTCAGACGGTGCGGTCCGGCCGTACGCGAGTACGTCGCGTACATCCGGTGAGCACCGTCCGAATGCGCCCCGCGGAATAAACGCGGCGGTGCTCCCGGTTGTGAGGAGCCCCGCCTGTGTCCCGTACGGGGCGTTTTCCACGCCTGGGGTGCGGGTCGGTCCATACGAAGACAGACTCAAGCGCGGCTGTCGGCCAGTCAGCCGCGTGGTGCAACCGAGGAGGCCCCATCAGCGCCGAGCCCCGCATCAACGACCGGATTCGCGTTCCCGAGGTGCGACTTGTCGGTCCCAGTGGCGAGCAGGTCGGCATCGTGCCGCTTGCCAAGGCCCTGGAGCTTGCGCAGGAGTACGACCTCGACCTGGTCGAGGTGGCGGCGAACGCCCGTCCGCCCGTGTGCAAGCTCATGGACTACGGGAAGTTCAAGTACGAGTCGGCCATGAAGGCCCGTGAGGCGCGCAAGAACCAGGCGCACACGGTCATCAAGGAGATGAAGCTCCGGCCGAAGATCGACCCGCACGACTACGACACCAAGAAGGGTCATGTCGTCCGGTTCCTCAAGCAGGGCGACAAGGTCAAGATCACGATCATGTTCCGCGGGCGCGAGCAGTCCCGTCCGGAGCTGGGCTACCGGCTGCTCCAGCGGCTCGCCGAGGACGTCCAGGACCTCGGGTTCGTCGAGTCGAACCCGAAGCAGGACGGCCGCAACATGATCATGGTCCTGGGTCCGCACAAGAAGAAGACCGAGGCCATGGCCGAGGCCCGCGAGGCGCAGGCCGCCCGCAAGGCCGTCCGCCAGGGCGACGCCCCGGCCGAGGCGGAGACGCCCGCCGAGGCGGAGACGCCCGCCGAGGAGACCCAGGCCCAGGACGCCGGCTGAGCGGCCTGGACGAAGAACATCCGGAGCAGCGGCTCCGGGTCGGTTAATGCAGAACTGACGCTCTCCGTGCGCCCACCGGCGCACGGGAGGCCAGCGACGAGGAGACTACGGCGCCATGCCGAAGAACAAGACGCACAGCGGTGCGAGCAAGCGCTTCAAGATCAGCGGCTCCGGCAAGGTGCTGCGCGAGCGCGCCGGCAAGCGCCACCTGCTCGAGCACAAGCCGTCCAGCAAGACCCGCGCCCTGACGGGCACCGTCGAGGTCGCCGCCCCGGACGCCAAGAAGATCAAGAAGCTTCTCGGCAAGTGACGGCCGTGCCCCCTCCGGGGCGCAGCCGTCCCGGGTCGGGAGTCCATTCGCTTTCGGACCGCGTGGGGCATACCGCGGTCCCCTAGAAGGAGTTATCAAGTGGCACGCGTCAAGCGGGCAGTCAACGCCCAGAAGAAGCGCCGGGCGGTCCTCGAGCAGGCCAGCGGCTACCGCGGTCAGCGTTCGCGCCTGTACCGCAAGGCCAAGGAGCAGGTCACCCACTCCCTGGTCTACAACTACAACGACCGCAAGAAGCGCAAGGGCGACTTCCGCCAGCTGTGGATCCAGCGCATCAACGCCGCTGCCCGCGCGAACGGCATCACCTACAACCGCTTCATCCAGGGCCTGAAGGCCGCCAACGTCGAGGTCGACCGCAAGATCCTCGCCGAGCTGGCCGTCAACGACGCCAACGCCTTCGCGGCGCTGGTCGAGGTCGCCCAGAAGGCGCTGCCCGCGGACGTGAACGCCCCCAAGGCGGCGTGACCCCCGCGCTGAGCGACATCGCGGCAGTACCCCGGGCCCGCGGGCGGCAACGCCCCCGCGGGCCCGTCGCGTGACCGGCCCGCGCCCGCACCCCGCACGCCCTCCCGTACCACCTCTGGAGCAGCCACCCCGATGGGCACCACCCCCGAGCTGACCTCGCTGCGCTCCGCCCGGGTCACCGCCGCGCACCGGCTGGCCCGGCGCAGCTTCCGCGGCAAGGAGCGGCGGTTCCTGGCCGAGGGCCCGCAGGCCGTACGCGAGGCGGTCGCCCACCCCGGGGGGCCCGCCGGACGCACCCTCGTCGAGCTGTACGCCACACCCGAGGCCGCGGAGCGGCACGCCGACCTGGTCGCCGCGGCCCGCGCGGCCGGCGCGCCCGTGCTCACCGCGACCCCCGAGGTGATGGCGGAGATCTCCGACACCGTCACCCCGCAGGGGGTCGTCGGCGTGTGCCGCTTCCTGGACACGCCCTTCGCCGCGGTGCTGGACGCCCGCCCGCGGCTGGTCGCGGTGCTGGCCCACGTCCGCGACCCCGGCAACGCCGGCACCGTGCTGCGCTGCGCCGACGCGGCCGGCGCCGACGCCGTCGTCCTCACCGACGCCTCCGTCGACCTGTACAACCCCAAGGCGGTACGCGCCTCCGCCGGAAGCCTCTTCCACCTGCCGGTCGCCGTCGGGGTGCCGGTCGCGGACGCCGTGGCCGGGCTGCGCGCCGCGGGCGTACGCGTGCTGGCGGCGGACGGCGCGGGGGAGCGGGACCTGGACGCGGAGCTGGACGAGGGCACGATGCGCGGGCCCAGCGCCTGGATCTTCGGCAACGAGGCGTGGGGCCTGCCGGAGGAGACCCGGGCGCTCGCGGACGAGGTGGTGCGCGTCCCCATCCACGGCCGCGCCGAGAGCCTCAACCTCGCCACCGCCGCCGCGGTGTGCCTCTACGCCTCCGCAAGGGAGCAGCGTGCGCCCGGAGGGTGCCGCAGCGTTACGTCCACCTAGTAGGGTGGCTCGCCCGGGGGACCCTGAAAGGGGGGTGGCGCGGATGGGTGTCACGGCGCGAGGCAACGGAACGCACACGCGTGAGGACGCTGCGCTCGGCGCGGTCACGGTCCTGCCCGCCCAGGAACCTCCCGCCGCCGGCCCCGGGCCCGACCCGTGCCGCTCCACCGCCGACGGCTACGCCCCGCACCCCGACGACCTGCCGGACGGCCTGCTCGTCGCCGACCACGCCGGCCGGGTGGTGTGCTTCAACGCCGCCGCCGCCCGTATCACCGGGCTGCGCCCGCAGGACGTGCTCGGCCGCCCGGTGGAGCAGGCACTGCCGCTGGAGGATCTCGAGGGCCGCCGCTGGTGGCAGCTCACCGACCCGTACGGCGGCCTCGCGATCAGGACCGGGCAGCCCGAGCGCAACCTGCTGCTGCCCGGCGGCCGGGAGGTGCTGGTCGCCGCGCGGTACGTGCGCGAGCGGCCCACCGGACCCGTGCTGCGCCTCGTGGTCACGCTGCGCGGCACCGAGGCCCGGCGGCGCACCGAACGCAGCCACGCCGAGCTGATCGCGACCGTCGCGCACGAGCTGCGCTCCCCGCTGACGTCCGTCAAGGGCTTCACGGCGACGCTGCTGGCCAAGTGGGAGCGCTTCACCGACGACCAGAAGAAGCTCATGCTGGAGACCGTCGACGCCGACGCCAACCGCGTCACCCGGCTGATCGCCGAGCTGCTCGACATCTCCCGGATCGACTCCGGGCGGCTGGAGGTACGCCGCCAGCCGGTCGACCTCGCCGCCGCCGTCCGCCGGCACGTCGACGCGCACATCGCCGCAGGCCAGCCGCAGGATCGCTTCACCGTACGGGTCGCCGGGCCGCTGCCCGAGCTGTGGGCCGATCCCGACAAGGTCGACCAGGTGCTCGGCAACCTGCTGGAAAACGCGGTGCGCCACGGCGAGGGAGAGGTCACCATCGACGTGGCGCCCGCACATCCGGGCGAACTCACCGAGCGGCGGTGCGACGCGACCGCGGTCACGGTGAGCGACGAGGGTCCCGGCATTCCGGAGGAGTCCATGAGTCGCGTGTTCACCCGCTTCTGGCGGGGCAGCAAGCGCGGCGGCACGGGCCTCGGGCTGTACATCGTCAAGGGCATCGTGGAGGCCCACGGCGGCACCATCACGGTCGGGCGGGCCGCGGGCGGCGGCGCCGAGTTCCGATTTACGCTGCCCGTCGGGGCTCCCGCGTACATGGCCTGAGCGGCCCCGGGACACCGCGACGGGCGCAACCAGAGCTGCGGGCCCGCACGGACGCAGCCGGCTCCGGCGGCCGAAAACAGCCGGTCCCCGCGGCGCAAGTAGACTCGTCCCCTGGCATGTGTCCGGTCGGGCGGAGCCTCCACCGCGACGCCACCGCGGGCGCAGTGGCGCGCACGCCGCCCACCACCATCGTCCACTTCGGAACGGGAAGAGATGTCGGCACCGAACAAGTCGTACGACCCTGTCGAGGTCGAGGCGCTCAAGCCGGAAGCGATCGAGCGGATGCGCGACGACGCGCTCGCCGCCATCGCGGCGGCCGGCGACCTCGAAGCCCTCACCCACGCCAAGACCGCGCATGCCGGCGGCGGCTCACCGCTCGCGCTCGCCAACCGGGAGATCGGAGCCCTTCCGCCGCAGGCCAAGGCCGAGGCGGGCAAGCGGGTGGGCCAGGCCCGCGGCGCGGTCAACAAGGCGCTCGCCACCCGGCAGGCCGAGCTGGAGGCCGAGCGCGACGCCCGGGTGCTCGTCGAGGAGGCCGTCGACGTCACCCTGCCGTACGACCGCCGCCCGGCCGGCGCCCGGCACCCGCTCACGACGCTCTCCGAGCGCATCGAGGACATCTTCACGGCCATGGGCTACGAGGTCGCCGAAGGCCCCGAGGTCGAGTCCGAGTGGTTCAACTTCGACGCGCTGAACTTCCCGCCCGACCACCCCGCCCGCGAGACCCAGGACACCTTCTTCGTCGCCGGACCCGACGGCGGAGGCTCTGGGGGAGAGTCCGGCGTGGTCCTGCGCACCCACACCTCACCGGTGCAGATCCGCGCCCTGCTGGAGCGCGAGCTGCCGGTGTACGTGATCGCACCCGGCCGCGTCTACCGCTCCGACGAGCTGGACGCGACCCACACCCCGGTCTTCTCGCAGGTCGAGCTGCTCGCGGTGGACGAGGGCCTGACCATGGCCGACCTCAAGGGCACCCTCGACCACATGGTCGTCTCGCTGTTCGGCGAGGGCATGATCACCCGGCTGCGGCCCAACCACTTCCCCTTCACCGAGCCGTCCGCCGAGATGGACATGCTCTGCTACGTCTGCCGCGGCGAGTCCGTGGGCAACCCCGACCGCCCCTGCCGCACCTGCTCCTCCGAGGGCTGGATCGAGCTGGGCGGCTGCGGGGTCGTCAACCCCAGGGTGCTGGTGGCGTGCGGCGTGGATCCGGAGAGGTACAGCGGCTTCGCCTTCGGCTTCGGCATCGAGCGGATGCTGATGTTCCGCCACAACGTCGAGGACATGCGAGACATCGTCGAGGGTGACGTGCGCTTCACCCTCCCGTTCGGGATGGAGATCTGATGCGGGTCCCGCTTTCTTGGCTGCGGGAGTACGTCGACCTGCCCGCCGGTGCCACCGGCCGCGACGTCCAGGCCAAGCTCATTTCCGCCGGCCTCGAGGTCGAGACCGTCGAGCAGCTCGGCGCGGGCATCAAGGGCCCGCTGGTCGTCGGCCAGGTGCTGACGATCGAGGAGCTGGAGGGCTTCAAGAAGCCGATCCGCTTCTGCACCGTCGACGTCGGCGACGCCAACGGCACCGGCGAGCCGCAGGAGATCGTGTGCGGCGCCCGCAACTTCGCCGTCGGCGACCGCGTGGTCGTCATCCTGCCCGGCGGCGTGCTGCCCGGCGACTTCCAGATCGCCGCCCGCAAGACCTACGGCAAGGTCTCGCACGGCATGATCTGCTCCGCCCGCGAGCTGGGCATGGGCGACGACCACGACGGCATCATCGTGCTGCCGCCCGGCGCGCCCGCGCCCGGCACCGACGCGATCGAGCTGCTGGAGCTCGTCGACGAGGTGCTGGACATCGCCGTCACCCCCGACCGCGGCTACTGCCTGTCCCTGCGCGGCGTCGCCCGCGAGGCCGCCATCGCCTACGGGGTGCCGCTGCGCGACCCGGCGCTCATCGACGTGCCCGCGCACAACGGCGAGGGCTACCCCGTCACGATCGCCGACCCGGAGGGCTGCGACCGCTTCACCGCCCGCACCGTCAGCGGCATCGACCCCGAGGCCCTCTCGCCCATCTGGCTCCAGCGCCGGCTGCAGAAGGTCGGCATGCGCCCGATCTCCCTCACCGTCGACATCCCCAACTACGTGATGTTCGAGCTGGGCCAGCCGCTGCACGTCTACGACCGCGCGCGCGTGCGCGGCCCGATCGGCGTCCGGCGTGCCGCCCCCGGCGAGCAGATCACCACGCTCGACGGCGCCGAGCGCACCCTCGACGCCGAGGACCTGGTCATCACCGACGACTCCGGGCCCATCGGCCTGGCCGGCGTCATGGGCGGCGCCGACAGCGGGATCGCCGACAGCGGCTCGGTCGACGTCCTCGTCGAGGCCGCGCACTTCGCGCCCGTCCCGATCGCCCGCACCTCGCGCCGGCACAAGCTCGGCTCCGAGGCGTCCCGCCGCTACGAACGCGGCGTCGACCCGCTCACCACGTCCGCCGCCGCCCAGCGCACCGTCGACCTGCTGGTGCTGCTCGCGGGCGGCACCGCGGACCCCGGCGTCACCGAGATCGCCGTGCCCGTGAGCCCGCGCACCGTCACCATGCGCGCCGACCACCCCGACAGGGTCGCCGGCACCGACTACGGCCGCGAGACCGTGGTACGGCGGCTCCAGGAGATCGGCTGCGACGTCACCGGCTCCGACGAGCTGACGGTCACCGTGCCGTCCTGGCGGCCCGACCTGAACTACCCCAACGACCTCGCCGAGGAGGTCATCCGCCTCGAAGGCTACGAGAACCTCCCGTCCACCCTGCCGCAGCCGCCCGCCGGCCGCGGTCTGACCCCCGGCCAGCTGCTGCGCCGCCGCGTCGGCCGCGCCCTCGCCGGCGCCGGCTACGTCGAGGCGCTCAGCTACCCCTTCATCAGCAGCGACGTCCTCGACCAGCTCGGCCTCGACGCGGACGACGACCGGCGCCGCACGGTCCGGCTCGCCAACCCGCTCGACGACACCGAGCCGCAGCTGCGCACCACGCTGCTGCCCGGGCTGCTCGCCACCCTGCGCCGCAACCACGGGCGCGGCACGCACGACATCGCCCTCTTCGAGACCGGGCTGGTCTTCCTGCCCGGCGAGCGGCAGGTCCTCCCGCCGCGGCTGCCCGCCGACCGGCGGCCCACCGACGAGGAGATCGCCGCGCTCGTCGCCGCGCTGCCCGACCAGCCGCGCCGCGTCGGCGCCGTGCTCGCCGGGGCCCGCGAGCAGGCCGGCTGGTGGGGCGGGGCCCAGCCCGCCACCTGGGCCGACGCGATCGAGGCCGCCCGCACCGTCGCCCGCGAGGCGGGCGTCCAGCTCACCGTACGGGCGGGGCAGTACGCGCCCTTCCACCCCGGACGGTGCGCGGTGCTGCTCGCCGGCGGCCGGACCGTCGGCCACGCGGGCGAACTGCACCCGCGGGTGACCAAGGCCTTCGGGGTGCCCGAGCGGACGTGCGCGATGGAGATCGACCTCGACCTCGTCGTCGCGGCGGGCGGCGAGGCGGCCACCGGGCCGCACGTGTCGACCTTCCCCGTGGCCACGCAGGACGTCGCGCTCGTCGTCGACGCGGACGTCCCGGCGGCGGAGGTGGAGGCGGCACTGCGCGCCGGGGCGGGCGACCTGCTCGAATCGGTGCGGCTGTTCGACATCTTCACCGGGTCGCAGATCGGGGAGGGACGCAAGTCCCTCGCCTACGCGCTGCGCTTCCGCGCGCCCGACCGCACGCTCACGGCGGAGGAGGCCTCCGCCGCGCGCGACGCCGCCGTCGCCTCGGCGGCGAGCCGCACCCGCGCGACCCTGCGCGGGGCCTAGGGCGTGTCCGCAAAGTCCCGTCGTCCGCCCGGAGGGCGGGGCAGACGGTGTCTGGTGCGTGCGATCGCAAGGCGGAGGGTCGTCCTCGTAGTGGGCCTGCTCGGACGAGCCCGACAACGTGGCGAGCGTGCGTGCCAGGCGCCGTGTGCCAGGCGGGACTTTGCGGACACGCCCTAGGGCGCGTCTCTCTGAGCGTGGCGCGCCGGCCCGGCGCGTCCGTCCGACGAGGGATCACGGATGCGACGCGGGACCGGATCGCGCCGCTGACAGCGGCCGATCCGGTCCGCGGGCGGCGGTGGGCCGGCCACCGCCGAACGCGTGCGGCCCTCGCTCCCCGGGGCGGGGCCGCCCGTCGATCGGCGAAGCGGTGATGCCCGGTCCGGCCGCACCCGGCGCCACACCCCTTCGGTACCGGCACGACGCCGGCGGGGCGCGGCGCTGTCCGGCCCTCCTGGGGCCCTCGGCGCCCAGGCGCCGACCACGCCGTGCGTCATCGGCTTCGGCCACCCGCACGCCGAACCGGCCCCCGACGCCGACCTCGTCATCGGCCTGCGCGGAGACCGGGGCCCGCGCACCGACCCGGCGCGCCTTCGGGACCGGCCGCCGGTCGCGGCAAGGGGTGAGACCACCGGCACCGGCGGCGGTCCGCGGGCCTGGTCCGCGGCCCGGGAGCGCGGTTGCCGGCCGGCTCACTCCGTTTCGGTCAGGCACTCGGCGAGCAGGCCGACGACGTCGTGCCAGGCTCGCTGCGCGTGCCGTGGGTGGTAGCCGACGCCGGGGACCGCGGGGTGGTCGACCGGCGGGTGGTGGAAGGCGTGCAAGGCGCCGCCGTAGACCGTGAGGCGCCAGTCGACGCCCGCGGCCTGCATCTCGGCTGTGAACGCGTCCCGCTGCGCGGGCGGCATGATCGGGTCCTCCGACCCGACCCCGGCCCACACCGGGCAGCGAATGCGCGCCGCTTCGCCCGGCCGGCCCGTGGTGAGCGCGTTGACCGTCCCGATGGCGCGCAGGTCGACGCCGTCACGCCCGAGTTCCAGCGCGACGGCGCCCCCGGTGCCGTAGCCGACGGCGGCGATCCGGTCGGGATCCGTCCGCGGCTCGGCGCGCAGCACGTCGAGCGCGGCACGGCCGATGCCCCGCATCCGGTCGGGGTCGGCGAGCAGCGGCAGGCAACGGGCCAGCATCTCCTCGGGGTCACCCAGATAGCGCCCGCCGTGGAGGTCGAAGGCCAGCGCCACGTAGCCCAGCTCGGCGAGAGCATCGGCCCGGCGGCGCTCGACGTCGCTGAGCCCCATGCCCTCCGGCCCGAGCAGCACCGCGGGCCGGCGATCGGCTCCGGCCGGGAGCGCGAGGTGCCCGACCATCGTCAGACCGTCCGCCGGGTACTCGACCGTGCGCGTTGTTGTCGTCATGCGACGGGACAGTAGTGGTCGCCGGGTCCGGTCGGGCCGCCGTTCCGCCGCGGGCTGAACAGCACGGATGCTCCTCCGCAACGGGGCGGCGGCCGCAGTCCGCCACGGCCCCCTGTCCCGCGGCGGCGGTTCCGGAGCACCTGCCCTGGCCGCGGTGCGCGAGGTGGGCCCGCCGGTCCGCCGTCGCCGTCCCAGGAGCGACGTGCCGGCGGAGGCCCCGGCTCCCCTTCGCGTGACGAGATCGTCTCCGGCGGTCTTAGCCCGGTCCGGCATGACGCCTGCGCGCAGCTCGCGGGCACGGCGGGCCGCGCCCGCTGGTTGCGCGTCAGGCGGCACCTACCCGCGCACCCGGCCGCGGTGACGGGGCGGTCCCGCGACGGCTGACCGGTGCGGCCCGTTGGGCGCGGGGGCGCGGGGAACCGCGCGCGCAACCCCTTCCGGGCGGTGGTGGGCTTGTCGGGTCGCGTGGCACCCGCCCGGAGGGCACGGGCACCCGCGTGCCCGGCCACGGGCGGCGGCCGCGGTCCGCCACGGCCGGGTCGGCAGCCCCCGGCGGCCCGCCGTGCGGGCTCCGCGACCGCCGCGCGGGGCGGCCCCCGAGGGGCCCGGGGGGTGGCTCCCGAGGGGTTCTCCCCGGGGGATGCGAGCGCTATCATCGGACCTCTCGTGGGAGCGCTCCCACGCATCGCGCTGCCCCGAGTCGTCCAGCCCCCCACACTCAAGGACGTCCCATGCTTCGCAGACCCCTCGCCGCGCTCGTCGCGGCCTTCTCCCTGATCGGCGGTGCCGTGTCCGTCGCGGCGGCGACGGTCGCCGCCACCGGCTCACCGGCCGCGGCAGCGGCGCCCGCCGCGGTGTCCGACACGTACACCTGGAAGAACGCCCAGATCGAGGGCGGCGGCTTTGTGCCGGGCATCGTCTTCAACCAGTCGGAGAAGAACCTCGCCTACGCCCGTACCGACATCGGCGGCGCGTACCGGTGGAACGAGTCGACCAAGTCCTGGATCCCCCTGCTGGACTCGGTCGGCTGGACGGACTGGAACCGCAACGGTGTGGTCAGCCTCGCCACCGACGCGCTCGCGCCGGACAAGGTGTACGCGGCGGTCGGGATGTACACCAACTCCTGGGACCCCAACAACGGCGCGATCCTGCGCTCGTCGGACCGCGGGGCGACGTGGCAGTCGACGGCGCTGCCGTTCAAGCTCGGCGGCAACATGCCCGGCCGCGGCATGGGCGAGCGGCTGGCCATCGACCCCAACAAGGACAGCGTCCTGTACTTCGCCGCCCCCAGCGGCAACGGCCTGTGGCGCAGCACGGACTCCGGCGTGACGTGGGCGAAGGTCGCGTCCTTCCCCAACGCGGGCACCTACGTGGCCGACCCGTCGGACAGCACCGGCTACCAGAGCGACAACCAGGGCGACGTGTGGGTGACCTTCGACCCGCGCACCGGCACCAAGGGCAGCACCACGCAGACCATCTACGTGGGCGTGGCCGACAAGGCCAACACCGTCTACCGCTCCACCGACGGCGGCGCCACCTGGTCCCGGCTCGCCGGGCAGCCCACCGGCTACATCGCGCACAAGGGCGTCCTGGACAGCGTCAACGGCTACCTCTACCTCGCCACCAGCGACACCGGCGGCCCGTACGACGGCTCCAAGGGCCAGGTGTGGCGGTACGCGACGGCCACCGGCACCTGGACGAACGTCAGTCCGATGTCGGACACGGACACGTACTTCGGCTACAGCGGCCTCAGCGTGGACCGGCAGCACCCGGGCACCCTGATGGTCACCGGCTACAGCTCCTGGTGGGCGGACACCCAGATATTCCGCTCCACCGACAACGGCGCCACCTGGACCCGGGCCTGGGACACCCCCAGCTACCCGACCCGCGCCGACCGCTACACGATGGACATCTCGTCCTCGCCGTGGCTGAGCTGGGGCGGCAACCCCGCGCCGCCGGAGGAGGCGCCCAAGCTCGGGTGGATGACGGAGTCGCTGGAGATCGACCCGTTCAACTCCAACCGCATGTGGTACGGCACGGGCGCGACGATCTACGGCACCGACAACCTCACCAACTGGGACACCGGCACCAAGTTCACCGTCAAGCCCAACGCCAAGGGCCTGGAGGAGACCTCGGTCCAGGACCTCATCAGCCCGCCCACCGGCGCCCCGCTGATCAGCGCGCTCGGTGACCTGGGCGGTTTCCGGCACACCAGCCTCGACACCGTCCCGGCGATGATGTTCACGCAGCCGAACTGGACCACGACGACGAGCCTGGACTACGCCGGCACCAACGCCAACATCATCGCCCGCGTCGGCAACGCCGACACCGGCGCGCACGTCGCCTTCTCCACCGACAACGGCGCCAACTGGTTCGCCGGCACCGACCCCTCCGGTGCCACCGGCGGCACGATCGCGGCGGCGGCGGACGGCAGCGGCTTCGTGTGGAGCTCCGGCGTCGGCGTGCAGCACACCACCGGCTTCGGCAACTCCTGGCAGGCCGTCACCGGACTGCCGACGGGAGCCGCGATCGGCTCCGACCGGGTGAACCCGAAGAAGTTCTACGGGGTGTCCGGCGGCAAGTTCTACGTCAGCACGGACGGCGGCGCGACCTTCTCCGCGACCGCCGCCACCGGACTGCCGACCGAGAGCGCCCACCTCAAGGCGCTGCCCGGCACCGAGGGCGACGTCTGGGTCGTCGGGGGCAGCGGCAGCACCTACGGCCTGTGGCACTCGACGAACTCCGGGGCGTCCTTCACCAAGCTGTCGAACGTGCAGGAGGCCGACACGATCGGCTTCGGCAAGGCCGCGCCCGGCGCCTCCTACCAGGCGCTCTACACCAGCGCGAAGATCGGCGGGGTGCGCGGCATCTTCCGCTCCACCGACGCCGGCGCGAACTGGGTGCGGATCAACGACGACAAGCACCAGTGGGGCGTGACCAACACCGCGATCACCGGCGACCCGCGCGTCTACGGGCGCGTCTACATCGCGACCAACGGGCGCGGGATCATCTACGGCGACACGTCGGACACCTCGGGCGTCACGACCCCGCCCACGACGACCACCCCGCCCACCACGCCGCCGACGACACCTCCGACGACTCCGCCCACCACACCTCCGACCACTCCGCCGACCAGCGCACCCGCCGGCTCGTGCACGGTGGCCTACGCGGTCACCAACCAGTGGCCCGGCGGCTTCCAGGCGTCGGTCACGGTGACCAACACCGGCAGCACGGCCGTCGCCCCGTGGAAGCTCGGCTGGTCGTTCACGGCCGGCGAGACGATCTCGTCGCTGTGGGGCGGCGACTACACCCAGAGCGGCGCGGCCGTGACGGTGACCGCCCCCAGCTGGGGCACGTCGATCCCGGCCGGCGGCAACGCCGTGGTCGGCTTCACGGGCGTGGCACCCGGCGCCCCCGCGGTACCGGGCTCCTTCACGCTCAACGGCAAGGCCTGCACCAAGGCCTGAACGAGCCCGCCGGGCCCGCGCGACTGCCGGCGCGCGGGCCCGGCGGCCGGGGGCCGCGGGTGGGACCGGGGCAGCACGCCGGTCCCACCCGCGGCTCCGGGCACCGGCCCGGGTAACGTCTGTGCGGTAGGCGACGGAGCTGCACGGAGGGCTGGGCGAGTGGGAGACATCGAGCGCGTCGGAGTGGTCGGCGCGGGCCAGATGGGGTCCGGCATCGCCGAGGTGTGCGCGAAGGCCGGGCTGGACGTCCGGATCGCGGAGACCACGGGCGAGGCCCTGGAGCTGGGCCGGGCCCGGCTCACCGGCTCCCTCGGCAAGGCGGCCGAACGCGGCAAGATCACCGCGGAGCAGCGGGACGAGGCGCTCGGGCGGCTCAGCTTCACCACCGACCTCGGCGAGTTCGCCGACCGCGACCTGGTGATCGAGGCCGTGGTGGAGGACGAGCGGGTCAAGACCGACATCTTCACGGTGCTCGACCAGGTGGTGCAGCGCGAGGACGCGATCCTGGCGTCCAACACCTCGTCGATCCCGCTGGTCCGCCTCGCGGTGGCGACGTCCCGCCCGGACCGCGTGCTCGGCATCCACTTCTTCAACCCCGCGCCCGTCCAGGCCCTCGTCGAGCTGATCCCGGCCCTCACCACCGGCAGCGACACCCTCAAGCGGGCGGAGGACCTCGTCACCACCGTCCTCGGCAAGCACGCCATCCGCGCCCAGGACCGCTCCGGCTTCGTGGTGAACGCGCTGCTGGTGCCGTACCTGCTGTCGGCCATCCGGATGTACGAGTCGGGCATCGCGACCCGCGAGGACATCGACAACGGCATGGAGATGGGCTGCGCCCACCCGATGGGCCCGCTGCGGCTGTCCGACCTCATCGGCCTCGACACCGTCGCCGCGATCGCCGACTCGATGTACTCCGAGTACAAGGAGCCGCTGTACGCCGCCCCGCCGCTGCTCCAGCGGATGGTCGACGCGGGGCGGCTGGGACGGAAGTCCGGCGCGGGCTTCTACCCGTACGGCTGACCGCCGCGGGCCGCGTCAGCCCGGGGACGTGCCGTCCGTGCGGGACTCGTAGGCGCTGACGACCGCCTCGGTCGGGCCGTCCATGAGCAGCTCGCCCTTCTCGATCCACAGGGTGCGGGTGCAGATGTCACGGATGGCCGCGTTGCTGTGGCTGACCAGGAAGACCGTGCCGGCCTCCTTGCGCAGTTCGCGGATGCGCCGCTCGGAGCGCAGCTGGAACTGCCGGTCACCGGTGGCGAGCGCCTCGTCGATCATCAGGACGTCGTGCTGCTTGGCCGCGGCGATGGAGAAGCGCAGCCTGGCGGACATGCCGGAGGAGTAGGTGCGCATCGGCAGCGAGATGAAGTCGTCCTTGTCGTTGATGCCGGAGAAGTCGACGATCTCCCGGTAGCGGGCGCGGACCTCCTCCGGGCTCATGCCCATCGCCAGGCCGCCGAGGATGACGTTCTTCTCGCCGGTCAGATCGCTCATGAGGGCCGCGTTGACGCCGAGCAGCGACGGCTGGCCGTCGGTGTAGACCTTGCCGCGCTCCGCCGGGAGGAGCCCGGCGATGGCCTTGAGCAGCGTGGACTTGCCCGAGCCGTTGGAGCCGATGATGCCGATCGCCTCACCGCGGTAGGCGGTGAAGCTCACCCCCCGGACGGCGTGCACCGTCTGCACGGCGGGTGAGCCGCGGCGCAGCACGATACGGCGCAGCGCGGCCGTGGCGCTGCCGCGGCCGGCGTCGGCGCCGTAGACGCGATAGACGACGTGCAGGCCGTCGACGATCACGGTCGGCGGACCGGGCGGCGGGCCCTTCTCCGTCCGGGCCTGCGGACGGGACGGCGGTTCCGGCCCGGACGCGGCCCCGCCGGCGGGCTGCTCGGTCACGCCCGTACTCCTTCGGACGACGGCACCCCCTCGCCCAGCGTGCCCCGGCCGCACCGGCACGGCAGCACGGGGCCGCCGGGCGGGTGAAGGCCCCCGGACTGTCCGAGGGGAGTGCGAGGATGCCCCCATGCGCCACGACCTCGAACGTATCGCACTGATATCGGACGTCCACGGCAACCTGACAGCGCTGGAAGCGGTCCTCGACGACATCGACGCCCGCGGTGTCACCCGGATCCTCAACCTCGGCGACTACGTGGGCAAGGGGCCCCGCGGCCGGGAGGTCGTCGACCTCTGCCGCGAGCGCTGCGCCGTCAACATCCTCGGCAACTGGGACGACTTCCTGCCCGACCCGGACCGTCAGGAGGACGACGACGCCCTGCGCTGGTGGCTCGGCCAGCTCTCGCCCGGCCAGGGGGAGTGGCTGCGCGGCCTGCCCTTCAGCCACGACCTGCTGGTCAGCGGCCGCCGGATCCGGCTCTTCCACGCCTCCGCCACCTCGGTGCACCGCCGGGTCAGGTTCGACCACGACGAGGCGGAGTTCCGCGGCATGTTCGCCAACACCCCCGCGACCGGGGACGGCCCGCCGCCCACCGTGGTCGGCTACGGCGACACCCACGACGCGTACTACGAGGTCGACCGGGAGCGGCGCACCCTCTTCAACACCGGCAGCGTCGGCAACAGCCTCGGCGACCCCACGCCCGTCTACGTCGTCGTCGAAGGCGTCCCGGACTCCGTCGACGACGCGCCCTTCTCGCTCCAGTTCGTCCGCGTCCCCTACGACGTCGAGGCGGAACTCGCCGCGGCCCGGGCGGCGGGCATGCCCGAATACGACGGTTACGCGGCGGAGCTGCGGCACGGCGTCTACCGCGGCAACCTCGCGAGGGGCACCGCGCCCGGCTACCACCGCCGGCCGCGGTAGCCCCCCGGCTACGAGGCCGACAGCGCCGTACCGCGCGGCACCGCCGGCCGCGTGGAGCCGTCCCGCAGCAGCACCAGGACGGCGACGTCGTCCGCGCAGCGGCCCCCGGCGTGCCGGACCACCGCGTCCCGCAGCAGCTCGGCGACCTCCGTGCCGCGCACCCGGCGCGCGGCCATCGCGTTGAGGGTGTCCGGCAGCGGGAAGTACCGCCCGGCGGCGTCCCGGGTGTCCGTCACCCCGTCGGTGTGCAGCAGCAGCCCCTCGCCGGGCGCCAGCCGCCCCGTACTCACCGGCACCTGCGCGCGCGGCGCGTCGAACAGCCCCAGCGGCGGCAGCGGATCGCCCAGCGGCAGCGGCCCGGTACGCGGACCGAGGACGTACGGGGCGGGGTGGCCGCAGTTGACCACCAGCAGCGTGCCGTCGCCGTCGATCTGCACCAGCTGGAGCGTCGCGAACTCCTCCGCCGCGTCCGGCACCTCGCCGGGCCCCGCCTGCGCGGTGACCCGCTCCAGCAGGTGGCGGCGCAGAGCCCCGTCCAGCCGCCGCACCACCCCCGCCGGATCCGGCTCCTGGTGCGCCGCCTCCCGGAAACAGCCCAGCAGGGCCGACGCGAGGCCGATCGCCGGCAGACCGTGCCCGCGCGCGTCGCCGATCAGGGCGCGCACGCCGAAGGGAGTGGCGACGGCCTCGTAGAAGTCACCGCCGATCCGGGCGTCGAGGCTCGCCGACACGTACTCGCCGGTGACCGTCACATCCCCGAGACGGCGCGGCAGCGCCGGCAGCAGCACCTGCTGGGCCGCCGCCGCGATCTCACGGGCCCGGTCCAGTTCCGCGCCCAGCGCGGAGCGGCGCCCCGCCGTCCACATCCCGGCGGCCAGCACCGTCAGCACCGCGCCGGCGGTCCCCGCGGCCGGACCCGGTCCCGTCACCTGTTCCGTCGCGATGTCCGCGCCCACGGCGGCGAGCGCGAGACCGCCGCTGCCCAGCACCGCGAGCCGCCGCGCCCCCGCGGCAGCCGTCAGCGCGGGGGCCGCGGCCAGGGCCGGGAGCACGTCGGAGCCGTCCGGCAGCTGCCAGGCGAGCAAGCCCATCGCCGCGGTCCACCCTGCGGGGAGCAGGGCCCAGTGCGCGCGGGCCAGGCCGCGCGAGGTTCGCTTCTGGCTCATCCAGCCGGCTCCCCCTTGCGGCTCTGGGACGTCGCCCCGATTCTGACCCCTCCACCCCCCGCCACGCCCGCATCACGCGGCCCGTTCCCCCATTTGAGCGATCCCCACCCCTCCCAGGCCCCCCGCGCCTGGCGGCGCCCGCTTGCGGTGGGGCTTGCACCTTGCCCGCCGCAGGGCGCCCGCGCCTGGCGGCGCGGCGCTCGGGCGGTGCCCGCCCGGGGTGCGTGGGCGGCTTGCCGGCCGCGGGGGACGCGCCTGGCGGCGCGACGGCGGGCGGTGCGACGGCGGGCGGTGCCCGAGCCCGGCGGCGCCGCTTCGGGCGGTGGCCGCCTGGGGTGCGTGGGCGGCTGACCCGCAGTGTGGGTTTCCCGCGCCTGGCGGCGCGGGGTGTTCCCACCCCCACCACCCGTGCGGGACAGATGTCGGCTGACGGCCTTCTCGTGGGGGTGCGCCGCCGTCGGGGGCGAACCGCAGTCCCCGCAGAGACTTCACCCCCACCGGCAGGCAGCCGCCACACCGGCCCGGGAGGGGGACGATCCGGGGGTGCCCCCGCAGGAATGCGCACCCCACCGCCCAACGACCTGGGGAGAGGCCAGACGCGCATTCCGAGGAGGTACCCCCGGAGTGGCACCCGACCCCACCCCCGCACAGACAGCGCGATGCCCCGCCGGGCAACCCAGGGGCGCGGGGAACTGCGCGAGCAACCCACCACCGGCGGAACGGCGAACCGCCACGGCAAGCGGCACCCCCTCAGTGCCGCGAGGCACGGCGCCTCAGTGCCGCGGGGAACCGCGCCCCCAGCCCCCACCGGGCGAACGGCGAACCGCCCACCGCAAGTGGCACCCCCTCAGTGCCGCGAGGCACGGCGCGCCCAGCCCCCACCGGGCGAAGGGCGAACCGCCACCCCGAGCGGCACCCCGCAAGGCACCCGGCCACGGGGAGCCGCAGCTCAAAGCGGGGTTCGGCGCAAGGAGAAGCGGGCAGGGATGGACGGGGCCCGGGCCCGACCATGATCCGGCGTCAGGAGGCAGAATGGGAACGCTCTCACGGAGATCGCTCACCGCCGGAGCGGCCGGCGCCGCAGCCGCGGCGATCGTGCCGGGCTCAGCCACCGCGGCGAGCGGCACCGCGGCGAGCGGCCCGGCGGCCAGCCCCCCGCCCCCCGGCGCCCCAGCGCCGACCACCGCATCGCCCCACGGCGCGGAAGGCCCGCACCACCGCACCCCGCGCAGGGAGTTGCGGGGGATGTGGATCGCGACGGTCGCGAACACGGACTGGCCCTCCGCCCCGGGCCTCGCGCCCGCCCAGCAGCGGCAGGAACTGCTCGACCTCCTCGACCTGGCCGTGGAGCGCCGGCTGAACGCCGTGATGTTCCAGGTCCGCCCGACCGCCGACGCGTTCTGGCCCTCCCCGTACGAGCCCTGGTCGCAGTATCTGACGGGCACCCAGGGCCGCGACCCCGGGTGGGACCCGCTGGGCACGGCCGTCCGCGAGGCGCACCGCCGCGGGCTGGAGCTGCACGCCTGGTTCAACCCGTACCGGGTAGCGAACAGCGACGACCCGGGCCGGCTCGCCCCGACCCATCCCGCGCGGCTCAACCCGCAGTGGACGGTGCCGTACGGCGGCAAGCTCTACTACAACCCCGGCCTGCCCGAGGTCCGCCGCTTTGTGCAGGACGCGATGCTCGACGCGGTCCGCCGCTACCCGGTGGACGCGGTCCACTGGGACGACTACTTCTACCCCTACCCGGTCGCCGGCCAGGTCTTCGACGACGACGCCGCCTATGCCGCGTACGGCGCCGGCTTCCCGGAGCGCGACGCGTGGCGCCGGCACAACACCGATCTGCTGGTCCTGGAGACCGCAGCCCGTATCAAGGCGATCCGCCCCGGCACGCAGTTCGGCATCAGCCCCTTCGGCGTGTGGCGCAACGCGGCGAACGACCCGCTCGGCTCGGCGACGACGGCGGGTGTGCAGACGTACGACGACCTGCACGCCGACACCCGCGGGTGGGTGCGGCGCGGCTGGATCGACTACATCGTGCCGCAGGTGTACTGGAACATCGGTTTCGCGGCGGCCGACTACGCCGTCCTCGTCCCGTGGTGGTCGGAGGTCGTGCGCGGGACCCCGGTCCGGCTCTACGTCGGCGAGGCCCTGTACAAGGTGGGCGTGGCCGGCCAGCCGGCGGCGTGGCAGGATCCGGCGGAGCTGTCCCGGCACCTGGCCTTCGACGCGGATCACCCCGAGGTGCGCGGCAACGTCTTCTTCTCCGCCACGCAGGTCGCGTCCGACCCGCTGGGCGCGATGAGCCGGGTCGTCGCCGACCACTACTCCTGCCGTGTCAGGACGCCCGGCCGCACGTGACGGATCCGGCGGCGCGGGTGATGTGCGCGGATTCGCCGTGACCGCGCGCACGGGGGCCCGCCCGCTTGTACCGTGGACGGGTCGTCGTGGGGGGAGCAGGCGTGGAGATCGAACTGGCCGACGCGGTGGCCGAGTTGCGCGACGAGCTGACCAGGGCGGTCGCGCGCGGGGCCGGGCAGGACATCGCCTTCCAGGTGGGTCCGATCGAGCTGGAGTTCACCGTGGAGCTGCGCGCCGACGCCCGGGCGCGGGCGGGGTTCAGGGCGTGGGTGGTGTCGGGCGACGCGGAGGCGGGCACCGGACGGACACGTACGCACCGTGTCCGTCTGACGCTTCAGCCGCAGGGGCGTGACGGGCGGCCGCTGCCCATCAGCGGCGGGCGCGACGCGTTCTCCGTGCCGGACGGGTTCCCCGGCCGTATCGACGACTGACGCGCCGGGCGGCCGGGACGGGGCCGGGGCTCCGGGGGGAGCGGGACGCGGTGGACAGCGATCTGGTCATGGACGTGTACGTGGCCACGGGAGGGCACACCGGGCGCCGGGGGTCGGGCTATCTGATCGCCCCGGGCCTGGTGCTGACGTCCGCGCACGTGGTGCCGGAGCGGGGCGCGGCGGTCGCCGTCTCCCGTGTCCGGAGTGCCCGCGGGAAGGCCGGGCAGTATCCGGCCACGGTGCTGTGGCGCGGCACCCCCCACGAGCGGGACGACGCGGCCCTCCTCGGTGTCGGCGCGGCCGGGGCGCGGCCGCCGTGGCCGGTGCCGCCGGTGCGGTGGGGACGGCTGGTCACCCACCGCTCCGGCACCGCCTGCGCCACCACCGGACTGCCGTGGTTCGTGCAGACGGAGCACGGGGCCCCCGACCTCCTGCGGCATGACGGGACGGTCAACCGGACGGACCGCTCGGCCAACAACCGGCACCTGATGCGCCTGGACGAGCGCGTCGAGGCCCGGGTCGACAGCCGGGGGCGCCTGGTCTCGCCGCTGGCCGGGCTGTCGGGCGCGTCCGTCTTCTGCGGAGACCTGCTCACCGGGGTCGTCGCCCAGGACTTCGGCGCGCTCACGTACACCCGGCTGGAGGTGGTGCCCGCCTACGTGCTGCTGAAGGACCCGGAATTCCTCCGGATCGTCGCGGAGCACGGGCTGGGGACCGTGCCGGAACCGGCGGAGTGGCAGCGGCTGACGACGCACCGGGCCGGGGGCCGCGGCGGCCCGCGGCCGCTCGCGTCCCCGGCCGCGCTGCTGGAGGCCGAGCACACGGTGGTGCCCTTCCAGGGCCGCGGGGAGCTGCTCGCGGACCTGCTGCGCTGGTGCGCCGAGCCCGGCCTCGGGGTGCGCCTGCTGCACGGCCCCGGTGGCCAGGGCAAGACCCGGCTCGCCCTGGAGCTCACGGACCGGCTGGAGCGCGGCGGTTCGGCGGTCGTGTGGCCGGGCGCCGACGCCACCGCCGACGACCTGGCGGCGCTCGGCGACACGGCCGTGCCGCTGCTCGTGGTCGTCGACTACGCCGAGACGCGCGTGGGCCAGCTGACCGCGCTGCTGAAGGCGCTGGTCCGCCGCCGCGACGCCGTCCCCGTACGGGTCCTGCTGCTCGCCAGGACCGCGGACGACGACTGGTGGCGGGCCGCCCGGCGGGAGAGCAGCGACACCCGGGATCTGCTCGACGGCATGCCGCTGACCCCGCTCCCCCCGCTCGTACCGGAGCCCGGTGGCCGCGCCGGGGCGTACGAGGCGGCCGTGGACGGCCTGGCCCGGGCGCTGCCGCGGGTACGCGGGCACCGGTACCGAAAGTGGGGGAGGCTCGCGCGGCAGCTGGCCGCCGCCCGCGGTGGCCGACCCGCCGCGCCCGGCACGGACACGGCTCTCACGCTGCACATGACCGCCCTGGCGGACCTCCTGGACGCCGCCCTGGCACCCGGGAGCCGGCCCGGCGCGTCCGGGCCGGTGGAGGGGCGGCTGCTGGACCACGAGTCCAAGTACTGGGAGGCGGCCGCGCGGCAGTACGGGCTGGCGGGGCGCGAGTCGAGCCGGGAGGACGCGCTCGCCGCGGCCTTCCTGTGCGGCGCCGACGACCCCTTCCAGGGACAGCGGCTGCTGGGACGGATCTCCGCGCTCCGCCCGCTGGGCCCGGAGCAGCACCGGGCGCTCACCGAGTGGATCGCCGCCCTCTACCCACCGCGCGACGGCGGCGCGTGGGGCGCCCTGCTCCCGGACCGGCTCGCCGAGTTCTTCGTGGCCCGGCGGCTGAGGAGCAACGGCCGGCTCGCCGACGACCTGCTGGGCGGTGCCCGGGACACCGCGGAGGGTGTGACGGGTGCGCAGGCGGCCCGGCTGCTGACGGTCTACACGCGCGCGGCCGCCCACCCCGCTTTCCGCGGCACGCTCGACGGCCCGCTCACCGAGCTGTGCGTCCGCCGCGGCGACGTGCTGGAGCGGCCCGCAGTCGACGTCGCCACCCAGGCGGAGCGGCCGGCGCCGCTGGTGGCGGCCCTGCACCGCATCGCCGAGGCGCCCGGTGCCACCTACGACGAGCTGCTGCGGCTGGCCGACCACCTGCCGAGGGCGACGCATACGCTCGGCCCGCTCGCCGCGGGCGTGACCGGGCGGCTCGCGGAGATGCTCCGCCGCAGGGCCGCGGCCGACCCGGCGGTCCTGCCCGACCTCGCCCTGATGCTGCGCCGCCTCACCGGCCGCCTCGGCGACGCGGGGGAGGTGGGGCCTGCGTACGCGGTCGCGCACGAGGCACGGGGCATCTACGAGCGGCTCGCGGCGGACGATCCGGCGGCGTACCGGCCGGAGCTCGCCGCCGTCCTGCACAACCTGTCGGTCACGGCCGCCCGTGCGGGACGGCGGGACGAGGCCCTCGCACCCGCCCGCGAGTCCGTGCGCCTCTACCGCGAACTCGCCGCCGGGCGCCCGGAGACGGACGACTCCTGGACGTACGTGGCCCACGGCCCCGGCGCCCTGGCCCTCGCCGAGGGGAACAGCGGCCGGCCCGAGGCGGCCCTCGACGCGGTGGACGAGGAGGTCCGCATCCGGCGCCCGCTGGCCGGGGCGCACGGCGAGACCGCCCGGGCCGGCCTCGCGGCGGCCCTCAACAACCAGGCCGTCTGGCGGAAGGAGTGCGGACGCTTCGACGGGGCGCTGGCGGCGGCCGAGGACGCGGTGCGCCGCTTCCGGGAACTGGCCGACGAGCGCCCCGACGCCCATCTGCTGGGCCTGGCCCGCGCAGTGGCGACGCTGTCGGACTGCCTGGGCCTGGCCGGGCGGCCGCGGGAGGCGCTGGAGGCCGCCAGGGAGGCCCTCGCGATCCGCCGCCGGCTGGCCGCCGGCCGCTCCGGCTCCTCCCTCGCCGACCTCGCCCGCAGCCTCAACAGCCTCGCGATCGACCTGGGCGGCACCGGCCACGCGGACGAGAGCGTGCCCTACGCGGCCGAGGCGGTGGACCTCCTGCGGGAGCTGGCCGCGGGCGAACCGGCCGCGTACGGGCACGAGCTGGCCAACACCCTCAACACCTACGCCAACCAGCTCTCCGACGCCGGCCGCGTGGCCGAGGCGGCCGCGGCGGCGCGCGAGTCGGCCGACCGGTACGCCGCGCTGGCGGAGGCGGAGCCGGGCGCCTTCACCGCCGACCTGGCCATGAGCCTGCTCACGCTGGCCGGCCGGCTCCAGGAGGCCGGCGAGCCGGGCGAGGCGCTGTCCACCGCCGAGGAGTGCGTGCGCCTGTACCGCGAGCTCGCCGAGCGCCGCCCGGGCAGCGCGGACCACGAGCTGGCGTCCGCCCTCACCAACTGGTGCCTGTTCCTGCTGCGGGCCGGCCGCGAGGAGGAGGCGCTGGCCGCGGCGGAGGAGGCGGTCGGCCTCCAGCGCGCGCTGGAGGCGGACCCGGCGACGGCAAAGCGCGCCCGCCCCGCGCTGGCCGCGGCACTGCTCAACCTGACGAGCTGCCTGCACACCGCGGGGCGGACGCAGGAGGCCGTGCCCCGGGTCGCTGAGGCCGTGCGGCTCTACCGCGACCTCGCCCGGCAGGACCCCGGGCTGCACGAGCCGCGCCACGCGGTGGCTCTGTCCGCCTACTGGGCGCTGCTCTCGCAGGCCGGTCGCCCGGCGGAGGCGCTGGAGGCCTACCACGAGGCGGTGGCCGTCCGCGGGCGGGTGGCCGCGCGCTCGGGCGAGCCGGAGCACGTGCGGGAGTACGCGGAAGGCCTGCTCGTCCTCGGGCAGCTGCTCGCCGGGGCCGGGCGCCCGGAGGACGGGGCCGACGCCCTGGCGAAGGCGGCGGCCGCGCACCGCCTCCTCGCCGCCGGGGACCCGGCGGGCGCGGCCGGCGACCTCGCCCTCAGCCTGGCCCTGCGGACGACGTGCCTGCTGCGGGCGGGCCTGCGCCTGGACGCCCTGCCGGCCGCCGAGGAGGCCGTACGGCTGCTGGAGGGCCCGGCGGGCGACGACGCGCGGCGGCCGCTGCTCGCCGAGTGCCTGTGCGTGCTCGGCGGCCTGCTGCACGGCGTGGGACGCGCGGACGCCGAGGAGGTGCTGCGCCGGGCCGTCCGGCTGTCCGCGGCCCTCCCGCCGGAGCCCGCGCACGACGCCCTGCGGAGCCTGTCCCGCTCCCTGCTGGGCACCCATCTCGGGGAGCGGGAGCGCCTCGGCGAGGGGCTCGGCCTGGCCCGCGAGGCCGTCGCCCTCGCCCGCGGCCCGGCCGGCCTGCTGCTCGCCTGGACCCTCATCGGCCTGGGGCGGCTGCTCGCCCTCGACCCGGGCACGGCCGGCGAGGCCCTGGGTGTGTGCGCCGAGGCCGTCGCCGTGTGCGAGGAGCCGGCCGGGGCGGATCCCGCGGAGCAGCAGTCCGTCCTCGCGGTGGCCCTCGCCGAGCACGGCCTGCGGCTGTCCGGGGCCGGCTGCCACGCCGGCGCCCTCGCGGCCACCGATCGGGCGGTCGCCCTGTGCCGGGCGCTCGCCGGCCGCCACGCCGCCGCCGAGCGCGAGCACCTGGCGCTCGCCCTCCACGCGCACGCCACGGCCCGGCTGCTGGCGGGAACGGAGCCGGCGCGGGCGCGCGCGTCCGCCGAGGAGGCCGCCCCGATCTGGCAGCGGATCGCCGAGGAGGAGCCGGGACTCGCGGCCCCGTACCTCGCCGCGGTGGCCGACACCCGCGCCCGCCTCACCGGCGGCCGGGCGGACGGCTCCGCGACCGCGGCCGCAGGCCCTACGCTGGGGGGATCATGCACCGATTCAGCACCCCGTGGGGCGACCTCGACCTGACGCGCCACCCCGCGGACCCCCGCGACCAGCTGCGGGCCTGGGACGCCGCCGACGACTACCTGCTGCGGCACCTCGCGGAGGAAGGCCCCGCCCGCGGCGCCGGCACCACCACCGTGCTGCTCGGCGACCGCTGGGGCGCGCTGGCCACCGCGCTCGCGTCCGCGCCCGGCGCGGACGACCTGGTGCAGATCTCCGACTCCTTCCTCGGCCAGCAGGCCACCCGCGCGAACCTGCGGCGGGCCGGTACCGGGGAGCGGGTGCGGCTGCTCACCACCCGCCAGGCGCCGCCCGCCCGGATCGACCTGCTGCTGGTGCGCGTGCCCAGGAGCCTGGGCCTGCTGGAGGACCAGCTGCACGCGCTCGCGCCATCCGTGCACGCGGGCACGGTCGTGGCCGGCGCGGGCATGGTCACCGAGATCCACACCTCGACGCTCGCGCTCTTCGAGCGGATCCTCGGCCCGACGCGTACCTCGCTCGCCGTCCGCAAGGCCCGGCTCGTCCACTGCACGCCCGATCCCGCCCTGCCGCGGACCCCCAGCCCCTGGCCGCTGCGCTACGCCCTGCCGGACGGCATCGGCCCGATGTCCGGCCGTACGGTCACCAACCACGCCGGCGTCTTCTGCGCCGACCGCCTCGACGTCGGCACCCGCCTGCTGCTCGCCCACCTCCCGCACCGCACGGGTCCTGACCGGGTCGTCGACCTCGGCTGCGGCAACGGGGTGCTCGGCACCGCGGCGGCGGTCGCCAACCCGGAGTCCGAGGTGCTGTTCACCGACGAGTCCCACCAGGCGGTCGCCTCCGCGGAGGAGACCTTCCGCGCCAGCGCCGACCCGGCCACCCGCGCGGAGTTCGTCGTCGCCGACGTGGCCTCGGGGGTGCCCGCGGGCAGCGCCGACCTCGTCCTGAACAACCCGCCCTTCCACTCCCACCGCGCCACCACCGACGCCACCGCCCGCCGGATGTTCGCCACCGCCCGCGCGGCGCTGCGGCCCGGCGGCGAGCTGTGGGTCGTCGCCAACCGCCACCTGGGCCACCACACCCGGCTGCGCCGCCTGTTCGGCAACTGCGACGTGATGTCCTCCGACCCGAAGTTCGTCGTCCTGCGCGCGACCCGCCGGTGACCCGGCCGGGGCCGGGCCTCAGCGGGACGTGACGAAGTCGAGCGCGTAGCCCTGGGCGGTCGTCCAGTAGGTGACGAGGGCGCCGTCGTCGAAGGCGGCCACCTCGGGGAGGTTGACGGAGATCGGGCCGCCCACGGTGCTGCCGGGCTCGGCGCCCTGGAGGCGCAGTGTGATGCCCTTCGTCTCGTAGGTGTCCGTCCGGTTGCCGTTGACGAGGAGGGCGGCGTAGACGTCCTCACCGGGGGAGAGGACGGCGGGGTCCACGGGGTCGCTGTCCTCGATCACCCCGACCGGCGACTTGGAGTAGGCGCCCAGCCGCACCTGGGGGTAGCCGTAGACGGCGCAGACCCTGTCACCGGTGTTGGTGAGGACCAGGAGCAGGTGCCGCAGGTCGTGGCCCTGGCCGTCCACCCCGGTCGCGGAGGACGTCAGGTCGTCCGGACCGCAGGGGCGCACCCTCTCGCCGCCGTCCGTGCGCCCGCCGGGCGCGGTGGGGGTCGCCGGGTCCGTACCGGACGGCCGCGCCGACGCCGCGGTGCCGGACCCGTCCGGCGCCCCCGCGGCGTCCCTCACCTCCGCCCCGCTCGACCGGCATCCCGCCGCGGTGAGCACCGCGGCCACCGCCGCACCCGCGAGTACGCGGGACATCGTGCGGTTTCTGCGGGCAGGTGCTGGCATGACTGTCCCCCGTGGTACGCAGTACGCGGTGCTCTCGACTCTGGTATCTCCCCGGCAAGCCGAGTATGCGATATGCCTCCGACACAACTCACGCGTGCCCGTCATCTGTTACCGACCGCGTACAGGGAACGGCGGCTTCCGCCGGCCCGGCGCTCCCGGAAGGGGTCGCGCGCGGGGGCCGGCCGCGAAGATCTTTGCATAAAAGTGCGGCTGCCCGTATAGTCATGCCATCGACGAGGAGGGTCCGATGGCATTGCGCGCGGCGGTTGCCGGAGCGAGCGGGTACGCAGGTGGTGAGGTGCTGCGGCTGCTTGTCGGGCACCCTGAGGTCGAGATCGGGGCGCTGACCGGGAATTCCAACGCCGGGCAGCGGCTCGGCGGGCTCCAGCCGCACCTGCTGCCGCTCGCGGACCGGGTGCTGGAGGCGACCTCCGCGGAGGTGCTCGCCGGGCACGACGTGGTCTTCCTCGCGCTGCCGCACGGGCAGTCCGCCGCCGTGGCCGAGCAGCTGGGGGAGGACGTCCTCGTCGTCGACATGGGCGCCGACTTCCGGCTGCAGGACGCCGCCGACTGGGAGCGCTTCTACGGCTCCCCGCACGCCGGGACGTGGCCCTACGGGCTGCCCGAGCTGCCGGGGGCGCGGGCCGCGCTCGCCGGGACCCGGCGGATCGCGGTGCCGGGCTGCTACCCGACGGCGGTGTCGCTCGCGCTCGTCCCGGCGTACGCCGCCGCGCTCGCCGAGCCGGAGGCCGTGGTCGTGGCCGCGTCCGGCACGTCGGGCGCGGGCAAGGCCGCCAAGCCGCATCTGCTGGGCTCCGAGGTGATGGGCTCGATGAGCCCCTACGGCGTCGGCGGCGGCCACCGGCACACCCCGGAGATGATCCAGAACCTCAGTGCGGCGGCCGGCACCCGGGTCGGGGTGTCCTTCACACCGACGCTCGCCCCGATGCCCCGCGGCATCCTCGCCACCTGCAGTGCCAGGGCCGTCCCCGGCGTCACCGCGGCCGACGTGCGCGCCGCGTACGAGAAGGCCTACGGCGACGAGCCGTTCGTGCACCTGCTGCCCGAGGGGCAGTGGCCCGCGACCGCCTCCGTGTACGGCTCCAACGCCGTCCAGCTCCAGGTGGCCCTCGACGAGGCGGCGCACCGGATCATCGCGATCAGCGCCATCGACAACCTGACCAAGGGCACCGCGGGCGGCGCCGTGCAGAGCATGAACATCGCCCTCGGGCTGCCCGAGACGACCGGCCTCACCACGATCGGAGTCGCTCCGTGAGCGACGGACGCGAGGCCTGCGGCCCGCGGACAGCGACGAGACCCGCGCAGGTGTGCCGAGCGGGCGGAGACGGGGGCGCCGCCGGTGCGGTGGCCCCGGGGAAGAACAGGGGAAAAAGATGAGTGTGACCGCTGCGAAGGGATTCCGGGCGGCGGGCATCGCCGCCGGGATCAAGGAGAACGGCAACCCGGACCTCGCCCTGGTGGTGAACGACGGGCCGGGCCGCGCCGCGGCGGGCGTCTTCACCTCCAACCGTGTGAAGGCCGCGCCGGTGCTGTGGTCGGAGCAGGTGCTCAAGGGCGGCGCGGTCACCGCCGTCGTCCTCAACTCCGGCGGCGCCAACGCCTGCACGGGCCCGAAGGGCTTCCAGGACACGCACGCCACCGCCGAGAAGGCGGCCGAGGTGCTGGGGCACAGCGCCGGCGAGATCGCGGTGGCCTCCACCGGGCTCATCGGCCTGCTGCTCCCGATGGACAAGCTGCTGCCCGGCGTGGAGCGGGCGGCCGCGGAGCTGTCCGAACACGGCGGCGAGAAGGCGGCCGTCGCCATCAAGACCACCGACACCGTGCACAAGACCGCGGTGGCGGCCAGCCCCGCCGGGTGGACGGTCGGCGGCATGGCCAAGGGTGCGGGCATGCTCGCCCCGGGCCTGGCCACGATGCTGGTGGTGCTCACCACCGACGCCGTCGTGGACGCCCCCGCGCTGGACGAGGCGCTGCGCGAGGCCACCCGGGTCACCTTCGACCGGGCCGACTCCGACGGCTGCATGTCCACCAACGACACCGTGCTGCTGCTGTCGTCCGCCGCGTCCGGCGTCACCCCGGACCTGCCCGAATTCGCCGAGGCGGTACGGACGGTGTGCGCGGACCTGGCCCGGCAGCTGATCGGCGACGCCGAGGGCGCGAGCAAGGACATCCGGATCGACGTCGTGAACGCCGCGACCGAGGACGAGGCGGTCGACGTCGGCCGCACCATCGCCCGCAGCAACCTGCTCAAGTGCGCCATCCACGGTGAGGACCCCAACTGGGGCCGGGTGCTGTCCGCGATCGGCACCACCTCCGCCACCTTCGACCCGGACGAGCTGAACGTCGCCATCAACGGCGTGTGGGTGTGCCGCAAGGGCCAGGTCGGCGAGGACCGCTCGCTGGTCGACATGCGCTTCCGGGAGGTCGTCATCACCGCCGACCTCGCCGCAGGCGACGCCTCCGCCGCGATCTGGACCAACGACCTGACCGCCGACTACGTCCACGAGAACAGCGCCTACAGCTCATGACGACGACACGCAGCACCCGCAAGCACGCCGCCCTCCCCAAGGCCGAGGTCCTGATCGAGGCGCTGCCCTGGCTGACCCGGCACAACGGCCGTGTGGTGGTGATCAAGTTCGGCGGCAACGCCATGGTCGACGAGGAGCTGAAGGCCGCCTTCGCGCAGGACGTGGTCTTCCTGCGGCAGGCCGGCCTCAAGCCCGTCGTCGTGCACGGCGGGGGCCCGCAGATCAGCGCGGCGCTCGACCGGCACGGCCTGGTCAGCGAATTCCGCGCGGGCCTGAGGGTCACCACCCCCGAGGCGATGGACGTGGTCCGGATGGTGCTGGCCGGGCAGGTGCAGCGCGAGCTGGTCGGGCTGCTCAACCAGCACGGCCCGCTCGCGGTCGGACTGACCGGCGAGGACGCCCACACCATCACCGCGGTCAAGCACCAGCCGGTGATCGACGGCGACGCGGTCGACATCGGCCGGGTCGGCGAGATCACCGCGATCGACACCGGCGCGATCGACGCCCTGCTGGCCGACGGCCGTATCCCGGTGGTCTCCTCGATCGCCCGCTCCGCCGACGACGGCCACGTCTACAACGTCAACGCCGACACCGCCGCCGCCGCGCTCGCCGCCGCGCTGGGCGCCGAGACGCTGATGGTCCTCACCGATGTCGAGGGCCTCTACGAGGACTGGCCGAACAGCGACGAGGTCATCAGCCGGCTCACCGCGAGCGAGCTGGAGAAGCTGCTGCCGGACCTGTCCAGCGGCATGGTCCCGAAGATGCAGGGCTGCCTGCACGCCGTGCGCAACGGCGTCCACACCGCCCGCGTCATCGACGGACGGGTCCAGCACTCGATCCTGCTGGAGATCTTCACCGACGAGGGCATCGGCACCATGGTCGTCCCCGACGAGCCGCCGGCGCCCGCCCTGCGCGCCACCGAATACGTACCCGAGCAGACGACCGCAGCACCAGAAGGGGGAGCACGGTGACCGCCACCGACACAGCCGCCACCGGGGGGACGACCGCGAACGAGGCGCTCACCGCCCGCTGGCAGGGCGCGCTCATGGACAACTACGGCACCCCCCGGCTGCCGCTGGCCGGCGGCCGGGGCGCCCGGCTGTGGGACGCCGACGGCAAGGTCTACCTGGACTTCCTCGGCGGCATCGCCGTCAACTCGCTCGGCACCGCGCACCCCGCGGTCGTCGAGGCGGTCACCCGGCAGATCGGCGAACTCGGCCACGTCTCCAACATCTTCGTCGCCGAGCCCGCGGTCGCCCTCGCCGAGCGGCTGCTGGGCCTCTTCGGCCGGCCGGGCCGGGTCTACTTCGGCAACTCGGGCGCCGAGGCCAACGAGGCGGCCTTCAAGCTGGGCCGGCTCACCGGCCGCCGGAAGATGGTCGCCACCGAGGGCGCCTTCCACGGCCGCACCATCGGCTCGCTCGCGCTGACCGGCCAGCCGAAGAAGCGGCAGGCCTTCGAGCCGCTGCCCGGCGACGTCGTGCACGTCCCGTTCGGCGACGCCGAGGCGCTGCGCGCCGTGGTGGACACGGACACGGCGCTGGTGATCGTCGAGCCGATCCAGGGCGAGAACGGCGTCGTCATGCCTCCCGCCGGCTATCTGCGGGAGATCCGGGAGATCACCGCCGCGACCGGCACGCTGTTCGTGCTGGACGAGGTGCAGACCGGCATCGGCCGGACCGGCCACTGGGCCGAGTGCCTGGCCCAGGGAGTGCAGCCGGACGTGGTGACGCTCGCCAAGGGCCTGGGCGCCGGGCTGCCGATCGGCGCGGTCCTGGCCTTCGGGCCCGCGGCCGAGCTCTTCACGCCGGGCGCGCACGGCTCCACCTTCGGTGGCAACCCGGTCTCCTGCGCGGCGGCGCTCGCGGTGCTGGACACCATCGAGGCGGACGCGCTGCTGGACAACGTCAAGCGGCAGGGCGAGAAGCTGCGCGAGGGGATCGCGGGACTCGGGCACCCGCTGGTCGATCATGTGCGCGGTGCGGGTCTGCTGATCGGTATCGTGCTCACCGAACCCCTGTCCGCCCAGATCCAGCAGGCGGCTCAGGACGCCGGTTTCCTGGTCAACGCCGCCGTGCCGGGGGCGGTCCGGCTCGCGCCGCCGCTGATCGTCGGCGACGCCGAGACGGACGCGCTGCTCGAGGCGCTGCCCGGCATCCTGGACCGGGCGCACGCGGCGGGCCGGCAGAGCAAGTAGCGACGGACGGAGAATGACCCGACGATGAGCGAGGCGCAGCAGCACGGCGGCAGCCATTCGGTGCCGCAGACCCGCACGGCCCGGCACCGCAGGATCGTGGACATCCTGGGCCGGCAGCCGGTGCGGTCCCAGAGCCAGCTCGCCAAGCTGCTCGCCGACGACGGGCTGAGCGTCACCCAGGCGACGCTCAGCCGCGACCTGGACGAGCTGGGCGCGGTCAAGATCCGCACCAACGACGGGGAGCTGATCTACGCCGTCCCGTCCGAGGGCGGCTTCCGCACGCCGCAGGCGCCGCTCGGCGAGTCGGTGAAGGAGGAGCGGATGCGCCGGCTGGCCGGCGAGCTGCTCATCTCCGCGGAGGCGTCGGCGAACCTGGTGGTGGTGCGGACCCCGCCGGGCGCCGCGCAGTTCCTCGCGTCGGCCATCGACACCGCCGAGGTCTACGACATCCTCGGCACCATCGCGGGTGACGACACGGTCGTCCTCATCAGCCGGGACCCCGGCGGCGGCCAGAAGCTCGCCGACCACCTGCTGCGCCTGGCGCAGGGCGAGGTCTGAGCCGGCGCGGGTCCCGGCCCGCCATTTTTGACTATTCATACGGTGCAGTGCATACTTATACCAACGAGCGTATGCACCGTCGAGAGGGAGCTGGCACTGTGAGCGCCGAACAGCAGGGCGGCAAGCTGTGGGGAGGGCGGTTCGCCGACGGACCGTCCGCCGCGCTGGAGAGGCTGTCGGCCTCCGTCCACTTCGACATGCGGCTCGCGCCGTACGACATCGCGGGCTCGCGCGCGCACGCCCGGGTCCTCTACCGGGCCGAGCTGCTCAGCGCGGACGAGCTGGACCGCATGATCGCCGGGCTCGACCGGCTGGAGGGCGACGTCGCCGCGGGCGACTTCACCGCCACCGTCGCCGACGAGGACGTGCACACCGCGCTGGAGCGCGGCCTGATGGAGCGCGTCGGGCCCGACCTGGGCGGCAAGCTGCGGGCCGGCCGGTCCCGCAACGACCAGATCGCCACCCTCTTCCGGATGTACCTGCGCGACCACGCCCGGACCATCGGCGGCCTGCTCGCCGACCTCCAGGACGCGCTGGTGGGCCTGGCCGAGGCGCACCCCGACGCCGTCATGCCGGGCCGCACCCACCTGCAGCACGCCCAGCCGGTGCTCTTCGCCCACCACGTGCTCGCGCACGCCCAGGCCCTCTCCCGGGACGCCGAGCGGCTGCGCCAGTGGGACGAGCGCACCGCCGTCTCGCCGTACGGCGCGGGCGCGCTCGCCGGCTCCTCCCTCGGCCTGGACCCCGAGGCGGTCGCCCGCGACCTGGGCTTCGAGGGCGGCTCGGCGGGCAACTCCATCGACGGCACCGCCGCGCGCGACTTCGCCGCGGAGTTCGCCTTCGTCACCGCCATGATCGGCGTGGACCTCTCCCGGATCGCCGAGGAGGTGATCCTGTGGAACACCAAGGAATTCTCCTTCGTGACGCTGCACGACGCCTTCTCGACCGGCTCGTCGATCATGCCGCAGAAGAAGAACCCGGACATCGCCGAGCTGGCGCGCGGCAAGTCCGGACGGCTGATCGGCAACCTGACGGGCCTGATGGCCACCCTCAAGGCGCTGCCGCTGGCCTACAACCGCGACCTCCAGGAGGACAAGGAGCCGGTCTTCGACTCCGTCGACCAGTTGGAGGTGCTGCTCCCGGCCTTCACCGGGATGATGGCCACGCTGACGGTGCACACCGACCGGATGGCCGAGCTGGCCCCCGCCGGCTTCTCGCTCGCCACCGACATCGCCGAGTGGCTGGTACGGCAGGGCGTGCCCTTCCGGGTCGCGCACGAGGTCGCGGGCGAGTGCGTCAAGACGTGCGAGGCCGAGGGCATCGAGCTGCACGAGCTGACGGACGAGCAGTTCGCGAAGATCTCCCCGCACCTGGAGCCCGAGGTCCGCGAGGTGCTCGACGTCCGGGGGGCGCTCGCCTCCCGCAGCGCCCGCGGCGGCACCGCCCCCAGCGCGGTCGCCGTGCAGCTCGCCGAGGTCAAGGCCGATCTGGCCGGCCAGTACGCGTGGGCGCGGGCCAAGCAGTAGCCCGCGGCACGCGAAGCCGGGCGGTCCCCCGCGGGGGACCGCCCGGCTTCGTCGTCGTGCGCGGCGTGCGCCGTGCCCGGTGCGTCCGGCGCCGCCCGGCTCAGGCGGCCTTCGCCTTGGTGGCGTACATGTCCACGTACTCCTGGCCGCCGAGGCGCATGACCTCGCTCATCACCTCGTCGGTCACGGCCCGCAGCACGTAGCGGTCGCGGTCCATGCCGTCGTAGCGGGCGAAGTCCAGCGGACGGCCGAAGCGGATGGTGACCGGGGCGATGCGCAGCATCCCGGAGCCGCCGGGCTGCACCTTGTCGGTGCCGATCATCGCGAACGGCACGACCGGCGCGCCGGTCATGAGCGCGAGCCGGGCGACACCGGTACGGCCGCGGTAGAGGCGGCCGTCGGGGGAGCGGGTGCCCTCGGGGTAGATGCCGAAGATCCGGCCCTCCTCCAGCACCCGGCGGCCGGTCATGAGCGCGGCGACGCCGCCGTGCCCGCCGTCCCGGTCGACGGGGATCATGCCGCACGTGGTGAAGAACCACGCCATCAGCCGGCCCTTGAGGCCCTTGCCGGTGACGTACTCGTCCTTGCCGATGAAGTACACCTGCCGCTTGACCGCCAGCGACAGGAAGATCGAGTCGACGAAGGTCACGTGGTTGCCCGCCAGGATCACCGGCCCGTCGCCCGGGATGTCCTGCGCGCCCTCGACGACCGGGCGGTAGAGGACCCGCATGACCAGTCCGAGAATCACCTTGAGCACACTGCGGGACACCGCGTTCCTCCGCTTCGCACCGTCGGGCCGGCCGGACCTTACCGGTCCGTATGTACACCAGGACGATACTTGCGCCACCGGGCCGGCCGCACGTCGGGTTCACGCGAACGGCATCCGGCGTCGGTCCCCGTTACGGATGCGTTCGGCATGCCGTGGGCCGTACGCAAGGTGCTCGCGGCACGATGCCCGCATGACGGATGACCAGCACACCACGGGACCCGGCAGGCGCGCCCTGCTGTCCGCCGCGGCGCTCGGCGCCGGCGGCGCGGTGATCGGCACGGCGACCCCGGCCGCGGCCCGGCCCGGCCCCGCGCGGGGCGGGGACAGGGGGCACGGCGCCCCGGAACTGCCGGTGCCGGTGATCGTGGGCCACCGCGGCAGCGCGGGATACCGGCCCGAGCACACCTTCGGATCGTACGAGTACGCGCTCGCGATCGGCGCGGACGTCGTCGAGCAGGACGTCGTCCCCACCCGCGACGGGCACCTGGTGTGCCGCCACGAACCCGAGATCGGCGGCACCACCGACGTCGCCGACCACAAGGAGTTCGCGGACCGCCGGACCACCAGGACCATCGACGGCACCCCCACCACCGGATGGTTCACCGAGGACTTCACGCTCGCCGAACTCAAGCGGCTGCGCGCGGTCGAGCGGCTGCCCGCGGTGCGGCCGCACAACACCGTCTACAACGGACGCTGGGACGTCCCCACCTTCGCCGAGGTCCTGGAGTGGGCCGAGAAGGAGGGCCGCAGGCGCGGCAGGCCGGTGTGGCTGCACACCGAGACCAAGCACCCCACCTACTTCCGCGGCATCGGCCTGCCGCTGGAGGAGCGGCTCGTCGCGCAGCTGAGGCAGTACGGCCGGCACCGCGCGGACGCCCCGCAGTTCCTCCAGTCCTTCGAGGCGCAGAGCCTCCAGCGGCTGGGGCGGCTGGGCGCGCAGGCGGCGAAGATCTTCCTGCTGAACGGACCGGCCTCGCGTCCCTGGGACTTCGTCGTGGCCGGCGACACGCGCACGGTGGCCGATCTCGTCACGCCCGCGGGCCTGGAGTGGATCGCCGGCTTCGCGCAGGGCATCGGCCCGACCACCGACGTCGTCATCCCGCGGGACGCCGACGGCCGGCTCCAGCAGCCCACCACCGTGGTGCGCGACGCGCACCGCGCGGGCCTGGTGCTGCACCCCTTCACCGCGCGCAACGAGAACCAGTTCCTGCCCGCGGACTTCCGGGTGGGCACCGACCCGAACGCGTACGGCGACCCGATCGCCGCCTTCAGGACCTGGTTCGCGACCGGCATCGACGGACTGTTCACCGACAACGCCGACACCGCGGTGCTCGCCCGTGAGGACTACCTGTCCTCCCGGCCCGTACCGCGGGCCACTCCATGAGGTGAAGCCCGGCCGTGCCGGGTGCCCGTCCGCGGCGCCCGGCACGGCCGAGCGGATATGCACGGGGCATGACTCCCGAAGCGCACCCCGCGGCCCCTCCCGCGGGCCCGCCGCCCGCCGCCGCCCCGGGCCTGCCGGCCGGATACCGCCCGCTGCTGGCCGCGGAGGCCGCCGCCTGGGCGCTGGGCGGCGCCACCGAGGCGGACGACCTCGAACAGGACGTGTGGCTGCGGCTGCTGGAGGCCCGGCACGCGCCCGCCGAGCCCGCCGCGTGGGTCGCCGCGCAGGTGCGCACCGCGGCGCTCGCGGCCGAGGCGCGCACCGCCCGCGAGGACCCGTACGCCGACCGGGCGGCCGGGCCGCCGCCGCGCGCCGGGCACGGGCGGCACGGCGTCGAGGACCGGGCCGAGACCGCGGTCGCGCTGCGCGCGGTCCTGGCGGCGGTACCGGCGCTGCCGGGCGACTGCCCGCGGCTGCTGGCCGCGCTGCTCTCCGGCACCGATCCCACATACCGGGAAATCTCCCGGGAGTTGGGAATCTCACAGGGGAGCGTGGGGCCGCTGCGCTCGCGTTGCCTGGGATGCCTGCGATCCGTCCTGAAATCGAGGGTTCGATCCCCGGTCCAAAGGGGTAGTGCACGGTAAACAGTCGGCGGCAGTGGGCACCCTTTGCACGCCCGGACGCGCCTGGAACGGGCAGTGGCAAGTCACTGACCGGCAGGGATCTTTGTGCGATCATCAGCGCCACGGAGGCGGCGCCGATCGCGCCGACCCCGTTCAGGCACAACGTCCCGGGCGCACACCTCACCCTCAAACTGCCCGGACGGATTCGAAGGGGAGGCCTGCGCGCATGGGCATGAGCGTGACCATCTCTACGGCGGAGGAAAGCGACGCCGAGAAGATCCTGAAACTCCAGTACCTCTGCTACCAGAGCGAAGCCGAGATCTACGGCGACTACACCATCGAACCCCTGACCCAGACCCTGGACGAGCTGCGGGCCGAACTGGCCGGGGGCTGCGTCCTGGTGGCGCGCCTCGGCCCCGAGGTCGTCGGTTCCGTGCGGGGAACCGTCGACGGGGACGGGACGGCCGTGATCGGCAAGCTCATCGTCCACCCGCGGCTCCAGCGGCACGGCCTCGGCGGGCGGCTGCTGGCCGCCCTGGAGGACCGCCTCGCGGCCGAGCGGGAGGCCAAGGTCTACCAGCTCTCCACCGGCCACCGCAGCGAGGTCAACCTGCGGATGTACCGCAAGCTCGGCTACTCCCAGGTGGGCGCCGCCCGCCCGGTCAACCGGCGGCTGAGCATGGTGACCCTCGAAAAGCCCGCGGAGCAGGCGCCCTTCGCCGCCTCCGCCTGACCCGCACGGTCCCGGGCGCGGCGCCGACGCCGCCGCCGCGCCCGGTCCGTGGAAACGTGCGGCCCGCGCCCGGCGGGCCTCAGGCCGCGGCGGACGCCTCGCGCGCCTCGCGTGCCGAACGGCGCAGCCACAGCAGGCCCATGACGGGCAGCAGCAGCGGCAGGAAGACGTAGCCGGCGCCGAAGTCCGACCACACGGTCTGGTCGGGGAAGGCCGAGGAGTCCGTCACGGTGAGGATGCCGACCGCGACGACGCCGGCCAGCTCGGCGGAACACGACACCAGCGCGACCCTGCGGGCCTGGTCGCCGCCCCGCCACAGCGCGACGGTGATGACCGCGTAGACGACGCCGGCCGCGAGCGACAGCACGTACGCCAGCGGCGCCTCGTGGAACTTGGTCGAGATCTGCACGAGCGAGCGGGAGAGCGCCGCCACCGTGAAGACACCGTAGAACCACAGCAGCAGCCGGCCGGGGCCCTGCCCGAGCCGCCCGCCCGCGGGCGGCGCCGCGTCCTTCTCCGCCTCCGGCCCGGCCTGCGTGCCGTCCGTGGTGGTGGTGTGCTCAGCCATGACCGGCTCCCCAGATGTCGTACAGCCGCAGCTCCAGCACGGCCAGGATCACCCCGCCGGCCGCGACGACCGCGGTGCCCCAGCGGCTGCGCTCGGCCAGCGACATGAAGGCCGCGGCCGGGACGGTGCAGACCGCGCCGACGAGGTAGCCGACGAAGACCGGCACCCCCTGCTCGGGGCGGTCGCCGTGGCCGAGCTGCACCAGCGAGATCACCAGCTGCACGAGCGTGGCGAGCGTCACCACGGCCATGCCGGCGAAATGCCGGTCGTTGGTCGGCTCGTCGCGGTACGCGGACCAGGCGCACCACGCCGCGAGCAGCAGCGCCATGACCGAGACCGTGATGGTGACCGCGTCGAGCATGCGCCGACTGTATTACGGCGGCGCGCCCGCCCGTTCGCCCACCCCCCGCCCCGCCGGCCGGCTCCCGGCGCCCGCCCGTTCCGCCCGGCACCCGGCGACCGTCCGGATAGTGGACATCCCGCCCGGATTTCGGAACCGGGCGGGATGTCTGGTTTACTGGGGTCCATGACCACGACGAACCGCCGCAGCCGCGCGACCGAGGCGACCACGCCCGGTGTTCGTCGTATGTGTCGAATGTGTCGAATGTGTGCCTGACCTGAGGCCCTGAGCGGTCGCCCCCGGCGCCCGCCGCCCGCGTCACACCCCCGTCCCGGTGCAGCGCCGTGCCGCGCCCGGGACGGGGTGCCGCCCCGTGCGCCACGCCCCGACAGCACACCCCCTGCGCGGTGGTCCGTCCGCCGCGCGCCCGACCAGATGGACCACCCCTGTGATCACCACCACCGACCTGCGCAAGGTCTACCGCTCGCGCGACCGCGAGGTCACCGCACTCGACGGCGTCGACCTGGCGGTGCGCGAAGGCGAGGTCTTCGGCGTCGTCGGCCGCAGCGGCGCCGGCAAGAGCACCCTGATCCGCTGCGTCAACCTGCTGGAGCGCCCCACCTCGGGCACGGTCGAGGTCGCCGGGCGCGACCTGACCGCGCTGGCCGGCCGCTCCGACCGGGCCCCCGCGGCCCTGCGCGCCGCCCGGGCCGGCATCGGCATGGTCTTCCAGCACTTCAACCTGCTCTCCTCGCGCACCGTCCAGGACAACGTCGAGCTGCCGCTGGAGATCCAGGGCGTCACCCGCCGCGAGCGCGCGGCCCGCTCCCGCGAGCTGCTCGACCTCGTCGGCCTCGGCGACAAGGCGCGCGCCTACCCCGCGCAGCTGTCCGGCGGCCAGAAGCAGCGCGTCGGCATCGCCCGCGCGCTGGCCGGCCGCCCCAAGGTGCTGCTCTCCGACGAGGCCACCTCGGCGCTCGACCCGGAGACCACCCGCTCCGTCCTGGAGCTGTTGCGCGACCTCAACCGGCAGCTCGGCCTGACCGTGCTGCTCATCACGCACGAGATGGACGTCGTCAAGGCCGTGTGCGACTCGGCGGCCCTCATGAAAGGCGGACGAGTGGTGGAATCCGGCACCGTCGCGGAACTGCTGGCCACACCCGGCTCCGAGCTGGCCGGCGAGCTGTTCCCGCTCGGCGGCGTGGCCTCCGGCCCGGACCGCACCGTGGTGGACCTCACCTTCCACGGCGACAGCGCGAGCCGCCCGGTGATCTCCCAGCTGGCCCGCACCTACAACGTCGACGTGTCGATCCTCGGCGCCGCGATGGAGACCTACGACGGGCGGCAGATCGGCCGGATGCGCATCGAGCTGCCCGGCCGCTTCGAGGACAACGTCGTGCCCATCGGCTTCCTGCGCGAGCAGGGCCTCCAGGTCGACGTCGCGCCGTCCGCGCCGTCCGCGGTCCCGGCGGTGGCCAAGTGACCTGGTCGCAGATGCACCCGCTGATCACCCAGGCGCTGTGGGACACCCTGCGGATGGTCGGCTGGTCCACCGCGGTCACGGTCGCCGCCGGGCTGCCGATCGGCGTGCTGCTCGTCCTCACCGACCGCGACGGGCTGCTGCGCAGCGCCGCCGGCTCGGTGGTCAACAAGGTGCTCGGCGCGGTCGTCAACCTCGGCCGCTCACTGCCGTTCGTCATCCTGATGATCGCGCTGATGTCCTTCACCCGCGCGGTCGTCGGCACCACCATCGGCTGGCAGGCCGCGGTCGTCCCGCTGTCCGTCGGCGCCGTCCCCTTCTTCGCCCGGCTCGTCGAGACCTCGCTGCGCGAGGTCGACCGCGGGCTGGTGGAGGCCGTCCGGTCGATGGGCGGCAGCACCTGGACGGTGGTGCGCAAGGTACTGCTGCCCGAGGCGCTGCCCTCGCTCGTGGCGGGCGCCACGACCACCGTGATCGCGCTCGTCGGCTACTCGGCCATGGCCGGCGTGGTCGGCGGCGGCGGGCTCGGCGACCTCGCGCTGCGCTACGGCTACCAGCGCTTCGAGACCGGCTTCATGTGGGTCATCGTCGCCGTCCTCGTCGTGCTCGTGACCCTCGTGCAGCTGGCCGGCGACCTCGCCGCCCGCGCCGTCGCCCGCCGCGGGCGCTCCGCGGCCGCGCCCCGGCTGCGGCTGCTGAAGGCGCGCCCCGCGGACCCCGCGCCCTCCGCCCCCTGACGTCCGGCCGCCCCGCAGCACCCGCGCGGGGCGGGCGGAACCCTGAGAACAGGCACCACAGAACACAGGAAAGAGGCACTTTTCGTGCGTAAGACCCTCCAGATCACCGCTGCCGCCGCTGCCGTGGGCGCCCTCGCGCTCGGCCTGTCCGCGTGCGGCTCCGACTCCGGTTCCAAGGCCGGCGGCTCCGCCGACGGCAAGGCCGCCGGGGACGCCTCCGCGCCGCTCGTCGTCGCGGCCAGCCCCACCCCGCACGCGCAGATCCTGGACTACGTCCGCGACCACCTCGCCAAGAGCGCCGGACTCGACCTCCAGGTCAAGGAGTTCTCCGACTACGTCCTGCCCAACACCGCCACCGAGCAGGGCCAGGTCGACGCGAACTTCTTCCAGCACAGGCCCTACCTCGACGACTTCAACAAGAAGAACGGCACCCACCTGGTGTCCGTCGCCGACGTCGAGCTCGAACCGCTGGGCCTGTACTCCCACAAGGTCGGCTCGCTGTCCGAGCTCAAGGACGGCGCGACCGTCGAGGTGCCCAACGACACCACCAACGAGGCCCGCGCGCTCGGCCTGCTCGCCGCCAACGGCCTTGTCACGCTGCGCGAGGGCACCGAGCAGACCGCGACCCCCGCGGACGTCACCGGCAACCCGAAGCACCTGCACTTCAAGGAGCTGGAGGCGGCCCAGCTGCCGCGCTCGCTCGGCGACGTCGACGCGGGCGTCATCAACGGCAACTACGCCATCGAGGGCGGTCTGAACCCCGTCAAGGACGCCCTGGTCACGGAGAAGGCGACCGGCAACCCGTACGCCAACATCCTGGTCGTCAAGAAGGGGCAGGAGAACGACCCGCGGGTGGTCACCCTCGTCAAGCTGCTGCACTCGCCGCAGGTCGAGCAGTACATCAAGGACACCTTCAAGGGCGCGGTCATCCCCGCGTTCGGCACCCCGGCCGCCTGAGCCCCCCGCCCCGCCCGGCCGGCGACGGTCAGGCGGGGCGCACCCAGTACACGTCCGTGGTGTACGGCATCTCGATCGCGCCGCTGACCCGGGTCGCGTCGTGCGCCCCGAGCACCGCCTCCACCTCCGCGCGCACCCGGGCCTGCGCGTCCGCGTCCAGCACCGCGATGTGGCTGGACGACATCATGCGCTCCACGACGTCCGCGACGGTCGTGGAGTGCGGGTTGGGCCAGTGCCGCTCGTGGATCTCGCCCCAGCCCGACCCCGGTGCCTCGAACGCCCGCCGCCAGCCGTACGCCGGCCGGTGGTCGTCGACCGGGACGGCGGTGAGCGGCGGGCTCGGCAGGTCGCGGGGCGCGAGCCGGAAGTAGATGTCCTGGAAGTCCCGCACCCACGGCACCGACGTGTCGTACGTGTTCCACACCAGCGCCAGCGCGCCGCCCGGCCGCAGCAGCCGCCGCACCTCGGCGAGCGCCTCACCCTCCACGAACCAGTGCCAGGACTGCGCGGCCACCACCGCGTCCGCGCACCCCCCGGGCAGTCCGGTCGCCTCCGCCGTCCCCGCGTTCACCGCGACCCCCGGCAGCAGACCGGCGAGCGTCTTGCGCATCTCCCGCACCGGCTCCACGGCGAGCACCTCGGCACCGGTCAGCGCCAGCAGCCGCGTGAACTTGCCCGTGCCCGCGCCCAGATCGACGACCGTGCGGCCCGCCTCCAGCGGCAGCGCGTCCGCGAGCGCCGCGAGCGCGGCGAGCGGATAGGACGGCCGGGAGCGCTCGTAGACCCCCGCCGCCCGCTGGTAACCGACTCCTGCTGCGTGGTGCACCGTCACGCGGGCAGACGGTAGCAGGATCGGGTGACGTCCACGGATACCCGCGAAGACCGCCATCCGCCCTACTCTGAAAGGACGTTCAGGCCCTGAGCACCCCGCGGCAACCCCTGGCCCACCCTGCCCGGCGGCCGCCGCCCGCGATGCTGCATGCTGTGCAGTCCACCCACGCGCTGGTTACGGAGCAGTGAATGACCGCCACCTTTCCGGACATCTCCCTCAGTACGGAGCGGCTGCTGCTGCGCCCGTACGACGAGGACGACATCCCCGAGCTCGTGGAGATGATGAACGACGACCTGGTGACCGCGTGGACCGGCTCCCCGCGGCCGTACACCGAGGCCGCCGCGCGGTCGTTCGTCACCACCGGGGCGGCGGGGGAGCGGACGAGCGGCCGGGGCCTGGTGCTGGCCGTCTCCGAGCTGCTCACCCAGCGGCTCGTCGGCACCGTCCAGCTGCAGAACACCGACTGGCGCATCCGCGGCACCGAGATCGGCTACCTCACCGCCTCCTGGGCGCGCGGCGAGGGATACGCCGGCGAGTCGGTGCTCGCCGTCGTCCGCTGGCTCTTCCGCAACCAGGGCTTCGAACGGGTCGAGCTGCGCACCGCCGCCGACAACAGCGCCTCGCAGCAGGTGGCGCAGAAGATCGGCTGCATCAGCGAGGGCGTGCTGCGCGGCGCCGGCCTCGTCCGCAGCCGGGCCGGCGACGACCCCGCCGGGCGCTGGATCGAGACCCGCACCGACCTGCTGGTGTGGAGCCTGCTGCCGGAGGACCTCGACGACCTCGGCGAGCCCGGTGCGGACGGGTCCGGGGACCGCTACGACGCGTACGCCCCCTACCCCGACTACGCCGACTACTCCGCGGCCCGCCGCCGCTGACTCCGCCGCCGGCGGCCCTGCGGACGTGCCGCTCCGGCGCCCGCCCCCGCCGCCCGACGGCCTGCGGGGCGCGCCCGCGCAGCGGCCGGAACACCTGCGCGTATCCACGTACCCGCGGCACCCGCCGCCGGGTTAGGGTTCTCACCCGGGCCTCGCCTCCGCCCCGCCGAGGAGGGCTCCGCCGCACCCCGCGACCCACCCCCACGGCTTGGAGGCAGACGACGATGGCCGACCGGGTCACCGTGATCGGATGGGACGGCTCACCCCCGTCCGAGGCCGCCCGTGCCGCGCTGGACGCCGCCACGCTCGTCGCCGGCACCCGCCATCACCTGGCCCTGCCGTACGTCCCCGCGCAGGCGGAGAACATCGTCCTCGGCAGCATCGACATCGCCGCCCGCCGCATCGCCGGGCACCGCGGCACCGCCGTCGTCCTCGCGGACGGCGACCCCGGCTTCTTCGGCGTCGTCCGCGCGCTGCGCGACCCCGAGCACGGCCTGGAGGTCGAGGTCATCCCCGGCGTCTCCGCCGTGGCGCGCGCCTTCGCGCGGGCCGGCATGCCCTGGGACGACGCCCGGGTCGTCGTCGCCACCAGCCGCACCCTGCGCCGCGCCGTCAACGTCTGCCGCTCCTACCCCAAGGTCGCCGTGCTCACCGCGCCCGGCGCCGGCCCCGCCGAACTCGCCCTGCTGCTCACCGGCGTGCACCGCACCTTCGTCATCTGCGAGGCGCTCGGCTCGGACCGCGAACAGGTCACCGTGCTCACCTCCGACAAGGTCGCCGACCACATATGGCGCGACCCCAACATCGTGCTCGTGGTGGGCGGCAGCACCGGCGCCCCGGGCCTGGCCGTGCTCGGCTCCGCCGCCCCGCCCACCGCGCCCGGCGGCCGTCCCGCGACCTCCCGCGGCGGCGGCTGGATCGCCGGCCGCGACCCGGGCTTCCCCGGACCGGTCCGCGGCTGGGCGCTTCCGGCGGCCGAGTACGGCGGCGACGTACCGGCGCCCGTGCGCGCCTGGCAGCTGGCCCGGCTCGGCCCCCGCACCGGCGACCTGGTGTGGGACATCGGCGCCGCGGACGGCGCCGTCGCCCTGGAGGCCGCGCGCTTCGGCGCCGCCGTCATCGCCGTCGACAGCGACGCCCAGGCCTGCGACTGGGTGACGGCCGCCGCGCGCCGTGCCGGCGTCCAGATGCAGGTGGTGCACGGCACCGCTCCCCAGGTGCTGGAGGACCTGCCCGAGCCCGACGTGGTGCGGATCGGCTGCGCCGACCCCGCGGTCGTCGCCGCGTGCGCCGCGCGCCGCCCCGAGCGGATCGTCGCCGCGGCCGCCACCCGGGAGTCCGCGGCGGCCCTCGACCGGGCGCTGGCGGAAGGCGGTTACACCGTCGAACGCATGTTGCTGCGGTCCGCGGAGGCGGACTCCGGATGGGTGGGGCGGGAGGAGCCGGAAGCCTTCCTGCTGTGCGGCAGCCGGCCCTGAACCGGGCCCGCCCGCACGGCCGGCGGGCGACCCCCCGGCACGGCGTTTGCCCATGTGGGAGCGCTGCCGCGGGTCCCCGTGTGAGATACGTCCCGCGGTGCGGACTTCAGGGCGGCAGGCGCGGCGGGTGAGGGTAGGCTGACGGATCGTTGTGCCGTCGTCGTGCGTTGACGGGGTGTCGACACGTCGACGTCCCCGTGGGTGACGTGCCGCATCCCGGACCCGCTCGTTGGAGTCGGTGAGGGGTGGGTGTGCGCGGCGCAGCGGCTGGAAGGAGCGAAACCGATGGGCGAGGGGCACGCATGACGGACACCGGTCAGATCCCCGGCGAGGGGCTGCCGGAGAACGCGGTCGGCGACGCGGCTCACCAGCCGCACACCGGCGCACTCGGCGCACCGCAGGCCACCGCCAACGGCTGGGCGACGCAGCCGGCCGCGGGCCTCGACAACCCCCCCTACGGCTACCTCGACCAGCCCCCCGTCCCCGGTGCCGGGCTCGACGACGAGGACGACGTGCTCCTCATGCCCGGCCCCCAGGGCACCTGGAGCGACCCCCAGCCCGTGCCGCCCCAGCCGGAACCGCCGCAGGCACCGCTCCCCGAGGGGCACTTCGCGCAGGGCTACGCGCACGGCATGCCGCAGGGCACCGAATCCGCGCCCGGCCTTCCCGTGCCGGGCGCGGCCCATGAGCAGGGGTTCGCGGCGCCGGGCCAGCCGGGAGGCGGCGAGGCCGCCGGGTTCGCCGCGCAGGAGCAGGGGTTCACGCCGCCGGGTGCCGCGGAAGCGGGCTTCGCGCCGCAGGGACCCGGATTCGCCGTGCCGGGCGCGGGCGTTGCCGGGGCGCCGGACCAGGTGGCGGCCGAAGGCTTCGCGCCGGGTGACGTGGTGTCCGGGACGGCGCCGGGCCAGGCCGCGGGAGACGCGGGGCCAGGCTTCGCGCAGGGGCAGCAGGCCGCCGCGGCCGCGCCGGGCGCTGAGTCCGCGCCGGGCGTTGCCGGGCAGGAGCCGCAGGGCGCCGAAGGAACCGCCGGTCCAGCGGCCCAGGACGGGCCGTCGCAGGGCGCGGAATCCGCCGTGCCCGGTGGGGCGCAGGCCCTTCCGGGGCAGGCGCAGGCCGCTGCGGCGGGCACACCCGCGTCCGGTGGGGCCCCGGGAGCCGAACAGACCGCCGAGGGCGCCGGATCCGGGCAGGTGGCGGGCGGCACACCGGTCGCGGCCGCCCCGCCGCGCCGCCCGCTGCACATGGGCCCGCCGGTCCAGGACACCCCGAGCGGCGGCGTGTCCGTCCGCTCCCTCGCCGACCGCGGGCCCGCTCAGGGCGGTCCCGTGCCGCCGCCGGTCCGGGTACAGGGCCCGCCGACGTCGGGACCCGAATACCTCGACGTGCCGCCGGAGGGCCCGCACACCATCCCCGCCCAGCAGAACGGGGAGCCCGGCGACGCCTCCGCGGGAGCGCACGGCGGATGGCCCGCGGCCGACCGGACGCCCTCCCAGCAGTCGCTCATCCCGCACGCCGACAGCGTCGTCCCGTCACCGTCCCCGTCCCCGAACCCGCCCGGGCCCGTCACCGCCCTTCCGCAGGCCGGGCCCGCCCCGGCGCCCGGCGCGGGCCCGGAGGCGCCTGCCGCCGAGGCCGCTGTGCCTGCTGCCGAGGCCGTACCCGCCGCCGTACCCGCCGCCGAGCCCGCCGAGCCCCCTGCTGAGGCCCCAGCGCCTGCCGTCGAGGCCGCCGTGCCCGCCGTCGAGGCCGCAGCGCCTGCCGCCGAGCCCGCCGTACCTGCCGCCGAGGCCGCGGCGCCCGCCCCGGGGGAGGACGCGGGGGCGACCCCGCCGCAGGGCACCGTTGTGCCCGCCCCCGCCCTCGCCGGGCCCGCCGCCGCGCCGCCCGCCCCGGGCCGGCCTGCCGCCGCGCCCATCGGCCTGGACCTCGCCGCCCCGCCGTCCGGCCCGGCCTTCGACGAGCAGGCGGCCGCGCCCGCCGTGCCCGCCGCTCCCGCCGAGCAGCCCGCCGCCGAAGTCCCGGCCGTGGAGGCCGGGGTGGCGGCCCCGCAGGCGCAGCCCGAGCCGGAGGCGCCCGCCGAGCAGCCCGCCGCCGAAGTCCCGGCCGTGGAAGCCGCCGAGGCACCCGCCGCCGCGGCCGAGCCGGAGGACGCCGCCGCGCCCGCCCCCGCCGGGGAGCCCGCGGAGGCCTACGAGCCGGCCGTACGCGACGCCGTCCACCGCGTCATCCGCGAGCGCCGCGACATCCGCAACGGCTTCCGCTCCGACCCCATCCCGCCCGAGGTGCTGCTGCGCGTCCTGGAGGCCGCGCACACCGCGCCCAGCGTCGGCCACTCCCAGCCGTGGGACTTCGTCGTCATCCGCTCCGAGAAGACCCGCGAGAAGATGCACGAGCTGGCCATGGCCCAGCGCGAGGCGTACGCCAAGTCGCTGCCGAAGGCCCGCGCCCGGCAGTTCCGCGAGCTCAAGATCGAGGCCATCCTCGACACGCCGGTCAACATCGTCGTCACCGCCGACCCCACGCGCGGCGGCCGGCACACCCTCGGCCGGCACACCCAGCCGCAGATGGCGCCGTACTCCTCCGCGCTCGCCGTCGAGAACCTGTGGCTCGCCGCCCGTGCCGAGGGCCTCGGCGTCGGGTGGGTCAGCTTCTTCGACGAGCGCCAGGTCGTCGCGGAACTCGGCCTGCCCGAGCACCTGGAGGTCGTCGCGTACCTGTGCGTCGGGTACGTCGACGAATTCCCCGAGGAGCCCGAGCTGATGCAGGCGGGGTGGTCGCAGCGCCGCCCGCTGTCCTGGGTCGTCCACGAGGAGGAGTACGGCAACCGGGCGCTGCCCGGCGAGGAGCCGCACGACCTCCTGGAGGAGACGCTGCGCGCCATCCGCCCGCTCGACGCGAAGGCGCTGGGCGAGGCGTGGGAGCGGCAGAAGCGGATGACCAAGCCCGCCGGGGCACTGGGCATGCTGGAGATCATCTCCGCGCAGCTCGCCGGGCTCTCCCGGGTGTGCCCCGCGCCCGTCCCCGAGCCCGCGGCCGTGGCCATCTTCGCCGGCGACCACGGCGTGCACGCCCAGGGCGTCACCGCGTGGCCGCAGGAGGTCACCGGGCAGATGGTCGCCAACTTCCTCGGCGGCGGGGCGGTCTGCAACGCCTTCGCCAACCAGGTCGGCGCCGAGGTCTGCGTCATCGACGTCGGCGTCGCCACCGAACTGCCCACCACGCCCGGCCTGCTGCCCCGCAAGGTGCGCGCCGGGACGGCCGACTTCACCGCGGGCCCCGCCATGACCCGCGAGGAGGCGCTGCGCGCCGTCGAGGTCGGCATCGAGACCGCCCGCGACCTGGTCGCCGCGGGCAACAAGGCGCTGCTCACCGGTGAGATGGGCATCGCCAACACGACGACCTCCGCGGCGCTCATCGCCGTCTTCACCGGTACGGACCCGGCGGAGGTCACCGGGCGCGGCACCGGCATCAACGACGAGATGCACGCGCGCAAGGTGGAGGTCGTACGGCGCGCGCTGGAGCTGCACCGGCCCGATCCGGCGGACCCGATCGCCGTCCTCACCGCGATCGGCGGCCTCGAACACGCCGCGCTCACCGGCCTGCTCCTCGGGGCGGCGGCTCTGCGCACCCCCGTCATCCTCGACGGGGTCTCCGCCGGGGCGGCGGCGCTCGTGGCCCGCGCCATCGCGCCCGAGGTGCTGGCCGCGTGCATCGCCGGCCACCGCAGCGCCGAGCCCGGCCATGTCGCCGCACTCACCGCGCTCGGACTGCGCCCGCTGGTGGACCTCGACCTCCGCCTCGGCGAGGGCACGGGCGCGCTCCTCGCCCTCCCCCTCGTCCAGAGCGCCGCCCGCGTCATGCACGAGGTCGCCACCTTCGACGCGGCGGGCGTCACCGAGAAGTCCTGACCCCCTGACCCGGGGCGGCACCCGCCGCCCCGGGCAGCCCCCGTGCCGTGCCGTGCGGTCCTCCCGCCCTCGTCGCCGGGCGCCCCCGGTGTGCGCCCTGCGCGGCCGCGGCCGCCTCCTGCCGTGCAGGCAGGCGCTTCCTTGGGCGCGCGCGTCCGGCCCCCGCCGGCGGCGGAGCGCGGAGAGCATCCCACGGGGCGGCCCGAAGCGCGCTCCGCGGTGCAACGTAAGATCAGAGTTCGCCGTGACATGTCATAAGGAGCGCGATGGATCGCAGGGACGACGCCCCCGCCTACCCCGTGGGACTGCGCCTGGCGGGTCGCCGGGTCGTGGTGGTCGGCGGTGGCCAGGTCGCCCAGCGGCGGCTGCCCGCGCTGCTGTCGGCCGGCGCCGACGTCGTCGTCGTCGCGCCGGAGGTGACCCCCTCCGTCGAGGCGATGGCCGATGCCGGTGAGCTGCGCTGGGAGCGCCGCCCCTACCGTTCGGGCGACCTCGCCGAGGCCTGGTACGCGCTGGTCGCCACGCGCGACCCGGCGGCGAACGCGGCGGCCTCCGCGGAAGCGGAGGAGCGCCGCGTGTGGTGCGTGCGCAGCGACAACGCGCGCGAGGCCTCCGCGTGGACACCGGCGACCGGCCGCACCGACGGCCTGACCGTCGCCGTCCTGAGCGGCGGTGACCCGCGCCGCAGCGCCGGCGTGCGGGACGCCGTGGTCGAGGGGCTGCGCGACGGCACCCTCGTGTCGCCCCGGTACCGCGACCGCACCCCGGGTGTCGCGCTCGTCGGCGGCGGCCCGGGCGACCCGGACCTGATCACCGTGCGCGGCCGCCGCCTCCTCGCCGCGGCGGACGTCGTGATCGCCGACCGGCTCGGTCCGCGCGACCTGCTGGACGAACTGCCGCCGCACGTCGAGGTGATCGACGCGGCGAAGATCCCGTACGGCCGGGCGATGGCCCAGGAGGCCATCAACGCCGCCCTGATCGAGCACGCGAAGGCCGGGAAGGCCGTCGTGCGGCTCAAGGGCGGCGACCCGTTCGTCTTCGGCCGCGGCATGGAGGAGGCGCAGGCCCTCGCCGCCGCGGGCATCCCGGTGACCGTCGTCCCCGGCATCTCCAGCTCGATCAGCGTGCCGGGCGCGGCGGGCATCCCGGTCACCCACCGGGGCGTGGCGCACGAGTTCACCGTGGTGAGCGGCCACTTCGCCCCGGACGACGCCCGCTCGCTCGTCGACTGGCCCGCGCTGGCGCGGATGCGCGGCACGCTCGTGCTGCTGATGGCCGTGGAGCGGATCGGCGCGATCGCGGACGCCCTGATCGCGGGCGGCCGGCCGGCGGGTACTCCGGTCGCGGTGGTGCAGGAGGGCACGACAGCGGCGCAGCGCCGGGTGGACGCCACGCTCGCCTCGGTGGCCCGCACCGTCACCGAGGAGGGCGTGCGGCCGCCCGCGGTCGTGGTCGTCGGCGACGTGGTGACGGTGGGCGGGCCGGGCGGCGCGTACACCGAGGGCAACGTCCATGGCTGAACCGGTCGCGGTCACCGACCCGGACGACCCGCGGCTGCACGACTACACCGGCCTCACCGACGTCGAGCTGCGGCGCCGCCGCGAGCCCGCGGAGGGCCTCTTCATCGCCGAGGGGCAGAAGGTGGTGCGGCGCGCCCTGGCGGCCGGGTACCCGATGCGCTCGATGCTGCTCACCGAGAAGTGGGTGGAGGCGCTGCGGGACGTCGTCGACGAGGTGCCCGCGCCCGTCTACGTCGTCGACGACGCGCTCGCCGAGCGCGTCACCGGCTACCACGTCCACCGCGGCGCGCTCGCCGCGATGCAGCGCAAGGCCCTGCCGGACGCGGCGGAGGTGCTCGCGGGCGCGCGCCGCGTCGTCGTGATGGAGGCCGTCAACGACCACACCAACATCGGCGCGATCTTCCGCAGTGCCGCCGCCCTCGGCATGGACGCCGTCCTGCTCTCCCCGGACTGCGCCGACCCGCTCTACCGCCGGTCGGTGAAGGTCTCGATGGGCGCGGTCTTCTCCGTGCCCTACGCCCGGCTGGAGGCCTGGCCGCGCGATCTGTACGGCACCGTGAAGGAGGCCGGCTTCCGGCTGCTGGCGCTCACCCCGGCGGAGCGGGCGACCGCGCTGCCGGAGCTGCCGGTCGCCGGAATCCCGCGGCTGGCGCTGCTGCTGGGCGCCGAGGGCCCGGGCCTCAGCACGAAGGCGCTGGCCGCGGCCGACACCCTCGTCCGCATCCCGATGTCCCACGACATCGACTCGCTCAACGTGGGCGCGGCCGCCGCGGTGGCCTTCTACGCCGTGGCCGCCGGCGCGTAATTCCGTAAGGAATACGCCTCGCACAAAGAATTGCCGGTGCCCATTACCCGCCCCGGCCGCGCGATATTGCGCCGCACCCCCATAAGCGATCGCCCTGTGCGCAGGCTGTGGATTCCTCCCCCTGCCGTCCGGGGCCGTGGTGCTAGGGTTGCCGTAATCCTGGTACGGGGCAGCGGAGATGGGTGCACATGAAAATTCTTGTCACCGGCGGCGCGGGCTATATCGGCAGTACGGTCGCGAGCGCGCTGCTGGACGAGGGGCACACCCCGGTCATCCTGGACAGCCTGGTCACCGGGCTCGAAGAGTTCACCGAGGGCCGGGTGTTCTACCGCGGGGACATCGCGGACGGCGCGCTCCTGGACCGTATTTTCGGCGAGCACCCGGACATCACCGCGGCGGTGCACTGCGCGGCGCTGATCGTCGTCCCCGATTCGGTGGCCGAACCGCTGCGCTACTACCGGGAAAACGTGGCGAAGACCATCGCGCTTCTCGAACACCTGGAACGCAACGGCTGCCGCCGCGTCCTCTTCAGCTCGTCGGCCTCGGTCTACCAGCCGGACGCGGACTTCACCGTCGACGAGGATTCGCCGGTGGCGGCCGGCAGCCCCTACGCGCAGACCAAGGCCGTCATCGACCGCATCCTCGCCGACACCGCCGCCGGCACGGACCTGCGCGCGGTGTCGCTGCGCTACTTCAACCCCATCGGCGCCGACCCGCGCATGCGCACCGGCCTCCAGATCCGCGAACCCTCGCACGCGCTCGGCAAGATGATCGCCGCATGGGAGGGCGGCGACGTCTTCCGCGTGACGGGCGTGGACTGGCCCACCGCCGACGGCAGCGGCATCCGCGACTACATCCACGTCTGGGACCTCGCGCGCGCCCACGTCGCCGCGCTCACCCGCTTCGACGACATCGTCGGCGGCGACCGGCCCCCGTACCTCGTCGTCAACCTCGGTACGGGCAAGGGCACCACCGTGCGCGAGCTGGCCGCGGCCTTCGGCGAGGTCACCGGCACCCCGCTGCGCACCGAGGACGCACCGAGCCGGCCCGGGGACGTGGCAGGCGCGTACACCCGCACCGGCCGCTCCGCCCGGCTGCTCGGCTGGAAGCCGGAGTACGACGTGCGCGACGGCATCCGCGACTCCCTCACCTGGCGCGGCAGGCTGCTGGAACTGCTGGGCCCGGTCGAGGACTGAGCCGGAGCCGGGAGCAGGCCGGCGGGGAGCCCCCCCGCCGGCCCGCCCGCGCGTCAGGGCGCCGGCGGCAGGCCGACCCGGGCCGCCAGCAGGCGGCGGTGGTGGCCGGGGGAGCCCAGCGCGATCTGATCGGCCTTCGCGCGCTTGAGGTACAGATGCGCGGGGTGCTCCCAGGTCATGCCGATGCCCCCGTGCAGCTGTACCGCCTCCTCCGCGGCGTGCACCGCGACGGGCGAGACGTACGCCTGCGCCACCGCCACCGCCACCGCGATCTCCGCCTCGGCCGTCTGCGCCGGCGACTCCCCGGCCGCCAGCGCGGCGGCCGCGCTGCGCGCCGCGGCACGCGCCGACACCACCTCCAGCCACAGATCGGCCAGCCGGTGCTTGAGCGCCTGGAAGGAGCCCACGACCCGGCCGAACTGGTGGCGCTGCTTCAGGTAGCCGACCGTCTCGTCCAGGCACCACTGCGCCGTGCCCAGCTGCTCCGACGCCAGCAGTCCCGCCCCGGTCAGCAGCGCCCGCTCCAGCGCCGCCCGCGCCGTGTCCCCGGCGGCCAGCAGCCGCCCCGGCACGCCCTCCAGCGTCACGTCGGCCAGCGGCCGGGTCAGGTCCAGGCTCACCGGCCGCCGCACCTGCACCGCCTCCGCGGCCACCTCGTGGAGCGCGGGCCCGTCCGGGCCCTCCGCCGGCACCACGAGGACGCCCGCGGTGAGCGCGTCGGCCACACTCGTCACCGTGCCCGACAGCCGCCCCGCCGCGTCGGCCCGCACGCCCGCCGGGAAGCCGCCGCCCGGCGCGGCCGGCAGCGGCACCGCAAGGGCCGCCGTGACCTCGCCGCACGCCAGCCGGCCGAGCAGCGGGGCCGCCGCGTCACCGGCGCCCGCGCAGCCCAGCAGCGCCGTGGCGGCGAGCACCGCGCTGCCGAGGAAGGGCGTCGGGGCCACCGCGCCGCCCAGCTCCTCCAGGACCACTGCGGCCTCCCGGGCCGAGGCCCCCTGCCCGCCGTACTCCTCGGGCACCAGCAGCCCGGCCAGACCCAGTTCGCTGGCCAGCACGCGCCACAGCGCGGGGTCGTACGGCTCGTCCGTCTCGATCCGGCCCAGCACCGCGGCCGGGCCGCAGCGGTCGGCGAGCACCGAGCGGACCGCCGCGCGCAGGTCGTCCTCGACCTCGGAGTACAGCAGGCCGGGCGCCGCGGGGGAGTGCGTCGTGGCGGTCATCGGGGCAGGTCCTTCCACGGGACGTCCTTGTCGTTGCGCGGCTCGGCGGGCAGCCCGAGCACGCGCTCGGCCACGATGTTCCGGAGGATCTCGGACGTGCCGCCCTCGATCGAGTTGCCCTTCGCCCGCAGGTAGCGGTAGCCCGCGTCACGCCCGTAGAAGTCGACACTGTCCGGGCGCACCATCGTCCAGTCGCCGTAGCGCAGCCCCTGCTCGCCCAGCAGCTCCAGCTCCAGCCCGCTGAGCTGCTGGTTCAGCCGGGCCATCGACAGCTTCAGACCCGAGCCCTCGGGGCCCGGGGTGCCCGCCGCCATCTGCTGCCGCACCCGCTCGGCGGTCAGCCGCGCCACCTCCGACTCCACCCACAGCGTCAGCAGCCGGTCGTGCAGCTCGGGGGTGCGCAGCTCCGGGCGCTCCCGCCAGGTCGCCGCGACCGGCCCGATCATGCCGCTCTCGCGCGGCACCGACGAGCCGCCGCCGATCGCGACCCGCTCGTTCATCAGCGTCGCCTGCGCCACCCGCCAGCCGTCCCCCACCGCGCCCAGCCGGTGCGCGTCCGGGATCCGCACGCCGGTCAGGAAGACCTCGTTGAACTCCGCCTCCCCGGTGATCTGCCGCAGCGGCCGCACCTCCACGCCGGGATCGGTCATGTCACACACGAAGTACGTGATGCCGCGGTGCTTGGGCGCCTCCGGGTCGGTGCGGGCGATGAGGATCGCCCAGCGCGCGGTGTGGGCACTGGACGTCCACACCTTCTGGCCGTCCACGACCCACCCGTCCCCGTCCCGTGCCGCGCGCGTCCGCAGCCCCGCCAGGTCCGAGCCCGCGCCCGGCTCGCTGAAGAGCTGGCACCAGACCTCCTCGCCCGTCCACAGCGGCCGCAGGAAACGGGCCTGCTGCTCGGCGGTGCCGTACGCGAGGATCGTCGGGGCCGCCATGCCCAGGCCGATGCCGATCCGCCGCGGTTCGTTGTCCGGCGCCCCGGCCGCCACCAGCACCTCGTCCACCACCCCCTGCAGCGCCCGGGGCGCCCCCAGCCCCCCGAGCCCCACCGGGAAGTGCACCCAGGCCAGCCCGGCGTCGAACCGCGCCCGCAGGAACTCCAGCGCCGGCGTACTCCCCGGCGGATGCGCCGCGAGCAACGCCCGCGCCCGCTCCCGCACCTCGCCCGCCTCAACACTCCCCATAGCGCAGCCGCCCCTTCCACTCCACCGACTAAGCAAGCGCTTGTTTACGTTACTCCTCCCCGACCCTCCACGTCGCGCCCGGAGCCACCCCTTTTCCCCGACGCCCGGGCACGGTCGCCCTCCCACGCCAGACGGCCCCGCCGCTGGGGGCCGGACTGCGCGCTCGTCCGTGGGCGGGGCGTGGTCGACCGCCCGTGGCAGTGGCACCTCGTGGGGGACGGGGGTGCGTTCGCCGTGGTGGGGGGTGTGTCGGCCGCGCACGTCAGGTGGGGGCCTCCGGGGGGCGGGGGACTGTGCGCTCGTCCGTGGTGGGGGCGCAGCCGACCCCCGTCTGGTGGCACCCCGTTGGGGCGAGGGGCGCGCGTTCGCCGTGGTGGGGGGGGGCGTGTCGGCCGCGCACGTCAGGCGGCACCCGGGGGTGCGCGGGGAATTGCGCACGCAGCGTCGACGGCGGGCGCAGCCGTCCGCCCGCGTCAGGGGGCACCTGGCCGGGGGTGCGGGAACGCTCAGCCGCGGTGAGGGCCCCGCCGTGGCGACGGCAACCACCCCTCAGAAGTGATGACACCCCTGCACCGTCGCGATGATGGCCGCCGCCAGCAGCGTCACGACCACGAACACCGCGAGCCGCTGCCGCATGAGGCGCCGCCTCCCGGCCCCCGGCGTCCCGGGCCGCCGCCCGCCCGGCGTCCGTCCCGGCGTCCGCGCCGGTGTCCGCGCCGCCCCCGTGCGGGCCGACGGCATCGTGGCCTTCACCGTCGGCTTCGCCCCGCCCGTGGCGGGTCCGGCGGCGCGGCCCGCCGCCCCACCCGCGCCGGGGGAGTCGAGCCGCGGCGGCGTCCGCCGCTGCGTCCGCTGCTGCGCGTACTCCTCCGCCCGGCGCCCGACGGGCCGTTCCGGCCGCGGCCCGGCCGCCTTGGGCAGCCCCTCGCGGCGCGGCGCGCCGATGCCGCGGGCCTCGCGCGCCGCGATCTCGGACAGCCGCTCCGAGAGCTGCGTCGTGCTCGGCCGCTCCTCCGGGTCCTTGGCCAGGCAGGCGTAGACGAGCGGTGCGAGCGCGTCCGGCACGGCCCCGAGATCGGGCTCCTCGTGGACGACCCGGTAGAGCATGACCTCCGAGCTGCCCTGCCCGAAGGGTGAGTCCGCGGTGGCGGCGTACGCGAGCGTCGCGCCGAAGGCGAAGACGTCGGTGGCCGGTGTGACGGGCATTCCGCGCACCTGCTCGGGCGCGAGGAACCCGGGCGAGCCGACCGCCGTCCCGACGTGCGTGAGCGTGCTCGCGCCCGTCGCCCAGGCGATGCCGAAGTCGATGATGCGCGGGCCTTTGGGGGACAGCAGGATGTTGGACGGCTTGAGGTCGCGGTGGACGACCCCGGCCTCGTGCACCGCGACCAGGCCCTCGGCGAGCGCCGCGCCCATCGAGGCGGTCTCCGTGGCGGAGAGCACGCCGTGCTCGGCGACCTTGTCGTGCAGCGAGGGCCCCGGCACGTACTGCGTGGCGAACCAGGGGCGCTCCGCCTCCAGGTCCGCCGCGACCAGCCGCGCGGTGCAGCCGCCGCGGATCCGCCGGGCGGCGGACACCTCGCGGGCGAAGCGCGACCGGAACTCCTGGTCCTCCGCCAGCTCCGGCCGGATCACCTTCAGCGCGACCCGCTGGCCGCGCTTGTCCGCCCCCAGGTAGACCACGCCCATGCCGCCCGCGCCGAGCCGCCGGTGCAGCCGGAAGGCGCCCACGACCCGCGGATCTTCGCGCCGCAGCCGCATCATCGCCATGTCCGTACCCCTGCCTCCGGTGGGGGCGGACCCCACTGCTGCTCCACTGCCGCCGCGTCCGCCGCTGCTGCCCGGCGGGCCGGGCCGGCGGCCGCGCGGGCCGCCCACAGCTTACGGACTCACCTCCCGTCGCGCGGTGAAGGCCCGCAGGCGACGGGCCGTGAATTGTCAGTGCCGGGTGGGAAGCTGGAAGCAACGGTGAGGTGCCGGCCCGACAGGGGGCCGCCGCCTGGCCGCGATCCGCCAACGGTCCATCCTGCGAAGGGGAATGACGCCGTGAAAGGTGATCGCGTGGAGATAGTCGTCGACGCGGGGGACAGCACCCGCACGTATGAGGTCGTCGCCACCCGGGCCGGCCGCCGGGTGGAGTCCGCGGTGCGCCGCGGGGTCGTGGAAGTGAGCGAGGTCACGAGGAGCGGGACGGTCGTGCGGACCGCGCGCTTCATGGCCACGCGGGTCCTCGCGCTGGTCGAGCAGCCCGTGCCGAGGGACGACGAGCGGGCCGAGGAGAGCGCGCAGGAGCGGGCCGCCGGGTAGCGGGCGGCTCAGGTATCACCCTGGGTGCCGGGGGAGCGGGATCCACCCAGGGGAGTAGACGAGGCGGCCGTCGTCATCCTCCGGGAGGCCGTCGAAGGGGTACCAGGGCCTGACGACCGGGGCCCTGGGCGCGCCTAGTGTGGAGATCAAGCGGCGGGCGGAGCACTCGTCCCCCGAGGTCAAGCGCCCGCCGCCCAAGACGTACAGCCAGATTGCACAGCGAACGACCACACGGCGGATCCCGGAAGGGGCGGGTATGGCGAACACGGTCACGCGCACGGCGCGCGGCGTGCGCGCCCCCCGGCGGAACGGGTCCCGGCACCCGCTGGTGGCGGCGGCCATGGTGCTGCCGCTGGCCGCCCTGCTCGCCTACCTCTTCGGCGGGGTGGACGCGGTGGTCGTACAGGCGTCGTCCGTGGCCGGCCTGCTGGGGCGCTGAAAGGCGCTCCGACCCGGAAGAGCGGTCCGGGTCAGGGACTCACCGGCGGACCCCGTGGGGACGGGGGTAGGACGGACGACTGCGCTTGCCCGGGCATCCCTTGCGGATGCCCGGGCACTGCGCTGTCCGGCTCCGCCCGGCGTGAGCGACGACCGATACCGGCGCGCCCTCCCCGGGCTCCGGGCCCCCGGGCCTCCCCGGCTCTCGGCTTCCCGGGTCACCGGCCTCCCCAACCCCCGGGCCATCCGGGCCTCCGGGCCGGTCTCCCCGGCCTCCGGCCCCCCAGCCCTCCGGTCCGGCGGCCCCCGACCCTCCCCGGTTCTTGGGGCCCCCCGGCCCCCCGGCCCGGCGGCCCCGGGCCCCCGCCCTCCGGGCCATCCCGCCGCCACTGCGGCCCGCCGGGCCTCCCCAGCCCCCAACCCCCGGGCCATCCGGGCCTCCGGGCCGGTCGCCCCTGGGCCCCCGGGCCTCCGGCTTCCCGGCCCGCGGCCTCCGGGCCCCCAGCCCTCCGGTCCGGCGGCCCCCGGGCCCCCGACCTCCCCCCGGGTCACCGGCCTCCCCGGCCCCCGCCCCCGCGGCCGGGAGGACAGCCGGGCCCACCCGGACACGGCGCATGCCGGGTGTCCGCGGCGGGCGTTTCCGGGGGCAACCCGGACGGCCCCCGGGCGACCGGCTTCGCCGGGCCGCAGTGGCGGCGGGATGCTTGACTGGGCCAATGACGACCACGGGGGAGCAGTCCGGAGCCGCCCGGCGGGGCGGGACGGTCCGTATCGACCGGCAGGCGGTACGCCGTCGCAGTGCCGTCCCGGTCGCCGACGACGCCCTCGTCACCGCCCTCGCCGCGACGGCGGCGGCCGCCGCCCGGCGCACCCCGCAGGCGGCCCGGCGGGCAGCCGGGCCGCTGGCCGCCCAGCCCACCGTGCCCGCCGCCACCACCGTGCTCGCCGACCGCCCCGACGGCACGGTCGTACGGGTCGGCGCGGTCGTGGCCAAGGCGCACGCGCCCGGTACGGACGCCGCCGCGCTCGCCGTCCGTGTCGGCGTCGCCGGCCACCCGGCGGTGCGCGGCATCCTGCTGGCCCCCCTGCCGCAGGGCGCGCCCGCGCAGGGGGCCGGTGCGGGTCCCGCGGTCCTGTCCGTGGCCGCGGGCGGCCGCCCCGTGAGTGCCTGGCCCTACGGTGTGCCGGTCGACCGGCACGACCCGGGGGCCGCGCCCTGGGCGGAGGCGGCGGCGCTGCTCGCCCGGCTCCACCAGGTGCCGCCGGGCGTCCTGCCGGGCCCGCTGCCGCCGATGCGCGGCCCCGCGAAGGCCGCGCTCGCCGTGGCCCGGCTGCGTGGCGTCGCGGACTCGGCGGCGGCCCGTACCGTACGGCGGGCGTGGCGGCGGCTCCCCGCGTGGGCCAGGGACGAGGCCCCGCGCCCGGGGCCCGCCGCGCTCTGCCACGGTGATCTGCACCTGGGCCAGCTCGTACGGCACCCGGCGCCCGACGGTCCCTGGCAGCTCATCGACGTCGACGACCTGGGCACGGGGCCGGCCGCGTGGGATCTGGCGCGCCCCGCGATGTGGTTCGCCGCGGGCCTGCTGGAGCCGGAGGCGTGGGCGCGTTTCCTGGCCGCCTACCGCGCCGCGGGCGGCCCCGCCGTGCCGCCGGAGGGCGACCCCTGGGGGCAACTGGACGTGCCCGCGCGGGCGCTGGCGGTCCAGACCGCGGCGATCGGCGTCGCCAAGGCGGCCCGCGACGGGCGCGAGCTCGACGAGGCCGAGTCCGAACTCGTGGCCACCTGCGCCCGTATCGCCCATCTAGAGTGAACTCACGTGTTCGAAGCGAGGAGTTGATTCGACGATGGTCTGTCCCAAGTGCCACGGCCAGATGCAGACGTTCAACCGCAGTGGCGTCCAGATCGAGCAGTGCCTGAACTGCCGCGGCATCTTCCTCGACTACGGCGAGCTCGAGGCCCTGACGCAGCTCGAAGGCAAGTGGAACCAGCCCGCCCCGCCGCCGCAGGCCTACCCGGCCGCCCCCGTCCCGCCGCCCGCCTACCCGCAGGCCCCCGGCTGGGGCGCCCCGCAGTACGGCCACGGGCACGGCCACGGCCACGGGCACAAGCACCACGGCCACGGCGGCTTCGCACACATGCTCTTCTCGTCCTGACCCGGCGGCCGGCCCACCCGGGCCGGCCGCGTCCCGCCAGGCCCACGGCAGAGGGCCCGGAAGCCGATGCTTCCGGGCCCTCTGCCGTACGCTGCGTGCCGCCGTCACCGGCTGCTGGTGGACGATACTGGGATTGAACCAGTGACCTCTTCCGTGTCAGGGAAGCGCTCTCCCGCTGAGCTAATCGTCCGGGATGGCGTGCGCCCACGAGGGGCGCCGAACCGCGTGCGCGATACTGGGATTGAACCAGTGACCTCTTCCGTGTCAGGGAAGCGCTCTCCCGCTGAGCTAATCGCGCGGGAAGGTGCTGCTCAGAGCCCTGTAGGGCTCAGTGGACGATACTGGGATTGAACCAGTGACCTCTTCCGTGTCAGGGAAGCGCTCTCCCGCTGAGCTAATCGTCCTTGGAGGTGGAGACGGGATTTGAACCCGTGTAGACGGCTTTGCAGGCCGTTGCCTCGCCTCTCGGCCACTCCACCAACAGCGGAGGCTCCCAGAGGGATCCCCCACATCGAGCGGACGACGAGATTCGAACTCGCGACCCTCACCTTGGCAAGGTGATGCTCTACCAACTGAGCCACGTCCGCAGGTCTGCTCCGCAACAACTCCGGGGCGACGCGTTGAACTCTAGCGGATTCCGGGTCCAGCTCAAAAACCGGTTTCCGCAGCGTGCCGGGCCAATGACGGCGAGTTGGCGCCGCGGCGGTCCCCGGGCCGCCCCGCGCGAGCGCTCCGCGGGCCGTGTGCGGGAGGGGTGAAAGCCCTGCGTGCGTGCCGTGCGCGGCTCCCCGCACGCCCCGCCGGGGCCCTCCCGGCCGTGACGGCCCGCCCACCTTAGACTCGGGTTCCGACCGCTCCAGCCTCCCGGGGAAGCACCGTGCGCGATCTCGTCCCGCTGGCCCGCTTCCACGGGCTGGTCGCCACCGGGCTGCGTGACGTCACCGCGGATCCGGCGGCGCTGGACTCCGCGGGCTTCTGGGCGGTCGTCGCGGACTTCGAGGGCCGCGTGCGCTGCGCCCGCTTCGCCGACGTCCGCCGCCTCCCGCGCTCCGGCATCGGACCGGACACCGGCGCCGCGGCCGCCGCCCGGGCCGCCCACTGGCGCGGCCCCGACGCGGCCGCCTGGACGTCCTCCCTGGACCGCGGCGCCTACGAGTCCGGTGTGCGCGCCATCCGCGCCCGTATCGCCGCCGGCGACGTCTACCAGGTCAATCTCTGCCGCGTGCTGCGCGCCCCGCTGCCGGCCGGCCCCGGCGGCGGGGCACCGGACGTCGACGCGCTCGCGGCCGTCCTGGAGCTGGGCAACCCCGCGCCCTACGCGGCGACCGTCCGGCTGCCCGCCCACGGCGTCGAGGTCGCCACCGCCTCGCCCGAGCTGTTCCTGCGCCGCAGCGGCACGACCGTCGAGTCCGGCCCGATCAAGGGCACCGCGCCCACCGCGGACGACTTCCTGCCCAAGGACCACGCGGAGAACGTGATGATCGTCGACCTCGTGCGCAACGACCTGGGACGGGTCTGCACCACCGGCTCGGTCACCGTCCCCGCGCTGTGCGCGGTCGAACCGCACCCCGGGCTGACCCATCTCGTCTCGACGGTGCGGGGCGAGCTGCGTCCCGGCGCGGGCTGGCCCGAGCTGCTCGCCGCCGCCTTCCCGCCCGGCTCCGTCACCGGTGCGCCCAAGTCCAGCGCCCTGCGGGTCATCGGCGAGCTGGAGACGGCGCCGCGCGGCCCGTACTGCGGCGCGGTCGGCTGGGTCGACGCCGACCGCCGCACCGCCGCGCTCGCCGTCGGCATCCGCACCTTCTGGATCGGCCGCGACGCCGCCGGCCGCCCCGAACTGCGCTTCGGCACCGGCGCGGGAGTCACCTGGGGGTCCGACCCCGCGGGCGAGTGGGAGGAGACCGAGCTGAAGGCCCGGCGGCTGCTGGCGGTAGCGTCGGAGGTGGCGGGTCCGCAGCCCTCGCGCGAGAACGGCGCCGGGGCCGGCGGCACCAACGACAGCGGCAGTGGGAGGACACAGCGGTGAGGATCTGGGTGGACGGCGGGCTGCGGGACACCGCGGACGCCACCGTGTCGGTGCTCGACCACGGCCTGACCGTCGGCGACGGCGTCTTCGAGACGCTCAAGTCCACCGACGGCCACGCCTTCGCCCTCGACCGGCACCTGCGGCGGCTGACCCGCTCCGCGCTCGGCCTCGGCCTGCCCGAGCCGGACACCGCCGAGGTCGTCCGCGCGTGCGAGGCCGTTCTCGCCGCCAACCCGCTGCCGCACGGGCGGCTGCGGATCACGTACACCGGCGGCATCTCCCCGCTCGGCTCCGACCGCGGCGAATCCGGCCCCACCCTCGTCGTCGCCGCGAGCCCGTCCCCCGCGCACCCCGCGTCCGGCGCCGTCGTCACGGTGCCCTGGACGCGCAACGAACGCGGCGCCCTCACCGGCCTGAAGACCACCTCCTACGGCGAGAACGTCGTCGCCCTCGCCCGGGCCCGCGAGCAGGGCGCCACCGAGGCCGTCTTCGCCAACACCACGGGTCGGCTCTGCGAGGGCACCGGCTCCAACGTCTTCGTCGTCCTCGACGGCCGCCTCCTCACCCCTCCGCTCTCCTCCGGCTGCCTCGCCGGCATCACCAGGGAGCTCGTGATCGAGTGGTGCGGCGCCCTGGAGGAGGACCTGCCGTACGAGGCCCTGGGCGAGGCGGAGGAGGTCTTCATCACCTCCTCCCTGCGCGACCTCCAGCCCGTCGACCGGGTCGACGCCCGCGAACTGCCCGCCGCACCCGGCCCGGTGACGGCCAAGGCCATGGAGGTCTTCGCCGAGCGGGCCGCGGCGCACCCCAACCCGTAGCACCGCACGGTCCCGGGGCAACCCCCACCCGGCTGCGCCCGGGATTCGCGGCCACGGGTACCACCGGCCGTTCCGCGGCGCCCGGGTGGGCCCGGGGGCCGAATTCGCCCGCAGCCGCCCGGGTGGTCGGCATCGCGACCGCCACGGCCGCCGGTCCCGACCGGGCGTCCCGCGCGCCGAGAAGCGGGCCCCCTGCGCCGGGCGGGCCGGGCCCCCACGGCCGGGTGCCTTCCCGGCACCCGGCCCGGAGCCGCGCCGTACACTCGGCCGCACCCCCGCCGGACGCCGCGCGGGGGCGGCGAAGGGGGAAGGTTCATGACGACGACCCTCAGGCCGGCCGGGGCCGAGCGCGCGCAGCCCGGCGGCGGGAGGTCGCGCGACTTCACCGTGTGCGTCAACGGCCGTCCCGTCGGCGGGCTCCGGCTGACCGCCGAGGCGCCGGGCGGCTCGGGCCGCATCGAGGCGCTCACCGTCGACGGGCCCGACCGGCGGCGCGGCCGCGGAACGGTCGCCGCGCTCGCCGCCGAGGAAGTGCTGCGCCAGTGGGGCTGCACGCGTGTGACGGCCGCGGTCCCGCCGGCCGCGGCGTACGGGCTGCGCATCGTGCGGGCCCTCGGCTACACCGAGGCCAACCGCACCCTCGGCAAGGAACTGCCCGCCGCGCCCGGCCCCGCGCCCCTGCCGCCGGGCCTGCGCCTCCACGAGCCGGACGCCGCCTGCGTGGCGCAGTGGCTCGCGGAACAGCAGCGCGCGTACGCCGAGGCGCTCGCCGGGACGGGTCTTACCGCCGAGCGGGCGGCGCAGCAGGCCGCGGCCTCGGCCGCCACCGCGCTCCCCGGCAGCCGCGTCCTCACCCTCGACGCCGCCGGCGCCACGGTGGGCCGCCTCTGGCTGCGCACGGACCCGCCGCCCGCGTGGGTGCTCGCGGTGGAGGTCGCGCCCGCCCACCGCGGCCGCGGTCTCGGCCGCACGCTCATGCTGGCCGCCGAACCCGCGTGCCGCTCCGCGGGGGCGCGGGAGATCAGGCTGGACGTCCTCACCGGCAACACGGCGGGGCTCCGCCTCTACGCCGCGCTCGGCTACGACGTGCGGACCCGTCACTTCTGGAAGGGCCTGTAGGCCGTCCCCGGACGCTCCGCCGCCGCCCGCGCGTCTTCCCCGCGCCCCGCGGTTGGGTGCGGTGGCCTTCGGTGGGCGGGGGCGGGGCGGGCCGTCCCCGCGGCCCTGGTCCGTGCGTGCGCGGCACGCTCCGGCGCCTTCCGGACGGGCCCGGGACGGCGCGGGCGCGCCCTAGGCGAGGAGGCCGTCCGCGAGGGACTCGATGCGGGCGCGCAGGCCCTCCTGCGACTTCCCGCCGTCGAGGCGCCGGCCGGCGATGACGTACGTCGGGGTGCCGGTCACGCCGATCGCGCGGCCCTCGGCCTCGTCGGCGTCGACGACGAGCAGGTGCCGCCCGTCGACGAGCGCGGTGTCGACCTCCTCCGCGTCGAGCCCGAGTTCGCGTGCGACCTCGACGAGCAGCGGCTCGCCGACCGTGCCCAGCTCCTCCGCACGGGCGAGCACCGCCTCCGCGTACTCCCAGCCGCGGCCCTGCGCGTGGGCCTCCTCGTACGCCTGGGCGGCGGCCAGCGCGTGCTGGTGCTTGGGCAGCGGGAAGTGCCGCAGCTGGACGTCGAGCGCCGCTCCGTACCGCTCGCGCAGGGCGGCGATGTCGCCGAGGGCGGTGCGGCAGTCGGGGCACTGGAGTTCGCACCAGACTTCGAGCACGACGGTGGGGGCGGAGGCGGCTGGGCCGGGGCTTTCCATGCGCCCAGTCTCCCACTCGCGGAGGAGGCGCCCCGGAGATCCCCCTGAACATCCGCGCCGACCGTGGCCGTCCGCGAGCGGGGAGAGGCACGATGGGAGGGACCGACGGACGGGAGCCGCGGAATGCTGACCACGACGCTATGTGCCGCCCTGTCCGCGGGCGGTCTGGGCATCGCCGTGATGACGGCCTACCGGCGCCGCTTCCTCGCGGCGGCCAGGATCGCCGCGGTGTCGCTGGTGCCGGTCGGGCTGGCCCTGGCCGGCCTGGTGACGCTGGGCCGCAAGATCGGCACGGCCACCGCGCACTGGGCGGCCGACCTGGTCTTCAAGCCCACCGTGTGGATGGGCTTCGGCGTGCTCGCCGTCGCCGCGCTGCTGTACGGGGTGACGCGGCTGATCTCCGCCCGCGTCCCGGAGGGCGGCGGCGCGGCCGGGCGCGGCCCGGCGGCGGTGCGGGGCGGGCCGGAGGCCCCGGCGATCGCCGCGGACCGCCCGGCGGCGTCAGGCCGCCGCTCGCGCGGCGCGGACGGCGGCCTGTCGGAGTTCGCCGACGTCGAGGAGATCCTCAAGCGCCGCGGCATCTGACGCGGCCCCCGTCCGGGCCGGCGCACCCGCCTGCCCGGCCCGCGGAGGGCGCGGGCCCGGGCGGGGGGCCGACCGCCGTTCGACGGAGGGCGAACGCCTGCCCCCGGAGTGCTGAAGATCACGGCGAAGTCCGCGGGTTGGGCCGCGGGCGGCCGCGGGCTGGGCGAAGATCATCGTGTGCTGCCCACCATTGGCGACCGCGTCGCCGCTGAGCGGCGGCCGGACCGTGCCGTGCCGGCTGCCTCCGACGCCGTCCCCGTCCCTGCTCCGCGCGCCCCGCGGCCCACCCGGACCGCTCCGCGTCCCGCCCCCGGCCGGACGCGCCCGGCGCGGCCCGCGGGGAGCCCCCGGTCCGCGCCGGCTGAGGGCGACGGGGACTGCGTGGCGTCCGGGCCCGCGGCGGAGGCGCAAGGGTGCCTCTACGCGCTCTCGCAGCCGCCGCTGATGCTCTTCCTGCTGGTGGTGGGCGGCCTGCTGGGCCTGGGGGCCGCGTACGACCTGATCTTCCTGTGAGCCGCCGGGCGTCCCGCTAGGCGTTCGCCTCGGCGGGGTCGCCCGCCTCGCGCCGCCGGGCGCGGTAGGCGGCGACGTGCAGCCGGTTGCCGCACGTACGGCTGTCGCAGTAGCGCCGGGAGCGGTTGCGGGAGAGGTCGACGAAGGCCCTGCGGCAGTCGGGGGCGTCGCAGCGGCGCAGCCGCTCGCGCTCGCCGGCGACGATCAGGAAGGCGAGCGCCATGCCGCAGTCCGCCGCGAGGTGGTCGGCCAGCGAGGCGCCGGGCGCGAAGTAGTGCACGTGCCAGTCGTAGCCGTCGTGGTCGGTGAGCCGCGGCGTGGTGCTCGCGGCGGCGATCAGCGTGTTGAGCAGGCCCGCGGCGGCGGCGTCGTCCGGTGCGGCGAAGACCTCGGCGAAGCGGGCGCGTACGGCCTGGACCGCGGCGAGGTCCTGCCGGTCGAGCCGGCCGACCTCGCTGATGTCGCGCCGGTCGACGAAGGCCCGCAGATCGGCGACCTCGGCGAGCCGCTCGCGGCCGTCGCTCGCGGGCGCGGTGTTGAGCAGGTCCACCACGCTGTCGAGCGCGCACCTGGTGTCATGGTTGATCAGCACGAAACGCTCCCTGCCGGCGTCGTCGTTCGGCTGCGTTCCGGTGACTCTAGCGTGCGAGAGCCGCCGCCGTGGGGCGTCTCGGCCCCACCGCGGCGGCTCTCGTTCCTGCGGTGTCAGGCGGCCGGCGCGGGCCTGCGCCGCCTTGGGTGTCCGGGCGGTCCCCCCGAGTAGGACCGGCCGCGGACGGTCGGTGACCTCTGCTAGCTCTCGGCGAGGATGTGCGAGAGCTCGGTGTCGAGGTCGAAGTGGCGATGCTCGGTACCCGGCGGGACCGCGGCGTCCGTCCGCTTCAGGAAGGACTCCAGGGCCCGCGCCGGGGCCTCGAGCAGGGCTTCGCCCTCCGGGGAGCTGAGGGCGATGCACACGACGCCCTGACCGTGGCTGCGGGACGGCCAGACTCTGACGTCTCCGGTGCCCGTGGGGCGGTGCAGCCCCTCGGCGAGCAGGTCGCGGGCGAAGACCCATTCGACCGTCTCTTCGGCTCCGGTGTGGAAGGTGGCGTGCACGGCATACGGATCGGCCGTGTCGTACCGCAAGCCCGCGGGGACGGGCAGTGAGGATTCGCTCGACACAACGAGGCGCAGGTGCAGCTCGCAGCTGACCGTGGTGTTCATAAGCGCCAGGGCCTTTCGCTCAGTGTGCGCTCGGGGATTCGCACGTCGGCGAAATCGACATGCCACTTGCGGGGACGTTGTAAACCCCTCTGAGGGGTTTGTGAGGCTTCTGGTAGCTCGTCCGGACTAGTGATGAGAAGGGTGGAAGGGTCGTTTCGGCTCGTGCCGCGTCGTCCGGTACGTTGGCATATGTGATAGCGGAGAGTGACCAGAATGCTGAAGCCGTGGCCAAAGATTCCCGGCTCGGCTCGCGTGCCCCCGGCTTCGTCCAGCGGTCACGGACGCTGCACGCCGTGTGGCGCGTGGGGATCTTCGTCGTCGGCCTGGCGGTGATCGGCGGCGGCGTCGTCCTGCTGCCGCTGCCCGGCCCCGGCTGGCTGATCATCTTCGGCGGCATGGCGATCTGGGGGACCGAGTTCGTCTGGGCGCAGAAGGTGCTGCGCTGGACGCGCCGCAAGGTCGCCGACTTCGCCAGGGCCGCCGCCGACCCCCGGGTCCGCCGCCGCAACCTGCTGATCGGCACGGTGCTCGTGCTCGCCCTCGCCGGCCTGGCGGTCTGGTACGTGCTCGCCTTCGGCTTCACGATGCCGTGGAAGGCGATGTGACGGCGGCTGGTCGGGAGGGCCGTGCGGGTGCGGTAAAGTGGTCCGCACGCCGGGGCGATTAGCTCAGCGGGAGAGCACTTCGTTCACACCGAAGGGGTCACTGGTTCGATCCCAGTATCGCCCACCCGGACCGAGGGTCCCGGAGCCGTCACAGGCTCCGGGACCCTCGGCGTTTCCGCCCCCGCGGCGCGGCACCGCGCGCACACTGGCTCCATGGACTGGAGTCACTACAGATTCCGCAGCCTCTGGCGGCTGGCCGCGGGCCCCGAAGCCGTCTACCGCGTGCTGGAGCGCCCCGACGCCTACCCCGAGTGGTGGCCGCAGGTCCGCGAGGTGCGGCCCACCGGCGAGACCACCGGCGTGCTCGTCTTCCGCTCCCTGCTCCCGTACGACCTCGTCGTGACCGCCCGCGCCACCCGGCAGGACCCGCGGCGCCGTGTCCTCGAAGCCGCGCTGGAGGGCGACCTGGAGGGCTGGGTCCGCTGGACCGCCGGTCCCGCCGGCCACGGCACCCGGCTGGTCTTCGAGCAGGAGGTCGTCGTCCGCAAGCCCCTGATGCGCCGCCTCGCCGTTCCGGGCCGCCCCCTCTTCCTCGCCAACCACACGCTGATGATGTACGCGGGCCTGCGCGGCATGCGCGCCCGCCTGGCCGGGGGCGGCGGCCATGTCGTTTGAACGCGTGGCGCGTTCACCTGTAAGGTTCTCGATGTCCCGGGCGATTAGCTCAGCGGGAGAGCACTTCGTTCACACCGAAGGGGTCACTGGTTCGATCCCAGTATCGCCCACCGCACAGCACGACTGAGGGCCGCCTTCCGAGGCGGCCCTTTCGTCGTTCCCGGGGTCCGGGCCGGGGGCCCGGACGGCGGATCAGTCCTCCTGGCGCGGGACGGTCGCGGTCTCCAGGAAGAACTGGTCGATGCTGCGCACGGACTCCAGGAAGTCGTCGAGGTTGACGGGCTTGGTGACGTACGCGTTGGCGTGCCGCTCGTAGGCCGAACTCACGTCCGCCGGGGTCGCGGAGGTGGTGAGCACCACGACCGGGATGGTCCGCAGGTCGCCGTCCTCCTTGAGGACGCCGAGGAGTTCACGGCCGTTCATCCGGGGCATGTTGAGGTCCAGGACGATCAGGTCGGGACGGGGGTTGTCGGGATTGCGCAGGTGGTCGAGTGCTTCGATGCCGTCGTCGGCCCGGGTGATCTCGCGCTCGATGCCGCGGCCGGTGAGCGCCTCCTCGACGAGCAGCGCGTCCGCGGGATCGTCCTCGACGAGGAGCACGTGATAGGCGTGGCGCGGGGCGAGGGAGTTCACTGCGGTGCTCCTGACGTTGTGGACGGGGCGGCGTCCGTCCGGTCAGGGGCAGGATATGCAGCCTCGCGCGCACGGACAATCGAGCCTCTGCGGAGCGCCCGCCCGGGCCCGCCCCGACCTGTCGCAACGGGTACGATGGCGGGCGCCGAACCGGACGCCGTACGTGCGGGACCGGTCGGAGCCGGCGTCACGCGGCACAGGCGCGGCAGGCTGTGAGGAGCAGGGGTGCACACTGACGTACCGCAGCAGTCCACGGGGCCCCGGCGGGTTCCGGCCCCGACAGCGTCCGCGCCGCCCGCCGTGGTGGTCGCCGGGCGCTGGACCACCCGGCGGTGGCTCACCCTGGGTGTCGCCTCCTTCCTCGGCGTCCTCCTGGTGCTCGGCGCGGCCGGCGGCTGGGTGCTGGCCCGCTCCGCGACGCTGACCGACCACGTGCTGACGGCGGACACCGCCTTCGTCGCCGCCGTCCGGCTGGAGTCGGCCCTGACCGACCAGGAGACCGGCATCCGCGGCTACGGCCTCGCCGGCCAGTCCGAATTCCTCGACCCCTACCACAGCGGCGTCACCGACCAGCACACCTACACCGCCCGGCTGCGTTCGGCCATGGGTGACCGCGCGGACGTCATGCGCGACCTGGACGCGCTGGAGCAGCGGGCCGGGGTCTGGCAGCGGCGCGTCGCCGACCCGATCGCCGCCGCCCCGCCCGGCGCGCCCGTCGCGCTGGCCGCGGACCGCGCCGACGAGGGCAAGAGGGAATTCGACGCCGTACGCGCCGCGGCCGGACGGCTGCAGCAGACCATCCAGCACGCCCGCGACGGCGCCCGCGCCCAGCTGCACTCGGCCACCACCGAGCGGGACGCCCTCTTCGCCGCCATCGGCGCGGTCATCCTCGGGCTGACCACCACCGTCTTCGTCGGCCTGCGCCGCGGTGTGACGCGCCCGCTGGAGCAGCTGTCCGGCGACGTGCGGTTCGTCGCCGACGGCATCTTCGACCACCCGGTCACCCCCACCGGGCCGGCCGACGTGCGGCAGGTGGCCGCGGGCGTCGAGTCGATGCGCGTCCGGCTGGTCCGCGAGCTCGCCCGTACCGACGCCAACCGGCTGCAACTGGACGAGCAGGCCACCGAGCTGCGCCGCTCCAACGCCGAGCTGGAGCAGTTCGCCTACGTCGCCTCGCACGACCTCCAGGAGCCGCTGCGCAAGGTCGCCAGCTTCTGCCAGCTGCTGCAGCGCCGCTACGCCGACCAGCTCGACGAACGCGCCGGGCAGTACATCGGCTTCGCCGTCGACGGTGCCAACCGCATGCAGACCCTCATCAACGACCTGCTCGCCTTCTCCCGTGTCGGGCGGCTGAACGCCGAGACCACCGAGGTCGACCTGGAGCAGATCTTCGCCCGCACCACCGACGCGCTGAGCGTGGTGATCGAGGAGTCCGGCGCCGAGGTGGAGCACGACCCGCTGCCGACGGTCATGGGCGACGCCACCCAGCTGGGCATGCTGCTGCAGAACCTGCTCTCCAACGCCGTCAAGTTCCGCAGCCCCGAGCGCCCGCTGCGGATCCGGCTCACCGCCCACGCCGACGACGACGGCCTGTGGCACTTCGCCGTCAGCGACAACGGCATCGGCATCGGGCCGGAGTTCGCCGAGCAGGTCTTCGTCATCTTCCAGCGGCTGCACACCCGCGAGACCTACCCGGGCAACGGCATCGGCCTGGCCCTGTGCAAGAAGATCGTCGAATTCCACGGCGGGACCATCGCCGTCGACCCCGCTCACACCCCCGGAACGCGTATCGCCTTCACGCTGCCCGGGCCGGCCCCCGTCGCGGCGGCCGCCGCGACCCAGGAGAACCAGCGGTGAACCTTGCGGCAACCGGGCCGGCGGAGACGCCGGCCCAGACCCGTCTGCGCGTCCTGCTCGTCGAGGACGACCCGGGCGACGCGCTGCTCGTCGAGGAGTACCTCGCCGACACCATGCTCGACGTCGACCTCCAGTGGGTGCAGAGCCTGCACGAGGGCATCGTGCAGGCCACCCGGCACGCGCCCGACTGCGTCCTGCTGGATCTGCACCTGCCCGACGCGCGGGGCGTGGGCGGGGTCCGCCGGGTGCAGGAGGCCTGCGGCGAGGCGGCCGTCATCGTCCTGACGGGCCTGGCCGAGGACACCGCGGGCGCCGAGGCGGTGGCCTCCGGCGCCCAGGACTACCTCGTCAAGGGCGCGGTCACCGGCGAACTGCTGGACCGCGCGATCCGCTACGCCGTGCACCGCAAGCAGGTCGAGCACACCGCCGCGCAGTTGCGCGCCAACCAGCAGCGCGCGCAGGAGAACCAGCGGCTGGAGCGCGGCCTGCTGCCGGTGCCGATGCTGCCGTCCGACCCGCGCGTCGTACCGGCCTCCCGCTACCTGCCCGGCCGCGAGGGGGCGTTGCTGGCCGGGGACTTCCTGGACGTCGTGGAGACCGCGGACGGGGTCGTGCACGCCGTCATCGGCGACGTCAGCGGCCACGGCCCGGACGAGGCCGCGATGGGGGTCTGCCTGCGCATCGCCTGGCGCACCCTGGTCCTCGGCGGCTACCGGGACGCCGCCCTGCTCGCCCTCCTGGAGCGGATCCTGGTCGCCGAGCGCACCGACCCGGCGATGTTCGCGACCGTCGCGACGCTGCGGCTGGACCCGGCGGGCGGTTACGCCGACATCACGCTCGCCGGGCACGAGGCGCCGCTGCTCGTCGAGAAGGGCCAGGCGGTCCAGGTAGCGGCGCGGCCCGGCATCGCCCTCGGCTTCCTGCCCGGCGCCGAGGACTGGCGCACCTCGCGGACAGCGCTGCCCACCGCCGGCTCGCTGCTGCTGTACACCGACGGGCTCACCGAGGGCCACGCCGGCAGCGGCCCGGAGCGGCTCGGCACCGAGGGCCTGATCAGCGTCATCGCCGCCGCCCCCGAACCGAACGGCCAGGCCCTCCTGGACCACCTCACGTCCGCCACCCGGGCCCTGGACGGCGGGCGGCACCTCGACGACGTCGCCGTCCTGCTGCTCACCTGGACGGCCACCGGCCGCCTGCCCGCGCCCCGGACGCCGCGGGGCACGCACGAGGTCGGCCACGGCGGCTGAGGGCCCCTTCCTCCCGGGTTCTCCCGGCCGCGGCGGCTCACCCGCGGCGTGCCGTCCCCGTCACCGGCACGCCGCGCGCCCCGCGCCCGGCGGCCCGGCCCCGGGCGCCTGTGGACGGCCTGCGCGGGCGGACCTCCCGGCTCGGTACGATTCAGGCGTGCGGCGACCCCCGCCGCGGTCCGTAGACCTCAGTCAGGAGCAGACCGGTGTCAGACCTCCGTGTGATCATCAGACGCGATTCCGCCGAACCGGAAGAGCGGACGGTCACGACGGGCACGACGGCCGCCGGGCTCTTCGAGGGCGAGCGGTCCGTCGTCGCGGCCCGGGTCGGCGGCGAGCTGCGCGACCTGACGTACGTCCTCTCCGACGGCGAGACCGTCGAGCCGGTCGAGATCACCAGCGAGGACGGCCTGAACATCCTGCGCCACTCGACCGCGCACGTCATGGCGCAGGCCGTGCAGGAGCTGTTCCCCGAGGCGAAGCTCGGCATCGGCCCGCCCATCAAGGACGGCTTCTACTACGACTTCGACGTGGACAAGCCCTTCCACCCCGACGACCTCAAGGCCGTCGAGAAGAAGATGCAGGAGATCCAGAAGCGCGGCCAGCGCTTCTCCCGCCGGGTCGTCACCGAGGACGAGGCCCGCGCGGAACTCGCCGCCGAGCCGTACAAGCTGGAGCTGATCGGCCTCAAGGGTTCCTCGGCCGGCAGCGAGGACGGCGCGGACGTCGAGGTGGGCGGCGGCGAGCTGACCATCTACGACAACCTCGACGCCAAGACCGGCGAGCTGTGCTGGAAGGACCTCTGCCGCGGCCCGCACCTGCCGAGCACCCGCCTCATCCCGGCCTTCAAGCTGATGCGCAACGCGGCGGCGTACTGGCGCGGCAGCGAGAAGAACCCGATGCTCCAGCGCATCTACGGCACCGCCTGGCCGACCAAGGACGAGCTGAAGGCCTACCTGGACTTCCTGGAGGAGGCCGCCAAGCGCGACCACCGCAAGCTCGGCAGCGAGCTGGACCTCTTCTCCATCCCCGAGCAGATCGGCTCGGGCCTGGCGGTCTTCCACCCCAAGGGCGGCATCGTGCGCCGGGTGATGGAGGACTACTCGCGCCGCCGGCACGAGGAGGAGGGCTACGACTTCGTCTACACCCCGCACGCCACCAAGGGCACGCTGTTCGAGACGTCGGGCCACCTGGACTGGTACGCCGACGGCATGTACCCGCCCATGCAGCTGGACGAGGGCACGGACTACTACCTCAAGCCCATGAACTGCCCGATGCACAACCTGATCTTCGACGCGCGCGGCCGCTCCTACCGTGAACTGCCCCTGCGGCTGTTCGAGTTCGGCACGGTCTACCGCTACGAGAAGTCGGGCGTGGTGCACGGCCTGACCCGGGCCCGCGGCTTCACCCAGGACGACGCGCACATCTACTGCACCAAGGAGCAGATGGCCGAGGAGCTCGACAAGACCCTCACCTTCGTGCTCAACCTGCTGCGCGACTACGGCCTCACCGACTTCTACCTGGAGCTGTCCACCAAGGACGAGGACAAGTACGTCGGCTCCGACGAGGTGTGGGAGGAGGCCACCGAGACGCTGCGCCAGGTGGCCGAGAAGCAGGGCCTGCCGCTCGTGCCCGACCCGGGCGGCGCCGCCTTCTACGGGCCGAAGATCTCCGTGCAGACGAAGGACGCGATCGGCCGCAGCTGGCAGATGTCCACGGTGCAGCTGGACTTCAACCTGCCCGAGCGCTTCGACCTCCAGTACACCGCCCCGGACGGCTCGCGGCAGCGGCCGGTCATGATCCACCGGGCGCTCTTCGGCTCGATCGAGCGCTTCTTCGCGGTGCTGCTGGAGCACTACGCGGGCGCCTTCCCGGCGTGGCTCGCGCCCGTCCAGGCCGTCGGCATCCCGGTGGGCGACGCGCACGTGCCCTACCTGGAGGAGTTCGCCGGCGAGGCGAAGCGCAAGGGGCTGCGGGTCGAGGTGGACGCCTCCTCGGACCGGATGCAGAAGAAGATCCGCACGCACCAGAAGCTCAAGGTCCCGTTCATGATCATCGTCGGCGACGAGGACATGACGAACGGCACGGTGTCCTTCCGCTACCGCGACGGCTCGCAGGAGAACGGCATCCCGCGCGACCAGGCGCTGGCGAAGCTGGTGGACGTGGTGGAGCGCCGCGTCCAGGTGTGAGGATCCGCTGCCCCCGGCCGCTCAGCGGTCCGGGGGCAGCTCGCCCTCGCGGGCGAAGACCTGGAAGAGCCAGGAGGAGAAGGAGCCGGTCACCGCGCCCAGCAGGGCCAGGCCCATCGCCATCAGGAAGGCCGCGATGGTCCGGCCGCCGGCCGTGACGGGCGTGACGTCGCCGTAGCCGACCGTCGTGAGCGTCTCGCACACCCACCACACCGCGTCCCCGAAGGTGACGATGGTGGCGCCCGGCGCGCCCCGCTCCTGCTGGTAGACGGCGAGCGCGCCCGCGAAGCCCAGCAGCACCGTGGCGAGACCGGCGTAGGCGATGACCCGGCCGTAGAGGCTCAGCCGCGGCTGGGCGTGGCGGCGCTGGAGCACCTGGTAGATCTGCACCGCCCGCAGCGGGCGCAGCAGCGGCAGCAGCAGGACGACGGTGTCCAGCAGGTGGTGCGCGACGTACCGCGGGCCGAACCGCCGGCCGCTGAGCCGGACCCGCACCACGTAGTCGGCCAGGAAGCCCGCCCAGGCCGCGCCGATCAGCGCGAGCAGCGCGGTGTGCGCGGCCCGCGGCAGCCCCGGGGCCAGGACGTGCACGGCGTACGCGGCGAGGAAGAGCGTCGACAGCAGGAACAGCGGGGTCTCGCTGCGGTTCTGCCAGCGCTGCAGCCGGTCGTGGTCCTCCATCGGGCCAGGATCGCCGTACGGGCCCGGGCCGGGGCCCGGCGACACGCCCCCTGCCGGGGAAGTCCTATGCTGAGCGGCATGACGAGTGAGCCGGAGCACATGCACGGAGCGGGGGTACCGGACGCGTTCCAGCGGCTGTGGACCCCGCACCGGATGGCGTACGTCCAGGGAGAGAACAAGCCCACCGGCCCCGGCGCCGGCGACGGATGTCCCTTCTGTGCGATCCCGGCGGAGTCGGACGAGGACGGGCTGGTCATCAGGCGCGGCGAGCACGTGTACGCGGTCCTCAACCTCTACCCGTACAACAGCGGGCACCTGATGGTGGTGCCCTACCGGCACGTGGCCGACTACACCGACCTGGACGCCGCCGAGACGATGGAGCTGGCGGAGCTGACCAAGCGGGCGATGGCGGCGCTGCGCAGCGCCTCCGGCGCGCACGGCTTCAACATCGGCATGAACCAGGGCGCCGTGGCGGGCGCGGGCATCGCCGCCCACCTGCACCAGCACGTGGTGCCGCGGTGGGGCGGCGACGTGAACTTCATGCCCGTCGTCGGCCACACGAAGGTGCTCCCGCAGCTCCTGGCCGACACGCGCAAGCTCCTCGCGGACGTCTGGCCCCGCTGAGGGGCCGGGCGCGGCGTCAGGCGTCGTAGGCGTCGGCCCTCTTGGGCTCGGCGCTCTGCACCGCGCCGCTGAGGGAGGACGAGCGGCTGCTGAAGTGGGTGGTGTCCACGCCGTTCTCGGCCATGACCTGGATCGCGGCGGCGTGCACCGCGCGCAGCACGGGGGTGGCGGCGCGCAGCGCGTCGTCGGCCATGAAGCGGTGGCCCCACGGCTTGTCGGCCCAGGTGTGGCGCAGCCCGAACGGCTCGGGCAGCGTGATGCTGCCGCCGAGGTGGTCCAGGACGGGCGGGAACCAGGTCAGCGGGGCGCGGGCGGCGAGCCGGACGACCTCGGTGGAGTCGATCAGCGGCAGGTTGACGGTCCTGGTCTCCCAGAACCTGACCGACTTGCTGACGGTCTTGGTCTTGGCCGACGGGCCCGAGGTGAACAGCCCGTTGACCGGGCCGAGGGCGTGCGCGGTGACGTCGACCCGCAGGGTGTGGGCGAGCACGGTCACCGTCGTCATGAGGGTGATGACGAGGTTGCCGTCCCACAGCGTGAACTGGATGCCCAGGTAGTGGCGGTTGCCCTTGCCGAACTGCTGGGTGTTGCAGATCCGCTGGATCTCGAAGTCCTTGACGGTGAACGCGTCGACCTCGGCGCCGGTCGGCCGGGAGATCTTCGTGGCACCCTCGCCGGTCGGGACGACGATCCAGTGCCGTATCGACGGCTTGGTGAAGCCGCCGGTGTGCAGCGGGGTGCGCTCCAGCATCCGCAGCCGGTCGTGGATCGCGCGGATGACGTCCCAGCTGCGGAAGGGGTTGATGTCCGTGACGCCCTCGGCGGGCACCAGCTCCTCGGCCATGTGCCAGCTGCCCCAGCGGCTGCCCATGCCGAGTATCCCCCTGGGGCCGGCGTAGAAGACGACGTTGCTGCGCTGCTCGGCGGAGAGCTTCGCGAGCGACTGCCGCAGTGTCTCGGCCTTGATCTGGGCGGGGTTGCGCGGCACCGCCTCGGGGATCTTCGCGCCGACGCCGCTGCCCTTGACCAGGCCGTCCCAGCGGTCGCGCAGGTCCTTGGCGGTGCGCTCGCAGATCCGCTTGGCATAGAACCAGCCGATGACCGGGGCGATCATCATGACCCGGAAGTACTGGCGCCAGAAGCCGGAGAACGGCGGTTTGACCGCCAGTAGCACGGCCAGCGCGACGGCGACGAAGAGCACCGCGCCGCCCAGCACGCCGTACTTCTTGCCGCCGGCCCTCGCGTTGCCCAGCGACTTGCGCAGCTGGAAGGCACCGAGCCACACCAGCACGCCGGGCAGGAAGAGCACACCGAACACGCCCATCACGACCGTCAGCCGGGTGTCGCGCTCCTGCCGGATGCGGTTGGCGGCCAGGCAGTGCTCGACGACGGTCTGCGGCTCGACGCCGAAGGACTGGACGAGCTCGCCGCGGGCGCCGCCGAGCATCCGTGACTGCACGGCCCGCGACCAGGCCTCGCCGAGGTTGGGCTCGAAGAGCGTCAGGCGGGGCGGCTTGATCTTGGTGGCGTCGTTGATGTCGACCAGCGCCTGCATGGGGGAGTCCCGGTACGCCGCGGAGGCGAGGGCCTGCGTCGCGCCGGTCTCGCCGTCGGTGCCCGTGAGCGGGACCTGAGCCCCGGGGCTGAAGTCGAATCCGTCCGTCACCGATTGCCCCCAGTCCGCCATGCCGCCGCACCACCCGGCTCCGACCGGCCCATTCCCCGCCGGAGTGCGTGTCACACGTTCGGAGCAGTCACCAGATTACCGGCGCGGCGGCCCGCGGTGGGCCCGCGAGCCGCCGATGCGACGCCAACGCTCCGGCGTGCGCCGGGTGTTGGGCGCAGTCACCGGGCAGCGGCCGACGTGGCCCCCTGCTCGCGCAGCTTCGCCGCGAGCGCCGCGGGCATCGGCTCGTGCCGGGCGTAGTGCCGGCTGAAGCGCCCGGTGCCGTGCGCCAGCGACCGCAGGTCCACCGCGTAGCGGCCGATCTCGATCTCGGGGACGTCGGCCCGTACGAGCGTGCGCCCCGGCCCGGCCGGCTCGGTGCCGAGGACCCGCCCGCGGCGCGCCGACAGGTCGCTCATCACCGGGCCGACGTACGCGTCCGGTACCAGCACCCCCACCTCGGAGACGGGTTCCAGCAGGTCGATCCGGCACCCGGCGGCGGCCTCCCGCAGCGCGAGCGCGCCCGCGGTCTGGAAGGCGGCGTCGGAGGAGTCGACGGAGTGCGCCTTGCCGTCCGAGAGCGTGACGCGGATGTCGACCACCGGGAAGCCCATCGCGACCCCGCGGGCGGCCTGGGCGCGCACCCCCTTCTCCACGGACGGGACGAACTGCCGCGGCACCGCCCCGCCGACGACCCTGTCGACGAACTCGATGCCCGAGCCGGCCGGCAGCGGCTCCACCTCGATCTCGCAGATCGCGAACTGGCCGTGCCCGCCGGACTGCTTGACGTGCCGCCCGCGTGCGGCGGCCGGCCGGCCGAAGGTCTCGCGCAGCGGCACCCGGTAGGGCACCGCGTCGACCCGCACGCCGTAGCGGCCGCGCAGCCGCTCCAGGGCCACGTCCGCGTGCGCCTCGCCCATGCACCACAGCACGACCTGGCCGGTGGCCCGGTTCTGCTCCAGCCGCATCGTCGGGTCCTCGGCGACCAGCCGGGACAGGCCCTGCGAGAGCTTGTCCTCGTCGGCCTTGCTGTGTGCCTCGATCGCGACGGGCAGCAGCGGGTCCGGCATCTGCCAGGGCTCCATCAGCAGCGGCCGGTCAGCGCCCGACAGCGTGTCGCCGGTTTCGGCGCGCGCCAGCTTCGCCACGCACACCAGGTCGCCGGCCGCGGCGGACGGCACCGGGCGCTGGTGGCTGCCGAACGGCGAGGTCAGCGCCCCGACCCGCTCGTCCACGTCGTGGTCCTCGTGGCCGCGGTCCTCCATGCCGTGGCCGGCCACGTGGACGGTGTCGTCGGGCCGCAGCGTCCCGGAGAAGACCCGCACCAGACTGAGCCGCCCCACGTACGGGTCGGACGAGGTCTTGACCACCTCGGCGGCCAGCGGCCCGTCCGGGTCGCAGGTCACGGTGGTGCGCCCGCCGTCCCGCGCCGTGACCGGCGGCACGGTGCGCTCCAGCGGCGTCGGGAAGCCCCCGGTGACCAGCTCCAGCAGTTCGACGGTGCCGAGCCCCTGCCGGGCGCCCGCGGCGGCGGGGGCCGCGGCCAGCACCGGGTGGAAGGTGCCGCGGGCGACCGCGCGCTCCAGGTCCGCGACCAGCGTGCCGACGTCGACGTCCTCGCCGCCCAGGTAGCGGTCCATGAGGGTCTCGTCCTCGCTCTCGGCGATGATCCCCTCGATCAGCCGGTCGCGGGACCGCGCCAGCAGCGGCAGCAGCTCCTCGGGCGGTTCCCGCTCGGCGCGCTCGCCGGAGGAGTAGTCGTACACCCGCCGCGTCAGCAGCCCGGCCAGGCCCGTCACCGGGGCGTGCCCGTCGGGGCCGGCGGGGCCGTGCACCGGCAGGTAGAGCGGCAGCACCGCGTCCGGGTCGTCGCCGCCCAGCTCGCGGGCGACCTGGGCCGCGGTCTCCTCGAAGCCGGCCCGCGCCGACTCCAGGTGCGTGACGACCACCGCGCGCGGCATGCCGACCGCGGCGCACTCCTCCCACACCATGCGCGTCGCGCCGCCGACGCCCTCGCCGTCCTGTGCCGCCGACACGACGAAGAGGGCGGCGTCCGCCGCCCGCAGCCCGGCCCGCAGCTCCCCGACGAAGTCGGCGTACCCGGGCGTGTCCAGCACGTTGACCTTGATGCCGTCCCATTCGACGGGCACCAGCGACAGCTGCACCGAGCGCCCCTGCCGCTGCTCGATCTCGTCGTGGTCGGAGACCGAGCCGCCGTCCTCGACCCGGCCCGCGCGGTTCACCGCGCCGGTGGTCAGCGCCAGCGCCTCCACCAGCGTCGTCTTGCCCGCTCCGCTGTGGCCGACCAGCACCACGTTGCGCACCTTGCCGGGGTGGTCGGCCGCCGGTGCCCTTCCGGCGGCCCCTGGCTGTCCGTTCCTGTCGGCTGCACCCATGCGCACTCGCCTCCCGGATCCTGCCCGTACGGGGTCCGCGCCCCGTCACGGGGGCGCGCTCCGGGACACCGCGTCACGACCGCGCGTACTCGTCCGAGGCGGCCCCAAGGCGACGCCCGCGGTCTTTCGACCTTCCCACGGCCCTCCGGCGCCGTCCATACGTCGTACGCGGGCCCGTCGCCGGGGGCCGTGCCCCGGGGCCGCGGGCGCCGGAGGGGCGCTCACGGCGGTGCCTGGCGCGTCCGCTCCACGGCGGCTGGCTACGATGGGCCATCCGGCGGCGGACCACGGACCGCCACCGCCGGCGGCCGTACGACGTACGAGGCGCCGCGCTCACGTTCTCCGACCTGTCGGGAAGGCCATGCTGAACAAGTACGCGCGTGCTTTCTTCACGCGTGTTCTCACGCCGTTCGCCGCGTTTCTGCTGCGCAAGGGGGTGACCCCGGACATGGTGACGCTGGTCGGCACCGCGGGCGTGGTCGCCGGCGCCCTGGTGTTCTACCCCAGGGGGCAGTTCTTCTGGGGCACGGTCGTGATCACGCTCTTCGTCTTCTCCGACCTGGTCGACGGGAACATGGCACGCCAGATGGGCCGCTCCAGCCGCTGGGGCGCCTTCCTCGACTCCACGCTCGACCGCGTCGCCGACGGCGCGGTCTTCGGCGGCCTGGCCCTGTGGTACGCGGGCACGGGCGACGACCTGGTGCTGTGCGCCGTCACGATCTTCTGCCTCGCCAGCGGCCAGGTGGTGTCGTACACCAAGGCGCGCGGCGAGGCGATCGGGCTGCCGGTCAACGTCAACGGCCTGGTCGAGCGCTCCGAGCGGCTGGTCATCACCCTGGTGCTGTGCGGACTGTCCGGCTTCCACCGCACCTTCGGGGTGCCCGGCATCCAGTACCTGCTGCCGGTCGCGCTGTGGGTGGTCGCCGTCGGCAGCCTCGTCACGCTGGTCCAGCGGGTCGTCACGGTCCACCGCGAGGCCGCGGAGGCCGACGCCGCGGTGCCGGCCGACCAGGGGAGCAGCGTGTGAAGAAGGGGGAGGCCTCCCGGGCCGCCGAGCTCAGGGGGAGCCTCGTCGACAGCCTGTACGGGGCGGGCTGGGGCGCGGTGAAGACGCTGCCGGAACCCGCGGCGCGGGCGCTCGGCCGTACCGTCGCCGACGCCGCGTGGCGCAGGCGCGGCAAGGGCGTGCGGCGGCTGGAGGCCAACCTCGCCCGGGTCGTGCCGGACGCGGACGAGGCCGCGCTGCGCGAGCTGTCCCGCGCCGGGATGCGCTCGTACCTGCGCTACTGGATGGAGTCCTTCCGGCTCCCGGCGTGGAGCAAGGACCGCGTCCGCGGCGGCTTCGCCCCCTCCAACGTGCACTACCTGACCGGCGGGCTGGCCGCGGGCAAGGGCGTCGTGCTCGCGCTGCCGCACATGGCCAACTGGGACCTGGCGGGCGCCTGGGTCACCACCAAGCTGGAGACGCCCTTCACCACCGTCGCCGAACGCCTCAAGCCCGAGACGCTCTACGACCGCTTCGTCGCCTACCGCGAGGGCCTGGGCATGGAGGTGCTGCCGCACAGCGGCGGCAGCGCCTTCGGCACACTCGCCCGGCGGCTGCGCGACGGCGGCCTGGTGTGCCTGGTCGCCGACCGCGACCTGTCCTCCTCGGGCGTCGAGGTCGACTTCTTCGGCGCCAGGACGCGCATGCCGGCCGGTCCCGCGCTGCTCGCCCAGCACACCGGCGCACTGCTGCTGCCGGTGACCCTCTGGTACGACCGGTCGCCGGTGCTCCAGGGCACCGTGCACCCCCCGGTCACGGTGCCGGAGGACGGCACGCGCGCGCAGCGCACCGCCGTGATGACGCAGTCGCTCGCCGACACCTTCGCGGCCGGCATCGCCGCGCACCCGCAGGACTGGCACATGCTCCAGCGGCTGTGGCTCGACGACCTGGAGCCGCGCCCCGCCGCCGCGGGAGCCGACGAGGGAACGGGGACCGCGTGAGGATCGGGATCGTCTGCCCGTACTCCTGGGACGTCCCCGGCGGCGTCCAGTTCCACATCCGGGACCTGGCCGAGCACCTGACCGGGCTCGGCCACCACGTCTCCGTCCTCGCGCCCGCCGACGACGAGACACCGCTGCCGCCGTACGTGGTCTCCGCCGGGCGCGCCGTCCCGGTGCCGTACAACGGGTCGGTGGCCCGGCTGAACTTCGGCTTCCTGTCCGCCGCCCGGGTCCGGCGCTGGCTGCACGACGGCGGCTTCGACGTCGTCCACATCCACGAGCCCAGCTCGCCGTCCCTCGGCCTGCTCGCCTGCTGGGCCGCGCAGGGCCCGATCGTGGCGACGTTCCACACCTCCAACCCGCGCTCACGCGCGATGATCGCCGCCTACCCGATCCTCCAGCCGGCGCTGGAGAAGATCCGGGCGCGCATCGCGGTGAGCGAGTACGCCCGCCGCACCCTCGTCGAGCACCTCGGAGGCGACGCCGTCGTCATCCCCAACGGCGTCGACGTCGACTTCTTCGCACGCGCCGAACCGCGCCCCGAGTGGCAGGGCGACACGATCGGCTTCATGGGCCGTATCGACGAGCCCCGCAAGGGCCTGCCGGTGCTGATGCGGGCGCTGCCCGCGATCCTCGCGGCCCGTCCGCGGACCCGGCTGCTGGTCGCCGGGCGCGGCGACACCGAGGAGGCCGTCGCGACACTCCCGGAACACCTGCGCGGACAGGTCGAGTTCCTCGGCATGGTCAGCGACGAGGACAAGGCCCGCCTGCTGCGCAGCGTCGACCTGTACGTCGCGCCCAACACCGGCGGCGAGTCCTTCGGCATCATCCTCGTCGAGGCGATGTCGGCGGGCGCCCCCGTCCTGGCCAGCGACCTGGACGCCTTCGCGCAGGTCCTCGCCCAGGGCACGGCGGGGGAGCTGTTCGGCAACGAGGACGCCGACGCGCTCGCCGAGGCCGCGCTGCGGCTGCTCGCCGACCCGGACCGCCGTGCCGCGCTGAGCGAGCGCGGCCGCGCGCACGTGCGGCGCTTCGACTGGTCGGAGGTGGGCGCGGAGATCCTCGCCGTCTACGAGACCGTCGCCGACGGCGCCGCGCGCGTCGCGACCGACGAACGCACACGGCTGCGCGGCTTCTTCGGACCGGCGCGCCGGTAGCCTTGCCGCCCGTGACCACCACCATCATCTGGATCGCGGTGGCGCTCGTCGCCGTCGGCCTCTACCTGAGCTGGACGGCGGGGCGCCTGGACCGGCTGCACGCCCGCATCGACGCCGCACGCGCCGCGCTCGACGCGCAGCTGCTGCGGCGCGCCTCGGTCGCGCAGGAGCTCGCGACCGCCGGCGTCCTCGACCCGGCCGCCTCGATCGTGCTGTACGAGTCCGCCCACGCCGCCCGGCAGGCCGAGCCCGAGCAGCGCGAGGTGGCCGAAAGCGAGCTGAGCCAGGCCCTGCGGGCGGTCTTCCCGGACACCGACGCGGTCGGCGAGGTGCGCGCCGCGCCCGGCGGGACCGCCGCGGTCGGCGAGCTGACGCAGGCGGTGCGCCGGGTGCCGATGGCCCGCCGCTTCCACAACGACGCGGTGCGCGCCGCCCGCGCCGTACGCGAGCACCGCGTCGTGCGCTGGCTGCGGCTGGCCGGGCACGCGCCCTTCCCGCTGGCCTTCGAGATGGACGACGAGCCCCCCGCGCCGCTGACCTCGGAGGGCGCGGGCGTACCGTAGGAGGTGCCCGCGGGACCGGTGGCACCACCGGTGACCTGCGGCGGGAGCCACCCGAGGCGAATTGGCCCTTTCCCGTGGCCACGCCCCACCGGAGGATGGGTGGGGTTTGCCAGCCAGCCACCGTCATCAGTGAGTGAGGTCACCGTGTCCACCACACCGTCCACCGCCAGCACCCCGGAGACCGGCACCGCGCGTGTCAAGCGCGGTATGGCCGAGCAGCTCAAGGGCGGCGTGATCATGGACGTCGTCACCCCGGAGCAGGCCAAGATCGCCGAGGACGCCGGCGCCGTCGCCGTCATGGCGCTGGAGCGCGTTCCGGCCGACATCCGCGCGCAGGGCGGTGTGGCCCGGATGTCCGACCCCGACATGATCGAGGGCATCATCGGCGCCGTCTCCATCCCGGTGATGGCGAAGTCCCGCATCGGCCACTTCGTCGAGGCGCAGGTGCTCCAGTCGCTCGGTGTGGACTACATCGACGAGTCCGAGGTGCTGACCCCCGCCGACGAGGTCAACCACTCCGACAAGTGGGCCTTCACCACCCCCTTCGTGTGCGGCGCCACCAACCTCGGCGAGGCCCTGCGGCGTATCGCCGAGGGCGCGGCCATGATCCGCTCCAAGGGCGAGGCCGGCACCGGCAACGTCGTCGAGGCGGTGCGCCACCTGCGCCAGATCCGCGGTGAGATCGGCCGCCTGAGGGCGCTCGACAACCACGAGCTGTACGCCGCCGCCAAGGAGCTGCGCGCGCCGTACGAGCTGGTCAAGGAGGTCGCCGAGCTGGGCAAGCTGCCCGTCGTGCTGTTCTCCGCCGGCGGTGTGGCCACTCCCGCCGACGCCGCCCTGATGCGGCAGCTCGGCGCCGAGGGCGTCTTCGTCGGCTCGGGCATCTTCAAGTCCGGCGACCCGGCCAAGCGCGCCGCGGCGATCGTCCGCGCGACCACCTTCTTCGACGACCCGAAGGTCATCGCGGACTCCTCCCGCAACCTCGGCGAGGCGATGGTCGGCATCAACATCGACACGCTGCCCGAGTCCGAGCAGTACGCCAAGCGCGGCTGGTAGGACCGTATGACCCGGCCCACCATCGGCGTGCTCGCCCTCCAGGGCGACGTGCGCGAACACCTTGTGGCGCTGGCCGCGGCGGACGCCGCGGCCGGCCCGGTCCGCCGCCCCGAGGAGCTGGCCGGTCTCGACGGCCTGGTCGTCCCCGGCGGCGAGTCCACCACCATCTCCAAGCTGGCCGTGCTGTTCGGCCTGATGGAGCCGCTGCGCGCGGCGATACGCGGCGGCCTGCCGGTCTACGGCACGTGCGCCGGTCTGATCATGCTCGCCGACAAGATCCTCGACCCCCGGTCGGGCCAGGAGACCTTCGGCGGCATCGACATGATCGTGCGCCGCAACGCCTTCGGGCGGCAGAACGAGTCCTTCGAGGCCTCCGTCGAGATGGCGGAGGTCCCCGGCGGGCCGGTCGAGGGCGTCTTCATCCGCGCACCCTGGGTCGAGTCGGTCGGCGCGCAGGCCGAGGTGCTCGCCGAGCACCGCGGCCACATCGTGGCCGTCCGGCAGGGGAACGTGCTCGCCACGTCCTTCCACCCGGAACTGACCGGCGACCACCGCGTGCACGAACTCTTCGTGTCCGCCGTACGCGCCGCCGGATGATCCGATCCCGGTAGGATCGAGCGAGCCGAAGAACAGCAATGGGTGACGCGAAGGAGACTGTCGGATGTCCGGCCACTCTAAATGGGCTACGACGAAGCACAAGAAGGCCGTGATCGATGCCAAGCGCGGCAAGCTCTTCGCGAAGCTGATCAAGAACATCGAGGTTGCGGCCCGGACCGGTGGCGCGGACCCGGACGGCAACCCGACGCTCTTCGACGCCATCCAGAAGGCGAAGAAGAGCTCCGTCCCGAACAAGAACATCGACAGCGCGGTCAAGCGCGGTGCGGGCCTGGAGGCCGGCGGCGCCGACTACCAGACGATCATGTACGAGGGCTACGGGCCGAACGGCGTTGCCGTCCTCATCGAGTGCCTGACCGACAACCGCAACCGCGCGGCCTCCGACGTCCGCGTGGCCATGACCCGCAACGGCGGCTCCATGGCCGACCCGGGCTCGGTGTCGTACCTGTTCAACCGCAAGGGCGTCGTGATCGTCCCCAAGGGCGGGCTGTCCGAGGACGACGTGCTCGGCGCGGTCCTGGACGCCGGCGCGGAGGAGGTCAACGACCTCGGCGAGTCCTTCGAGGTGATCAGCGAGGCCACCGACCTGGTGCCGGTCCGCAAGGCGCTCCAGGAAGCCGGTATCGACTACGACTCGGCGGACGCCAACTTCCTGCCCACCATGCAGGTGGAGCTGGACGAGGAGGGCGCCCGCAAGATCTTCAAGCTGATCGACGCGCTGGAGGACAGCGACGACGTGCAGAACGTCTTCGCCAATTTTGACGTGAGCGACGAGGTCATGGAGAAGGTCGACGCCTGACGCGAGCAGCGGGCGGGCCGGGCGGGAACACACCTGCCCGGCCCGCCCTTTGTTGTCGGTGCGAACCGATAGCCTGCGGGAACGGGCGGACGAGTGTGCGAGGGAAGGGGGCGGCGGTGCGGGTGCTCGGTGTGGACCCGGGGCTCACCCGGTGCGGTATCGGCGTGGTCGACGGCACCGCGGGCCGCCGGCTGGCGATGGCCGGTGTGGGCGTCGTGCGGACCCCGGCGGATGCGCCGGTCGGCGAGCGGCTGGTGCTGGTCGAGCAGGGGATAGAGGCCTGGCTCGACGAGTACGGGCCCGACGCCGTCGCCGTGGAGCGCGTCTTCAGCCAGCACAACGTCCGGACGGTGATGGGGACGGCGCAGGCCAGCGCCGTCGCGATCCTGTGCGCCGCCCGTCGCGGCCTGCCCGTCCACCTGCACACCCCCAGCGAGGTCAAGGCGGCCGTCACCGGCAGCGGCCGCGCCGACAAGGCCCAGGTCGGAGCCATGGTGACGCGGCTGCTGCGGCTGGACGCCCCGCCGAAGCCGGCGGACGCCGCGGACGCGCTGGCCCTCGCCATCTGCCACATCTGGCGCGGCCCGGCCACCGACCGGCTGCTGCGCGCGGCCGCCGGCCAGGCCGCCTCCGCCGGCGTACGCCCCCCGGCCGCGGTCGCCGCCCGCGCCGCCGCGGGCCGCCCCCGGCGGGCCGCCGCCCCCCGCCCCGCCGCATCCGCCGGCACCGACGCCGTACGCAACCAGGAGTCCGCCCCGTGATCGCCTTCGTCAGCGGCCAGGTCGCCGCGCTCGCGCCCGACGCCGCCGTGATCGAGGTCGGCGGGGTCGGCCTGGCCGTGCAGTGCGCGCCGGGCACCCTCGCCGGGCTGCGCATCGGCTCCCCGGCCCGGCTGGCCACCTCGCTGGTCGTCCGGGAGGACTCGCTCACCCTCTACGGCTTCGCCGACGACGACGAGCGGCAGGTCTTCGAACTGCTCCAGACCGTCAGCGGGGTCGGCCCGCGGCTGGCCCAGACCATGCTGGCCGTGCACGCCCCCGACGCGCTGCGGGCCGCGGTCGCCGCGGGTGACGAGAAGGCGCTCACCGCCGTGCCCGGCATCGGGAAGAAGGGCGCGCAGCGACTGCTGCTCGAACTGAAGGACCGGCTCGGTGCCCCCGTCGGCACCGGTGCCGTGCCCCCCGCCGCCGCCGCGGGACCGGCGCCCTGGAACGAGCAGCTGCACGCCGCCCTGCTCGGCCTCGGCTACGCGGCCCGCGAGGCGGACGAGGCGGTCGCCGCCGTCACCCCGCAGGCCGAGGCGGCGGACCGGCCCGACGTGGGGGCGCTGCTGCGCAGCGCGCTCCAGTCCCTCAACCGCACCCGCTGACCGCGCCCGCCCCCGCATTCCGTCCGAGCCCGAGCCGAGAGACCCGAGAGACCACACTCATGAACTGGGACGCCGCCGAAGACGCCGCCGGGCCCGACCGCGCCGACGGCGCGTTCACCGACCGGCTGGTGGGTGCCGCGGCCGACGGTGACGACCAGGCCGTCGAGGCCGCCCTGCGGCCCCGGGACCTGGACGAGTTCGTCGGCCAGGAGCGGGTCCGCGAGCAGCTGGGCCTGGTCCTGCAGGCCGCCCGCAAGCGCGGCGGCACCGCGGACCACGTGCTGCTCTCCGGGGCCCCCGGCCTCGGCAAGACCACCCTGTCCATGATCATCGCCGCCGAGATGGGCGTGCCGATCAGGATCACCTCGGGGCCGGCCATCCAGCACGCCGGCGACCTGGCCTCGATCCTGTCCTCGCTCACCGAGGGCGAGGTGCTCTTCCTCGACGAGATCCACCGCATGTCCCGGCCCGCCGAGGAGATGCTGTACATGGCGATGGAGGACTTCCGGGTCGACGTGATCGTCGGCAAGGGTCCGGGGGCCACCGCCATCCCGCTGGAGCTGCCGCCCTTCACCCTGGTCGGCGCGACGACCAGGGCGGGGCTGCTGCCGCCGCCGCTGCGCGACCGCTTCGGCTTCACCGGGCACATGGAGTTCTACGCCCCCGCCGAGCTGGAACGGGTGATCCACCGCTCGGCCGGACTGCTGGACGTCACGATCGACGCCGACGGGGCCGCGGAGATCGCCGGCCGCTCCCGCGGCACCCCGCGCATCGCCAACCGGCTGCTGCGCCGGGTCCGGGACTACGCGCAGGTCAGGGCGGACGGCACGGTCGACCGGGCGACGGCTGCCGCGGCCCTGGAGGTCTACGAGGTTGACGCGCGCGGCCTGGACCGGCTGGACCGTGCGGTGCTTCATGCCCTGCTGTCCCTTTTTGGCGGCGGTCCTGTGGGTTTGTCCACACTTGCTGTCGCCGTGGGGGAGGAACGTGAGACTGTTGAGGAGGTCGCCGAGCCCTTCCTCGTCAGGGAGGGGCTGCTGGCCCGCACCCCGCGGGGCAGGGTGGCGACCGCTGCCGCATGGGCGCACCTGGGCCTCGTACCCCCGCATGCCACCGGGGGGCAGGGCGCGGGAGGAGGACCGGGACAGACCGGGCTGTTCGGGCCGTGACGCGGCTCGGCTCGTCCGATCAGGAACCCCAGTGCCATGCTTGGCGTTGTTCCAGCGGCGAGCCAGCGCTTAGACTCCGCCGACGCCCTTCCTCCGGAGCGGCACTCACATCCCGAAACCCAGGCCGGCACCGCCGGCCGTGCGAAGGAACGTCAGACCGTGAATCCCCTGATCCTCATCTTCATCGTCGCGATCGGCGGCATGCTGCTCATGACGAGGTCCGCGAAGAACAAGCAGCGCCAGGCCCTCGAAATGCGGGAGAAGATGGAGCCCGGCACCGGGATCCGTACCATCGGCGGCATGTACGCCGTGGTGAAGGAGGTCAACCAGGAGACGGTCCTGCTGGAGCTGACCGACGGCGTGCACGCGCACTTCACCAAGGGCGCCATCTCCGCCGTGCTCAGCGAGCAGGAGTTCAACCGCATCGTCCACGGCATCGAGCCCGACGAGATTGACGACGCGGACGCCGACGGCGAGGACGCAGGCGCCGTCGAGGCCGAGGGCGCGGAGGACACCGCGCAGGACGGCACGCACGGCGACGCCGGTACCGCGGCGGCCGACGGGGACCGGGTGGAGTTGAAGAAGACCGAGGACGAGCCGGGGGCGGGCGGCTCGGCCCCCGCCAAGTAAGGGTCATGTTCGCGCAACACTCGTCACCGTCCGCGGGCGCGCAGGCCCCGGTGCGGTAGGACAGGGAGACACAAGAAGGTGGCAGCAGCCAAGAAGGGCCGCAGGCCCTCGGGGAGCCAGGGTTACCCCGGGCGCGCTCTGGCCGTGATCCTCATCGCCCTGGTGGCGCTGACCGGTGGGATCTTCCTCACCGGTGACCGCACACCCCGGCTCGGCATCGACCTCGCCGGCGGCGTGAGCATGACCCTGACCGCCCGCCCCGGCCAGGGCGACGCGGTGAACAAGGCGAACATGAACACCGCGGTCAACATCATCAGCAACCGGGTCAACGGCCTGGGCGTCTCCGAGGCGGAGGTGCAGACCGAGGGATCGAAGAACATCATCGTCAACATCCCGAAGGGCACCAACGCCGATCAGGCGGAGAAGCAGGTCAACACCACGGCGAAGATGTACTTCCGCCAGGTGCTCGCGGCGGGTGCCGGTGCGCCCGCGCCGGCGACGCCGACCCCGAGCGCCTCGGGCAGCGCCACCCCGTCTCCCAGCTCCAGCAGCACGGCGACCCCCAAGGCCACCGGCAGCGCGAGCAGCAGCCCCTCGGCCAGCTCCTCCGCGCAGGGCCGCGCGCTCAGCGGCGCCCTGACGTCCTCGGTCGACAAGGCGCCCACCCCGATGCCCACCCCGTCGGCGACGGACGGCGCGGGCGCGGCCGGCGGTGACAGCGACACCAGCATCCCCGCCGACCTCCAGGCGAAGTACCAGGCGCTCGACTGCACCAACCCCAAGCAGCGCGCCGCCGCCCAGGAGGCCGCCGGCGACCCGAACCAGAAGGTCGTCACCTGCGGTGACGAGGGCGGTGTCTGGCAGAAGTACGTGCTCGGCAAGTCCGTCATCGACGGCAAGCGCATCTCGGGCGCCAACGCGGCCTTCGACACCCAGCAGGGCAACGGCTGGGTCGTCAACCTGACGTTCGACTCCAAGGGCGCCGGCCAGTTCACCTCCGTGACCAGCAACCTGGCCAGCCAGCAGGACCCGAACAACCGCTTCGCGATCGTGCTGGACGGCAACGTCCAGTCCGCCCCCTCGGTCCACGAGGCCCTGCCCGGCGGCAGCGCGCAGATCTCCGGCTCCTTCAAGCAGCGGGAGGCCCAGGACCTGGCGAACGTGCTCAAGTACGGTTCGCTGCCGCTGGCGTTCGACATCTCCGACAAGACCACCGTCTCGGCCGCCCTCGGCGGCGAGCAGCTGCACGGCGGCCTGGTGGCCGGCGCCGTCGGCCTGGCGCTGGTCGTGCTCTACATGTTCGCCTACTACCGCGGACTGAGCCTGGTCGCCATCGCGAGCCTCATGGTCTCCGCGGGCCTGACCTACACGATCATGTGCCTGCTCGGCCGGGCCATCGGCTTCGCGCTGAACCTGCCCGCCGTCGCCGGTGCGATCGTGGCCATCGGTATCACCGCCGACTCCTTCATCGTCTTCTTCGAGCGCATAAGGGACGAGCTGCGCGAGGGCAGGTCGCTGCAGCCCGCGGTGGCCCGCGGCTGGCCGCGCGCCCGGCGCACCATCCTGGTGTCCGACTTCGTGTCCTTCCTCGCCGCGGCGGTGCTCTACGTCGTGACCGTCGGCAAGGTCCGTGGCTTCGCCTTCACGCTGGGCCTGACGACGCTGCTCGACGTCGCGGTGGTCTTCCTGTTCACCAAGCCGCTGATGACGATCCTGGCGCGCCGCACGTTCTTCGCGAGCGGCCACAAGTGGTCGGGGCTCAACCCGCAGAGCCTCGGAGTCAAGGCGCCGCTGCGCCGTGTCCGCCGTGCCCACAGCACCGAGACGAAGGAAGCCTGATGTCCAAGCTCGGCACTCTCGGTCACCGGCTGCACCGCGGCGAGGTCAGCTACGACTTCGTCGGCAAGCGGAAGATCTGGTACGGCGTCTCCATCCTGATCACGGTCGTCGCGATCGTGGGCCTGGTGGTGAACGGCCTCAAGCTCGGCATCGAGTTCAAGGGCGGCGCGGTCTTCACCACGCCGAAGGCCCCGTACTCGACCTCGCAGGTGCACGACATGATCGCCGGCGACACCGCCGGGCACCCGGCGACGATCCAGAAGCTGGGCAACGGCGGCCTGCGCATCCAGGTCAGCGACATCTCCACGCAGACCTCCAAGGAGGTCCAGGGGAAGATCGCCAAGGACCTCAAGCTCGCACCGTCGAAGATCGACGCGGAGATCGTCGGCCCGAGCTGGGGCAAGGAGATCTCCAAGAAGGCCCTCCAGGGCCTGATCATCTTCCTGGTGCTGGTGGTCATCTACCTGGCCATCGCCTTCGAGTGGCGCATGGCGATCGCGGCCCTCGTCGCCCTGCTGCACGACCTGACGATCACCACCGGTGTGTACGCGATCGTCGGCTTCGAGGTCACGCCGGGCACGGTCATCGGCCTGCTCACGATCCTCGGTTACTCCCTCTACGACACCGTCGTCGTCTTCGACGGTCTGAAGGAAGCCACCAAGGACATCACCAAGCAGAACCAGAGGACCTACAGCGAGCTGGCCAACCGCAGCCTGAACGGCACCCTGGTCCGGTCGATCAACACCACCGTGGTCGCCCTGCTGCCGGTCGCCGCGCTGCTCTTCATCGGCGGCGGCCTGCTCGGCGCCGGCGTGCTCAACGACATCGCGCTCGCGCTCTTCGTCGGCCTCACCGCCGGCGCCTACTCCTCGATCTTCATCGCCACCCCGATCGTGGCGGAGCTGAAGGAGCGGGAGCCGCAGATGCGGTCGCTGCGCAAGCGGGTGCTGGCCAAGCGCAAGGCGGACGCGGTCAAGGCCAAGGAGGCCGTCGCCCGCGGTGAGGACCCGGAGGAGCCGTCCGACGCGCTCCCCGGCGACGACGACGGTGAGGTCGAGGACGAGGCGGCCGCCACGGCGGGCGCCGGAGTGGTCTCTCCGCGCGGCCAGAACGGTACGCGCCCGCGCACCCAGCCGCGCGGCGGCGGCCGCGGCGGCCGGGGCCGCCCGTCCGGCCGGCGGCGCTGACACCGCGCCGCACACGCAGGACCCGAGGGAGCCGCCCGGTCGCCACGGCCGGGCGGCTCCCGCACGTCCGGCGGGGGACAATGGAGCGCACGCCGCCGCCCGTCACCCGCCCCCCTCCCGCCCCTACGACCGAGAAGAGCCGAGGAACCCCCTGATGACCACCACGGAGACCCCGTCCGCCGAGCTGCGCGAGCTGCTGATCGCCCACATCAGGGACGTCCCGGACTACCCGGAGCCCGGGGTGATGTTCAAGGACATCACCCCCCTGCTGGCCGACCCGGTGGCCTTCGGTGCGCTCGTCGAGGCCCTCGCGGCGCTGTGCGCCCGGCACGGTGCCACCAAGGTCGTCGGCCTGGAGGCGCGCGGCTTCATCCTGGCCGCGCCCGCGGCGGTTCGGGCCGGGGTCGGCTTCGTCCCCGTGCGCAAGGCGGGCAAGCTGCCCGGCACCGTGCACGGGCAGACGTACCAGCTGGAGTACGGCACCGCGGAGATCGAGGTGCACACCGACGCCTTCGCCCCCGACGACCGGGTGCTGGTGATCGACGACGTGCTGGCCACCGGGGGCACCGCGGAGGCCGCCGTGGAGCTGATCCGCCGGGCCGGCGCGACCGTGGCGGGCCTCTCGGTCCTGCTGGAGCTGAGCTTCCTCGGGGGGCGCGAGCGCCTGCTCCCCGCGCTCGGCGGAGCTCCGCTGGACGCGCTGATCACCGTCTAGCGGCCCCGGCGCCCCCGGGCGTCCCACGAGCCGTGCCACGTACCGCCCGCCGGCGCGGGGGAGGGCGCCCGGGCACCGCGCGCGCCCGGGTGCCGGCACAGGTCGATACCATGGGATTTCTACCGCGCGTGAGGAGTGCACTTGCCAGACAAGGCCCAGCCCCTCGGCGGCGCGGGCGGTACGGAACCGGCCCCGCGCGGCACGGACGCGCCCGCGCACACCCCCGGCGAGTCCGAGCCGAAGCCGGCGCCGCCCGCCGTCCGGCCGGTCCGCACCCCGGGCAGCGTGGCCCCGACGCGCCCCGGCGCGTCCTCCAGCAGGGTGCGCGCGCGGCTGGCCCGGCTCGGCGTGCAGCGCTCCAGCCCGTACAACCCCGTGCTCGAACCGCTGCTGCGGGTCGTGCGCGGCAACGACCCCAAGGGCGACACCGCCCAGCTGCGGCAGATCGAGGCCGCCTACCAGGTCGCCGAGCGCTGGCACCGCGGACAGAAGCGCAAGAGCGGCGACCCGTACATCACCCACCCGCTCGCCGTCACGACGATCCTGGCCGAGCTGGGCATGGACCCGGCCACCCTGATGGCCGGGCTGCTGCACGACACCGTCGAGGACACCGAGTACGGCCTCGACCAGCTGCGCCGCGACTTCGGCGACCAGGTGGCGCTGCTGGTGGACGGTGTCACGAAGCTGGACAAGGTCAAGTTCGGCGAGGCCGCCCAGGCCGAGACCGTGCGCAAGATGGTCGTGGCGATGGCCAAGGACCCGCGCGTGCTGGTGATCAAGCTCGCCGACCGGCTGCACAACATGCGCACGATGCGCTACCTCAAGCGGGACAAACAGGAGAAGAAGGCCCGCGAGACGCTTGAGATCTACGCCCCGCTGGCGCACCGGCTGGGCATGAACACCATCAAGTGGGAGCTGGAGGACCTGGCCTTCGCCATCCTCTATCCCAAGATGTACGACGAGATCGTGCGGCTGGTGGCCGAGCGCGCGCCCAAGCGCGACGAGTACCTGGCGATCGTCACCGACCAGGTGCAGCAGGACCTGCGCGCGGCCCGTATCAAGGCCACCGTCACCGGACGCCCCAAGCACTACTACAGCGTCTACCAGAAGATGATCGTCCGCGGCCGCGACTTCGCGGAGATCTACGACCTGGTCGGCATCCGGGTCCTGGTCGACACCGTCCGTGACTGCTACGCGGCGCTCGGCACGATCCACGCGCGGTGGAATCCGGTCCCCGGCCGGTTCAAGGACTACATCGCGATGCCGAAGTTCAACATGTACCAGTCGCTGCACACCACCGTGATCGGCCCCAGCGGCAAGCCCGTCGAGCTGCAGATCCGCACCTTCGACATGCACCGCCGCGCGGAGTACGGCATCGCCGCGCACTGGAAGTACAAGCAGGACGCGGTGGCCGGCGCGTCCAAGGTCCGCACCGACAGCCCGCGCTCGGACAAGAAGGACGACGCGGTCAACGACATGGCGTGGCTGCGGCAGCTGCTGGACTGGCAGAAGGAGACGGAGGACCCGGGCGAGTTCCTGGAGTCGCTGCGCTTCGACCTGTCGCAGAGCGAGGTCTTCGTCTTCACGCCGAAGGGCGACGTGATAGCGCTGCCCGCGGGCGCCACCCCGGTGGACTTCGCGTACGCGGTGCACACCGAGGTCGGCCACCGCACGATAGGCGCCCGGGTCAACGGGCGCCTGGTGCCGCTGGAGTCGACGCTCGACAACGGCGACCTGGTCGAGGTCTTCACCTCCAAGGCGGCCGGCGCGGGGCCGTCGCGGGACTGGCTGGGCTTCGTCAAGTCCCCCCGGGCGCGCAACAAGATCCGCGCGTGGTTCTCCAAGGAGCGCCGCGAGGAGGCCGTCGAGCACGGCAAGGACGCCATCGCGCGCGCCATGCGCAAGCAGAACCTGCCGATCCAGCGGGTGCTGACCGGTGACTCGCTCGTCACGCTGGCGCACGAGATGCGCTACCCCGACATCTCCGCGCTGTACGCCGCGATCGGCGAGGGCCACATCACCGCGCAGTCGGTGGTGCAGAAGCTCGTCGACGCGCTCGGCGGCGAGGAGGGCGCGACCGAGGACGTCGAGGAGATCACCGCCCCGCCGCAGACCGGGCGCAGCAAACGGCGGGGGATCGCCGACCCGGGCGTGGTCGTCAAGGGCACGAGTGACGTGTGGGTGAAGCTGTCGCGCTGCTGCACGCCGGTGCCCGGCGACCCGATCATCGGCTTCGTCACGCGCGGCAACGGGGTGTCGGTGCACCGGGCGGACTGCGTCAACGTCGACTCGCTGTCGCAGCAGCCGGAGCGGATCATCGACGTCGAGTGGGCGCCCACCCAGTCGTCGGTCTTCCTGGTCGCGATCCAGGTGGAGGCGCTGGACCGCTCCCGGCTGCTCTCGGACGTCACGCGGGTGCTGTCCGACCAGCACGTCAACATCCTGTCCGCGGCCGTGCAGACCTCCCGGGACCGGGTGGCCACCTCGCGCTTCACGTTCGAGATGGGCGACCCCAAGCACCTGGGGCACGTCCTGAAGGCCGTACGCGGCGTCGAGGGCGTCTACGACGTCTACCGCGTCACCTCCGGCCGCCAGCGGTAGCGCGGGCCCACAGCGGAGCCCTGGGCGCCGCCGCGGGCCGGGCCGTGACGGCGAACGGCTCCCGGTGCACCACGCACCGGGAGCCGTTCGCCGTCACATGCCGCAGGCCGTGGTCAGCCGCCGAACTCCTGAAGGCCCTTGAGCGCCTGGTCCAGCAGCGCCTGGCGGCCCTCCAGCTCGGCGGCGAGCTTGTCCGCCTTGGCGGTGTTGCCCGCCGCGCGCGCCGCGTCCACCTGGCCGCGCAGCTTGTCCACCGCCGCCTGGAGCTGGCCGGTCAGGCCCTGGGCACGGGCCCGCACCTCGGGGTTGGTGCGCCGCCACTCGGCTTCCTCGGACTCCGCGAGCGCCCGCTCGACGGCGTGCATCCGCGACTCGATCCGCGGCCGGGCGTCGCGCGGCACGTGGCCGATGCCCTCCCAGCGCTCGTTGATCGCGCGGAAGGCGGCGCGGGCCGCCTTCAGGTCGGTCACCGGCAGCAGCTTCTCGGCCTCGACGACCAGCTGCTCCTTGGCCGCCAGGTTGTCGCGCTGCTCGCCGTCCCGCTCGGCGAAGACCTCCGCGCGGGCGGCGAAGAAGACGTCCTGCGCCCCGCGGAAACGATTCCACAGGTCGTCCTCGGCCTCGCGCTGCGCGCGGCCGGCCGCCTTCCACTCGGTCATCAGCTCGCGGTAACGGGCCGCGGTCGGGCCCCAGTCGGTGGAGTCCGACAGCGACTGCGCCTCGGCGACCAGCTTCTCCTTGGTGCGCCGGGCCTGCTCGCGCTGCGCGTCCAGCGACGCGAAGTGCGCCTTGCGGCGCTTGGAGAACACCGAGCGCGCGTGGCTGAAGCGGTGCCACAGCTCGTCGTCGCTCTTGCGGTCCAGCCGGGGAAGGCCCTTCCAGGTGTCGACCAGCGCGCGCAGCCGCTCACCCGCGGTCCGCCACTGCTCGCTCTCCGCCAACTGCTCGGCCTCGGCGACCAGTTGCTCCTTGGCAGCCCTGGCCTCCTCGCTCTGCCGGGCCTTGGCGGCACGGCGCTCCTCGCGCCGCGAGTCGACCAGCGCGACGAGCGCGTCCAGCCGGACGGCCAGCGCCGCCAGGTCGCCGACCGCGTGCCCCTCGTCCACGGCCGCCCGCAGGTGCTCGATCGCGGCCAGCGCGTCCTTGGGCGCGAGGTCCGTGGTCCGCACCCGCCGTTCCAGGAGGCCGATCTCCACGACGAGCCCCTCGTACTTGCGCTCGAAGTAGGCGAGGGCCTCCGCCGGGGAGCCCGCCTGCCACGAACCGACCTCCTTCTCCCCGTCGGCCGTACGCACGTACACGGTCCCCGTCTCATCGACGCGGCCCCACGGGTCGCTGCTCACAGCGCCTCCTCCACGTGATGCCCGGCCGGGTGGCGGCTCGACGGCATCGTCCACAGTGTCTCCCCGGCGCAATCCCCGGGTGAATCTCCGGCCGGGCTGTGCGCACGGACCGGTCCAACGCCAACATAGGCGACCATCGCCCCGGCTGTCCGCATCCGATGCGGCGGGAATCAGGATTTGCCGACGGTCGCCTTGTTGATGACGACGGTGGCGTTCGGCGCCCCGTCACCCTGCCCGCCGCTGTTCTCGCCGGCGCCCGCGATCTTGTCCAGCACCTTGAGCCCGTCGGCGCTCAGGGTGCCGAACGGAGTGTAGTTGGGCTGCAGCGGACTGTCCTTGTAGACGAGGAAGAACTGGCTCCCGCCGGTGTTCGGGCCGCTGTTGGCCATCGCCACGGTGCCGGCCGGGTACGTGACCACACCGCTGGCGTCGGCCTTGCCGAACGCCGTCAGGTTCTCGTCCGGCAGCGAGTAGCCCGGGCCGCCGCTGCCGGAGGCCGTCGGGTCGCCGCACTGGAGCACGTAGATGCCCGTCGTGGTGAGCCGGTGGCAGCGCGTGTGGTCGAAGAAGCCGTGGTCGGCGAGGAACTTGAAGGAGTTCACCGTCTCCGGCGCCTTCGCCGCGTCCAGCGTGACCGGCATCGTGCCGCACGTGGTGTCCAGGGTGAAGGTGTACTTCGCGCCCTTGTCGATCGCCATCTTCGGCTTCGACTTCCAGGACGCCGTGCCCGGGTTGCCCGCGGCGGGCTTCTTGCACGGGTCGGGCGCCGCGGTCGCCGCCGCGCTCGCGCTGCCCGAAGCGCTCGGTGTGGCGGAGGCGCTCGCGCCCGCGGCGTCGTCCTTCTTCTTGGAGCTGCCGTCGAAGGCCCCCGCCGCCCACGCCCCGCCGGTCCCCGCCAGGGCGACCACCACGACGGCCGCGATCGCCGCGTTGCGCTGGCGCGCCTTGCGCTGGTGATTCACCCTGCGATTCTGCTGCCGCTCGAACTTCTCCCGGGCGAGCTGCCGCCGCCGCTGATCCTTGGTGACCACTTCGCCTGCTCCCGGTCGCTGGGCCGGACAACTGCCGGCCGCCTCCTGTACGCGTGTGCGCGTCTGCGTCTGTCTGGGTAAGTCTGGTGCGGTTTGCTGTGCGTCTGCTGGGGCGTGCACCCGGCCCGCGGAAGCATTCTGCCGCAGGCCGTGTGAGCTGTGCCTTTGCTGTGGGTCCACGGCGCGGGCCCGGACCCGTACGAGGGTGTGTGCGCAGATCTTCGCGTCCCGTGGCCGGTCGAGTCCAGTCCGCAAACACGCCGATGCACGCCCGATACGAGTTCGCGACCGCGATGTTCCCGCCGGTAGGCTCGTGAGCTGCCGACACCGCCCGCGGACGACAGAAGGACGAACGTGCTCATTGCCGGGTTCCCCGCCGGGGCCTGGGGGACCAACTGCTACGTGGTCGCCCCCGCCGCCGGTGAGGAGTGCGTGATCATCGACCCGGGCCACCTCGCGGCCCAGGGCGTCGAGGACATGCTCGCCAGACACCGCCTCAAGCCCGTCGCCGTCGTCCTCAGCCACGGCCACGTCGACCACGTCGCCTCGGTCGTCCCGGTGTGCGGCGCGCACGGCGTACCGGCCTACCTGCACCCCGCCGACCGCTTCATGCTCACCGACCCCGAGAAGGCGCTCGGCGGCAGCATCGGCGCGGCCCTGATGGGGGAGCTGACCATCGGCGAGCCCGACGACCTGCGGGAGCTCACCGACGGCAGCACGCTGTCGCTGGCCGGGCTGGAGTTCTCCGTCGCGCACGCGCCCGGCCATACCAAGGGGTCGGTGACCTACCGGCTGCCGGAGGCCGCGGACGTCCCGTCCGTGCTCTTCTCCGGCGACCTGCTGTTCGCCGGCTCCGTCGGACGCACCGACCTGCCCGGGGGCTCCACGCCCGAGCTGTACGAGTCGCTGGCCCGCGTGTGCCTGCCGCTCGACGACTCCACCGTGGTGCTGTCGGGGCACGGCCCCCAGACGACCATCGGCCGCGAGCGCGCCACCAACCCGTACCTGGGCGAGGTGGCCCGCGGCCAGGGAGCACCGGACCCGGCGGCTCCCCGACGAGGATTGTGACGACTGCTGACGTGAGCACCATCCAGGCCCCCAAGGGCACCTACGACCTGCTGCCGCCGGACTCGGCCGTCTACCTCGCGGTGCGCGAGGCCATCGCGGCACCGGCCCGCCGGGCGGGCTACGGCTACGTGGAGACCCCCGGCTTCGAGCACGTGGAGCTGTTCTCCCGCGGGGTCGGCGAGTCCACCGACATCGTGACCAAGGAGATGTTCACCCTCACCACCAAGGGCGGCACCGAACTGGCGCTGCGTCCCGAGGGCACCGCCTCGGTGCTGCGCGCGGCGCTGGAGGCCAACCTGCACAAGGCGGGCAACCTGCCGGTCAAGCTCTGGTACTCGGGCTCCTACTACCGCTACGAGCGCCCGCAGGCCGGGCGTTACCGGCACTTCTCGCAGGTCGGCGCGGAGGCGATCGGCGCCGAGGACCCGATGCTGGACGCCGAGCTGATCATCCTGGCCACCGACGCCTACCGCACCCTGGGCCTCGGCCAGGTGCGGCTGCTGCTGAACTCGCTCGGCGACCGCGAGTGCCGCCCCGTCTACCGCGCCGCGCTCCAGGACTTCCTGCGCGGTCTGGACCTCGACGAGGACACCCGCCGCCGGATCGAGATCAACCCGCTGCGGGTGCTGGACGACAAGCGCGAGTCCGTGCAGCGGCAGCTCACCGGGGCGCCGAAGATCTCCGACCACCTGTGCGAGGCGTGCAAGGCCTACCACGAGCAGGTGCGCGAGCTGCTGACCGCGGCGGGCGTGGCCTACGAGGACGACCCGAGGCTGGTGCGCGGCCTGGACTACTACACCCGCACCACCTTCGAGTTCGTGCACGACGGCCTCGGCTCGCAGTCCGCGGTCGGCGGCGGCGGGCGCTACGACGGCCTGTCGGAGATGCTCGGCGGCCCGGCGCTGCCCTCGGTCGGCTGGGCGCTCGGCGTGGACCGCACGGTGCTCGCGCTGCGCGCCGAGGGCGTCGAACTGCCGCTGCCCCGGTCGACCGACGTGTACGCGGTGCCGCTCGGCGAGGAGGCCCGGCGGGTGCTCTTCGGCGTGGTGACGCAGCTGCGCAGGGAGGGTGTCGCGGCGGACTTCGCGTACGGCGGCAAGGGCGTGAAGAACGCCATGAAGTCGGCCAACCGCTCCGGCGCCCGCTTCGCGCTCGTCGCCGGCGACCGGGACCTGGCCGACGGGGTGGCCCAGCTCAAGGACCTCGACAGCGGCGAGCAGGTCGCGGTGCCGCTCGACGCGGTCACGGCCGCCGTCAAGGAGCGGCTGGCCTGAACCGCTCCTTCGTGTACCGGGGCGGTGCAGGCTTATTCCCTCCTGACCGCCCTGGTGCACAATGAGTGTGCCCGCCCCCACGGATCTGAGAGATCGGCGACCATGACGACTTCCGCCCTGGACGAGACGCGTACCTCCGGAGAGAGCGCACCACGCCCGGCCGAAGGCATCGTGGCGGGCAGGGCGTTCACCTGGCTGCTGCTGGTCTGCGGGGCGCTGGGCCTGCTCGCCTCGTTCGTCATCACCGACGACAAGTTCAAGCTGCTCCAGGCCAAGGTCGAAGGCAAGTCGTACACCCCGGGGTGCAGCCTCAACCCGATCATCTCCTGCGGCAGCGTGATGGAGAGCGACCAGGCGCACGTCTTCGGCTTCCAGAACCCGATCATCGGCCTGGTGGCCTTCCCGGTGCTGATCACCCTGGCCGTGGGCATGTTCGCGGGCGCCCGCTACAAGGCCTGGTTCTGGTACGGGCTGCAGGCCGGCGGGCTGTTCGGCGTGTGCTTCATCAGCTGGCTCCAGTACCAGACGATCTACAACATCAACGCCATCTGCCTGTGGTGCTGCCTGGCCTGGATCGTGACCATCGCCACCTTCTGGTACACCGCGGTGCACAACATCAAGCACGGCCTGTACAAGGTGCCGGCCAAGGCGAAGGCGCTGGTGCTGGAGTTCCACTGGGTCGTGCCGGTGCTGTGGTACGGCGTCATCGCGATGCTGATCCTGGTGCACTTCTGGTACTACTGGAAGACCGTCATCTGACCTGGTCCGGACCGTCCGCGGAAGCCGGTTGTCGGTGCCGTGACCTAGGCTTCAGGACGTGGAGCCAGACCTTTTCACCGCCGCCGCCGAGGAACGCCGGGAACGCGACCCGGGTGCCAGCCCGCTCGCCGTGCGGATGCGCCCGCGCACCCTGGACGAGGTCGTCGGGCAGCAGCACCTGCTGCGGCCCGGCTCACCGCTGCGGCGCCTGGTGGGGGAGAGCGGCGGCGGGCCGGCGGGGCCCTCGTCGGTGATCCTGTGGGGCCCGCCCGGCATCGGCAAGACGACGCTGGCGTACGTGGTGAGCAAGGCCACCAACAAGCGCTTCGTGGAGCTCTCGGCGATCACCGCGGGCGTCAAGGAGGTCCGCGCGGTCATCGAGAGCGCCAAGCGGCAGTCCGGCGGCTTCCAGCGCGAGACGGTGCTCTTCCTCGACGAGATCCACCGCTTCAGCAAGGCCCAGCAGGACTCGCTGCTGCCCGCCGTGGAGAACCGCTGGGTCACCCTCATCGCGGCCACCACGGAGAACCCGTACTTCTCGGTGATCTCCCCACTGCTGTCCCGCTCGCTGCTGCTGACCCTCGAACCGCTCACCGACGACGACGTGCGCGGGGTGCTGCGCCGCGCGCTCGCCGCCGAGCAGGGCCTCGCGGGCGCGGTGGCCCTGCCGGAGGACGCCGAGGACCACCTGCTGCGGATCGCCGGCGGCGACGCCCGCCGGGCGCTCACCGCGCTGGAGGCGGCCGCGGGAGCGGCGCTGGCCAAGGGCGAGGACACCGTCACCCTGGCCACCCTGGAGCAGACCGTCGACCGCGCGGCCGTCGCGTACGACCGGGACGGCGACCAGCACTACGACGTGGCCAGCGCCCTCATCAAGTCCATCCGCGGCTCGGACGTGGACGCGGCGCTGCACTACCTGGCCCGGATGATCGAGGCGGGGGAGGATCCGCGGTTCATCGCCCGGCGGCTGATGATCTCGGCGAGCGAGGACATCGGCCTCGCCGACCCGACCGCGCTGCCCACCGCCGTCGCCGCCGCGCAGGCGGTCGCGATGATCGGCTTCCCGGAGGCGTCGCTGATCCTGTCGCACGCCACCATCGCGCTCGCGCTCGCGCCCAAGTCCAACGCGGCGACCACCGCGATCGGCGCGGCGCTCGCCGACGTCAAGGCCGGCAAGGCGGGCCCCGTCCCGGCGCACCTGCGCGACGGCCACTACAAGGGCGCCGCCAAGCTCGGCCACGCGCAGGGCTACGTCTACCCGCACGACGTGCCCGGCGCCGTCGCCGCCCAGCAGTACCTGCCGGACACGCTCGCCGGGCGCCGCTATTACGAGCCGACCCGCTACGGGGCGGAGGGCCGCTACGCCGACGTCCTGGAGTGGGTGCGCGGCCGGCTGGAGGGCAGGGGCGAGTAGCCGCAGCGGGCCTGCGGGCCGCTGCGGGCCGTGATCCGCGGCACAGCGGGGGGTGGCGGCCGGGCGGTGGGAATGGGCCGCCGCCGGGCCGGGTTACGCTCGCACGGAGTGCGCGCGCCGTACGGCCGGCAGGCCGCCGGGCGCTCCTTCCTCCTCGGGACGCGGCTGACCGCGCCGCGGCCTTCTCCGGCCGCCGTGCGGGGTTCCCCTGGTCGAAACCTGCGTACTCCTTCAGTTAAGGTAAGCCTTACCTAATTTCGATGGAGGTTCGACGCACGTGAACCAGTCGCGTCCCAAGGTCAAGAAGTCCAGGGCACTGGGCATCGCGCTGACCCCGAAGGCGGTCAAGTACTTCGAGGCCCGCCCCTACCCGCCGGGCGAGCACGGCCGCGGCCGCAAGCAGAACAGCGACTACAAGACGCGGCTGCTGGAGAAGCAGCGACTGCGCGCCCAGTACGACGTCAGCGAGCGGCAGATGCAGCGCGCGTACGACGCGGCCAAGAAGGTCGCCGGGCTGCGCACCGGTGAGGCGCTGATCATCGAGCTCGAACGGCGCCTCGACGCCCTGGTGCTGCGCGCGGGTCTGGCCCGCACCATCTACCAGTCCCGCCAGATGGTCGTGCACGGCCACATCGAGGTCAACGGCCGCAAGGTCGACAAGCCGTCCTTCCGGGTCCGCCCCGACGACGTCGTCCAGGTCCGCGAGCGCTCCCGGGAGAAGACGCCCTTCCTGGTCGCCCGCGAGGGCGGCTGGGCCGGCGAGGGCGAGACCCCGCGCTACCTCCAGGTCAACCTGCAGGCGCTCGCCTTCCGGATGGACCGCGACCCCCACCGCAAGGAGATCCCGGTGATCTGCGACGAGCAGCTCGTCGTGGAGTACTACGCCCGCTGAGCCCCCGCACGGGCCCGTACGTCAGCCCGCCGCCTCCGGAGAGGCGGCGGGCTCGTGCGTACGGGGGGCGGGAGGCCGCGCCGCACCGCGCTGCTCCGCCGGGCCCGCGCCGCCCCGCGGCCGGTTCAGCGCCCGGTGCGCCGCCGCGTCCAGGCCCAGGAGGGCGCCCTCGCCGAGCGCCGCCGCGTAGGCCGCGTCGCCCAGCGCCGCCCGCACCCGCTGCTCGCACACCGCGTGCGGGGCGTTGAAGTACCGCGAGCCGAACAGCCGCAGGCCCACCGAATCCCACAGCCGCCGCGCCGCGCCCTGCAGCACCGCCGCCTCGTACGGCGCCCCCTCGCCCTCGGTCACGAGCGCCAGCAGCTCCAGTGCGAGCACCGTGCCCACCAGGTCGTCGAAGCTGTGGTCGATCGCGAGCGCCTCCTCGGCGAACCGCCGTGCCCGCTCCGGCCGCCCGTCCAGCCAGGCCGCGTACGCCAGCACGTACAGCGCGTAGGCCAGCGTCCACCGCTCCCCGTGGTCGGCGCAGATGTCGCGGACCTCCTCCGCCAGGCGCACCGCCCTGGCGACGTCGCCCTGGAAGGCGACCGCCATCGCCAGCTCCACCTGCGCCATCAGCACGTTGCTGTTCAGCTCGCCGATCCTGCGGTAGCGCAGCAGGGCGTCGCCGATGAAGCGCTCGGCACGCGGCATGTCGTCCGACACCAGCGCCAGGCAGCCGAGCCGGTGCACGGCGTACGCCTCCGCGGTCGCGTTCCCCGCCGCGAGCGCCTACTCGCGGCAGTCCTGGAGCACCGCGAGCGCCGCCGCCGAGTCGCCCTGCAGCAGGGCGACGTAGCCGTACACCCACATCGCCTTCGCCCGCGCCTCCGACGGCTCCGCCGGGACCTCCAGGGCCCGGTCCAGCCAGTGCCGGCCCTCCGCGAGCCGCCCGCAGCCCACCCAGCAGAACCACAGCGTGCCCGCGAGGTACTGGCCCACCGCCGGGTCCTCCGCCGCCTCGCCCGGCAGCCCGTCGAAGCTGAACTCCAGGGCCAGCCGCAGGTTCGGCAGATCCGCCGCGACGCGCGCGGCCACCTCCGCCTGCCGTGGGCTGAACCAGTCCAGCTCGCACCAGGTCGCCACGCCGAGGTACCAGTCGCGGTGCCGCCGCCGCACCCGCGGCTCGTCGCCCAGCGCCGCCAGCCACCCGGCGCCGTACTCGCGCACGCTCTCCAGCATCCGGTAGCGGACCAGGTCCTCACCGTCCTCCTCGCGGGCCAGCACCGACTGCGCCACCAGCGCCGCGACCGCCTCCACCACGTCGTCCTCGGCGAGCCCGGTGCCCGCGCAGACGTACTCGGCGGCGTCCAGGTCGAAGCGCCCGGCGAAGACCGACAGCCGGGCCCACAGGAGCCGCTGCGCCGGACTGCACAGCTCGTGGCTCCAGCCGATCGCGGTACGCAGCGCCCGGTGCCGTTCCGGCGCGCTCGGGTCACCGCCGGTCAGCAGCCGGAAGCGGTCGCCGAGCCGGTCGAGTAACTGCTCCACCGACAGCGCGCGCAGCCGCACCGCCGCGAGTTCCAGCGCCAGCGGCAGTCCGTCCAGCCTGGCGCACAGCTCGGTCACGGCCGCGCGGTTGGCCGGCGTCACGGCGAAACCGGGCAGCACGGCGGCCGCCCGGTCGGCGAACAGCTCCACCGCCTCCGACCCGGGCGGCAGCGGCCGCAGCGGCAGCAGCCGCTCACCCGTGATGCCGAGCGCCCTGCGGCCGGCGGCCAGCACGCGCAGCCCCGGACTGCGCCGCAGGAGTTCGGCGACCAGCTCCGCGCAGGCGTCCGCGAGGCGGTCGAAGCCGTCGAGGACGAGCAGCACGTCACGCCCGGCCAGATGCTCGACGAGCGCGGCGCGCGGCGCCCTGCTGGTGTGGTCCGGCAGCCGCAGCGCCTCGGCGAGGGTGTGCTCCAGCAGGTCCGCGGCGGGCAGCGCGGCCAGTTCGGCGAGGTGGACGCCGTCGGTGAAACGGTCCTGCAGAGCGGCGGCCGCGCGCAGCGCGAGGCGGGTCTTGCCGACGCCGCCCGCGCCGGTCACCGTCACCAGGCGTTCCGCTCCGCGGAGGGCGGCGGTGACCTGCTCCACGTCGGGCGCCCGGCCGACGAAGCGGGTCAGCTCCGCTGGGAGGTTCGTCCTCATGACTGACGGAGCGTACCGGTACGTTCGCGCTCCGTACAACGGCGCCTGCGGGCTGCGCCTGGCGGTGGGGCCGCGCCCGGGCGCCTCCTGCGGTGGGTGCCGCGGCCTTCCCGCCGCCGCGGCCGGCCGCGCGGTCCCCCGCGCTCCCGGACGACGCCGACCCCGCGCGGCGAGGTCAACCACGGGGGGAGCGGCGACCCGCGCGCGCAACCCGCCACCCGCCGCAGGATCCGCCCCGGCGGATCACGGCACCCGGGGGTAAAGCGGTGCGGGGCCCGGCCCGCGGGGCGGTAAGGTCGGGAGTCACTGACCTGGGGACCAGAGGAAGGCGCGGCAAGGTGTCCGGTGGAGAGGTGGCCGGCGTAGCCGGCCTGATCGTGGCGGTGTTCTGGGCGATCCTCGTGTCGTTCCTGGCCGTCGCGCTGGCGCGGCTGGCCCGCACGCTGCGGAGCACCACCGAGCTGGTGGCCGGCATCACGGAACAGGCCGTTCCGCTGCTCGGCGAGGCCTCGGACGCCCTGCGCTCGGCGCACGCCCAGCTGGACCGGGTCGACACGATCACCGCGGACGTGGCCGAGGTGACGGCCAACGCCTCCGCGCTCTCCTCCACTGTCGCCAGCACTTTCGGCGGCCCCCTGGTGAAGGTCGCGGCCTTCGGCTACGGGGTGCGGCGGGCGGTCGGGCGGCAGGCCCGGGCCGGCGCGGACGTGCCGGCCGCAAGGCGGCGCGGACGCCGCAACCGCTCGAAGGACTGAGGCCCATGTTCCGCCGTCTGTTCTGGTTCCTGACCGGTGCCGCCACCGGTGTGTGGGCCACCAGGAAAGTCAGCCGCGCGCTGCGCCGGCTGAGCCCCGACAGCCTCGCCGCGACCGCCGCGGACCGCGCGCTGGAGACCGGCGCGCGGCTGCGCGAGTTCGCCGCCGACGTCAGGTCGGGGATGGCGCAGCGCGAGGGCGAGCTGCAGGACGCGCTGGGCCTGACCGGCGGTGAGCCCGACCGGGCCGCCCGCCGCCCCGCACCGCGGGAACTGGACACCGACCTCCCGGCACCGCGCCGGGGCATCGCGTACAACCCGTACGACCGGAAGGACGAACACTGATGGAGTCGGCAGAAATCCGCCGCCGCTGGCTGCGCTTCTTCGAGGAGCGCGGGCACACCGTTGTGCCGTCGGCGTCCCTCATCGCCGACGACCCGACGCTGCTGCTGGTCCCGGCGGGCATGGTGCCCTTCAAGCCGTACTTCCTCGGCGAGGTCAAGCCGCCCTTCGCGCGGGCCACCAGCGTGCAGAAGTGCGTCCGTACCCCGGACATCGAAGAGGTCGGCAAGACCACCCGGCACGGCACGTTCTTCCAGATGTGCGGCAACTTCTCCTTCGGCGACTACTTCAAGGAAGGCGCCATCCGCTACGCCTGGGAGCTGCTCACCGAGCCCCTGGACAGGGGCGGTTACGGCCTGGAGCCGGAGAAGCTCTGGATCACCGTCTACGAGGAGGACGACGAGGCCGAGCAGATCTGGCGGGACGTCATCGGCGTCCCCGCCGAGCGGATCCAGCGGCTCGGCAAGGGCCCGAACTTCTGGTCCATGGGCGTGCCCGGCCCGTGCGGTCCGTGCTCGGAGATCAACTACGACCGCGGCCCGGAGTTCGGCGCCGAGGGCGGTCCCGCCGTCAACGACGAGCGCTACGTGGAGATCTGGAACCTGGTCTTCATGCAGTACGAGCGCGGCGCGGGCGAGGGCAAGGAGGACTTCCCGATCCTCGGCGACCTGCCCGCCAAGAACATCGACACCGGCCTCGGCCTGGAACGCCTCGCGATGATCCTGCAGGGCGTCCGCAACATGTACGAGACCGACACCCTGCGGGTCGTGATCGACAAGGCCACCGAGCTGACCGGCGTGCCCTACGGCCGCTCGCACGACACCGACGTGGCGCTGCGCGTGGTCGCCGACCACATGCGCACCTCCGTCATGCTCATCGGCGACGGCGTCACGCCCGGCAACGAGGGCCGCGGCTACGTGCTGCGCCGCATCATGCGCCGCGCCATCCGCAACATGCGGCTGCTGGGCGCCCACGAGCCCGTGGTGGCCGAGCTGCTGGACGTCGTCATCGGCATCATGGGCCTGCAGTACCCGGAGCTGGTCACCGACCGGGGGCGCATCGAGACCGTCGCGCTCGCCGAGGAGGCCAACTTCCTCAAGACGCTCAAGACCGGCACCAACATCCTCGACACCGCGGTGACGGAGACCAAGGCCAAGGGCGGCACGGTGCTCGCCGGCGACCAGGCCTTCCTGCTGCACGACACATGGGGCTTCCCGATCGACCTCACCCTGGAGATGGCCGCCGAGCAGGGGCTGTCCGTGGACGAGGACGGCTTCCGGCGGCTCATGAAGGAGCAGCGCGACCGCGCCAAGGCCGACGCCCGCGCCAAGAAGACCGGCCACGCCGACCTGTCCGCCTACCGCGAGGTCGCCGACCGCACCGGCGGCACCGAGTTCACCGGCTACGCCGTGGACCGCAACGAGGCCACCGTCGTCGGCCTGCTGGTGGACGGCCTGCCGTCGCCCGCCGCCACCGAGGGCGACGAGGTCGAGGTCGTCCTGGACCGCACGCCGTTCTACGCCGAGGGCGGCGGCCAGCTCGCCGACACCGGGCGCATCCGGGTCGAGGGCGGCGCCGTCGTCGAGGTCCGCGACGTGCAGCAGCCCGTGCCCGGCGTCAGCGTGCACAAGGGTGTCGTCCAGGTCGGCGAGGTCACCGTCGGCGCCTCGGTGCTCGCCCAGATCGACCAGGTGCGCCGCCGGGCCATCGCCCGCGCCCACAGCGCCACCCACCTGACCCACCAGGCGCTGCGCGACGCCCTCGGCCCCACCGCCGCCCAGGCCGGCTCGGAGAACTCGCCCGGCCGCTTCCGCTTCGACTTCGGCTCGCCCACGGCCGTCCCCGGCACGGTGCTCACCGACGTCGAGCAGAAGATCAACGAGGTGCTGGCCCGCGAACTCGACGTCACCGCCGAGATCCTGCCGATCGCCGAGGCCAAGCGGCAGGGCGCCATCGCGGAGTTCGGCGAGAAGTACGGCGAGCAGGTGCGCGTCGTCACCATCGGCGACTACTCCAAGGAGCTGTGCGGCGGCACGCACGTCGGCAACACCGCCCAGCTCGGCCTGGTCAAGCTGCTCGGCGAGTCCTCCATCGGCTCCGGCGTGCGCCGGGTCGAGGCCCTGGTGGGCGTGGACGCGTACAACTTCCTGGCCCGCGAGCACACCGTCGTCGCCCAGCTGACCGAGCTGGTCAAGGGCCGCCCGGAGGAGCTGCCCGACAGGATCGCCGGGATGCTCGGCCGGCTCAAGGACGCCGAGAAGGAGATCGAGCGCTTCCGCGCCGAGAAGGTGCTCCAGGCCGCCGCCGGGCTCGCCGAGAGCGCCGAGGACGTCAAGGGCGTCGCCCTGGTCACCGGCACGGTGCCGGAGGGCACCGGCGCCGACGACCTGCGCAAGCTGGTCCTCGACGTGCGGCAGCGCGTCACCGGCGGCCGCCCGGCCGTGGTGGCCCTGTTCACCGTGGTCAAGGGCCGCCCGCTGACCGTGGTCGCCACCAACGAGGCCGCCCGCGAGCGCGGCGTCAAGGCCGGCGAGCTGGTGCGCACCGCCGCCACGGCGCTCGGCGGCGGCGGTGGCGGCAAGGACGACGTGGCGCAGGGCGGCGGCCAGAACCCGGCCGCGGTGCCCGAGGCCGTCGAGGCCGTGCGCCGGCTCGTCGCCGAGAAGGCGTGAGCGTGCACGACGCGGCAGGCGGCGCCGAGCCGCCGCGGCCCGCCCTGCGGCGCGGCCGGCGGCTCGGTGTCGACGTCGGGGACGCCAGGATCGGGGTCGCCTCGTGCGACCCGGACGGCATCCTGGCCACCCCCGTCGAGACGGTCCCGGGCCGCGACGTGCCGGCCGCGCTGCGCCGGCTGGCCCAGATCACCGCGGAGTACGAGCCGATCGAGGTCGTCATCGGGCTGCCGCGGTCACTCAACGGAACCGAGGGCCCGGCCGCGGCCAAGGTGCGGGCCTTCGCGCAGGGTGTGGCGAAAATCATCAGCCCCGTGCCCGTGCGGCTGGTGGACGAGCGGATGACCACCGTGACGGCCGCGCAGGGCCTGCGCGCCTCGGGGGTGAGGTCGAAGAAGGGACGCTCCGTAGTCGATCAGGCAGCCGCGGTCATCATTCTGCAGAGTGCCCTGGAAGCCGAACGGCTGTCGGGCAGAGCTCCCGGGGAGAGCATCCAATCCTCTCCCTGATCGCGATACGGTAACGTTCCGCGCGACACGGCGGCGCCTCATGGCGCCGCCCGTTTCGCAAGGTCGGCAGGCCCGATGCCGGCCGCGTACCAAGGGGACCGATGACTGACTATGGCCGGGGCTCCGGCTCCGAACCGTGGGACCCGGACGATCCGCTGTTCGGCGACACGTACGACCGGGGTCAGGGATACCAGCAGCAGCCGCAGGGACAGTACGGCGGCGACTGGCAGGACCCGTACGGCACAGGCCAGCACCAGCAGCAGTACCCGCAGCAGGGCGACGGCCAGTACCCGCAGCAGCAGTACGGGCAGCAGGGCTACCCGCAGCAGCACGGCAGCACCGGCCAGTACCCGCAGGAGGGCGGCTACCCGCAGCAGGGCGGCTACGACACCGGTTCCCACCAGACGTACGGCACGGGCACGCACGGCACCTACGACACCGGCACCTACGACACCGGCGGCCACGGCACGTACGACACGGGCAGCCACGGCACGTACGACACCGGCTCGCACCAGTCCGGCGGCTACGGCGCCCAGGAGGCCTACGGCCACGGCCCGCAGGATCCGTACGGCACAGGCCGGCACCAGCAGCACACCGGCTACTACGACCAGTCCGGCGGCTACCCGCAGCAGCCGCAGTACCGGCAGCCCCCGCAGCCCGGCCCCGCCGGCGGGCAGCCCGCGGGCGGTCCGGGCCAGGGCCCCGTCCAGGGGCATCCGGAGCAGCCCGCGCCCGGCACCCGGCCGCAGGAGCCGCGGAGCACGCCGCTGCGCGGCGGCCCGGCGGCCACCGACTGGGACGCCGGCGAGGACAAGCACCCGCGCGAGCACAACTTCTTCGCCGACCGCGACGACGACGATGACGACGACGCCCCGGCGAGCGACAGCCGCACCGACGGCCGCCGCGCCGGGCGCGACCAGCAGGGCGGCCGCAAGCGCCGCAGCGGCTGCGCGTGCTTCGTCGTCGCGCTCGTGCTCGTCGGCGGGCTCGCCGGCGGCGGCTACTACGGCTACGGCGTCTACCAGGACCACTTCGGCCCGGCCCCCGACTACTCCGGCCAGGGCTCCGGCTCGGTGCAGGTCACCATCCCCAAGGGCGCGACCCTGACCACCATGGGCAACCTGCTCAAGGAGGCCGGCGTGGTCAAGAGCGTCGAGGCCTTCACGACCGCGGCCAACAAGAACCCCAAGGGCACGAGCATCCAGGCCGGCGTCTACCTGCTCAACAAGCAGATGTCGGCCGACTCCGCCGTCGCGATGATGCTGGACCCCAAGTCGCAGAACGCGATGATCATCGCCGAGGGCATGCGCGACAAGCAGATCTACGCGGCGATAGATACCAAGCTCGGCCTGAAGGCCGGCACCACCCAGGCCGTCGCCAAGGCGAAGTACAAGACCCTGGGCCTGCCGGACTGGGCCGTCGTCGGGCACAACGTCAAGGACCCGCTGGAGGGCTTCCTCTTCCCGGCGAAGTACAGCGTCGCCAAGGGCATGAAGCCCGAGGAACTGCTCAAGCAGATGGTCAGCCAGGCCAACGCGGAGTACCAGCAGCTCAACCTCGCGGACGAGGCCGGGAAACACGGCCTGTCCGGCCCGTACCAGCTGCTCACCGTCGCGAGCCTGGTGCAGGCGGAGGGCAAGACGGACGACGACTTCCGCAAGATGGCCAAGGTCGTCTACAACCGGCTGGACCCGGCCAACAAGCAGGGCACCAACGGCCTGCTGCAGTTCGACTCGACGTACAACTACGTCAAGAACCGCAGCCAGGAGAAGATCTCCAACAACGAGATCCTCTCGCTGAAGGACAAGTACAACACCTACGTCTACCGGGGCCTCCCGCCCGGCCCGATCGGCAACCCGGGCGTCGAGGCGCTCAAGGCCGCGATGAACCCGGACTCGGGCCCCTGGTACTTCTTCATCTCCAAGGACGGCAAGACCACCGAGTTCACCGAGACGCGCTCGGAGTTCGAGAAGATCAAGAACGACTAGCGGCCCAGCGGCCACCGGCAAGAAGCGAGCGACGACCCCAGTGAACCCCACCGCACCCTCCGGCGGCGCCCGCCGCGCCGCCGTGCTCGGCTCGCCGATCGCCCACTCGCTGTCCCCGGCGCTGCACCGCGCCGCGTACACGGCGATGGGGCTCGACGGCTGGCGCTACGACCGCTTCGAGGTCGACGAGGCGGCCCTCCCGGCCTTCCTCGCCGGCCTCGACCCGGCGGAGTGGGCCGGGCTGTCGCTGACCATGCCGCTCAAGCGCGCGGTGATCCCGCTGCTGGACGAGGTCACGCCCACCGCCGCGTCCGTCGAGGCCGTCAACACCGTGGTGTTCGGCCCCGGCGGGCGCCGCGGCGACAACACCGACATCCCCGGGCTGCTCGCCGCCCTGGACGAGCGCGGCATCACCACCGTGCCCTCCGCCGCCGTGCTCGGCGCCGGCGCCACCGCGTCCTCGGCGCTCGCCGCCCTCTCGCGCATCTGCACGGGCGAGGTCACCGCGTACGTCCGCAGCGCCGGCCGCGCCGCCGAGATGCGGCAGTGGGGCGAGCGGCTCGGTGTGGCCGTGCGCACCGCCGGCTGGGACGGCGCGGCGGCGGCCTTCGGCGCCCCGCTGGTGATCGCCACCACCCCCGCGGGCGCCGCCGACCACCTCGCCGCCCACGTCCCCGGCCACCCCGGCGCCCTCTTCGACGTCCTCTACCACCCGTGGCCCACCCCGCTGGCCGCCGCCTGGTCGGCCCGCGGCGGCACCGTGCTCGGCGGCCTCGACCTGCTCGTCCACCAGGCCGTCCTCCAGATCGAGCAGTACACCGGCCGCACCGGCGTCCCCGTGGACGCGATGCGCGCGGCGGGCGAGTCGGCCCTCGGCGCCGGCTGACCGCGCGACCCCCCGTCCCGCACCCTGGACGCAGGTCAGGGCCGGGACGCGAAACGTGGGAGGATCGGGGCGAGAACGGCAGGGCTTTGTCGAGGGAGCACCGTTGAGCAGGTTGCGCTGGCTGACCGCGGGGGAGTCGCACGGCCCCGCACTCGTGGCGACGCTGGAAGGGCTGCCCTCCGGGGTACCCGTCACCACCGGCCTGGTGGCCGACGCGCTCGCGCGGCGGCGGCTCGGCTACGGGCGCGGGGCGCGGATGAAGTTCGAGCGCGACGAGGTGACCTTCCTCGGCGGCGTACGCCACGGCCGCACCATGGGCAGCCCGGTCGCGGTCATGGTCGGCAACACCGAGTGGCCCAAGTGGGAACAGGTCATGGCGGCCGACCCGGTCGACCCGGAGATCCTCGCCGGGCTCGCCCGCAACGCCCCGCTGACCCGGCCCCGGCCCGGCCACGCCGACCTCGCCGGTATGCAGAAGTACGACCTGGACGAGGCCCGGCCCGTCCTGGAGCGCGCCAGCGCCCGGGAGACCGCGGCCCGTGTCGCGCTCGGCGCCGTCGCCCGCTCCTACCTCAAGGAGACCACCGGCATCGAGATCGTCTCGCACGTCGTCGAACTCGCCGCCGCGAAGGCCCCGTACGGGGTGCTGCCGGTGCCCGCGGACGAGGCCCGGCTCGACGAGGACCCGGTGCGCTGCCTCGACGCCGACGCGAGCAAGCGGATGGTCGCCGAGATCGACCAGGCCCACAAGGACGGCGACACCCTCGGCGGCGTCGTCGAGGTGCTCGCCTACGGGGTTCCGGTCGGGCTCGGCTCGCACGTCCACTGGGACCGCCGGCTCGACGCCCGGCTCGCCGCCGCGCTCATGGGCATCCAGGCCATCAAGGGCGTCGAGGTCGGCGACGGCTTCGACCTCGCCCGCGTCCCCGGCTCGCAGGCGCACGACGAGATCGTGCCCGGCCCCGACGGCATCCGCCGCAGCTCCGGGCGCTCCGGCGGCACCGAGGGCGGGATGAGCACCGGCGAGCTGCTGCGGGTGCGCGCCGCGATGAAGCCCATCGCGACCGTGCCGCGGGCGCTCGCGACCGTCGACGTCACCACCGGTGAGCCCGCGCAGGCCCACCACCAGCGCTCCGACGTGTGCGCGGTGCCCGCCGCCGGCATCGTCGCGGAGGCCATGGTCGCGCTCGTGCTCGCCGACGCCGTCGCCGAGAAGTTCGGCGGCGACTCCGTCGCACAGGTCCGGCGCAACGTGCAGGACTACCTCGACCACCTGGTCGTCCGGTGACGGCGCCCGGCGCGGGCACCGCCGGCGGACCCCCCGCCGTGGTGCTGGTCGGGCCGCCCGGCGCGGGCAAGTCCACCACGGGCCGCATCCTCGCCGAACGCCTCGGCGTCGGCTACCGCGACACCGACGCCGACATCGAGGCGACCGCGGGCAAGCCGATCCCGGACATCTTCGTCGACCAGGGCGAGCCGCACTTCCGCGCGCTGGAGCGCGCCGCCGTCCGCGACGCGCTGGCCGGCCACGGCGGTGTCCTCGCGCTCGGCGGCGGCGCCGTCATGGACGCCGGGACCCGCGCCCTGCTCGACGGCCTGCCGGTGATCTTCCTCGACGTCGGCCTGCACTCCGCCGTCCACCGCGTCGGCCTCGACGCCCCGCGTCCGCTGCTCGCCGTCAACCCGCGGCAGCGCTGGCGGGAGCTGATGGAGGCACGCCGTCCGCTCTACACCGAAGTCGCCAGGGCCGTCGTCCCCACCGACGACCGCACCCCCGAGGACGTGGCCGACGCCGTCCTCGACGCACTCCAGCTGAAGGACGCATGAGCGACACCCCCGGGACCACCCCCGCCGCCGACCCGACCGCGCCCCCGGTCCGCATCACCGTCGCCGGGACGGCCGGAACCGATCCGTACGACGTGCTCGTCGGCCACCAGCTGCTCGGCGAGCTCCCCGGGCTCATCGGGGAGAAGGCCAGGCGTGTGGCCGTCGTGCACCCCGAGGCGCTGGCCGGCACCGGTGAGGCCGTCCGCGACGACCTCGCCGAGCAGGGCTACGAGGCCGTCGCCGTCCAGGTGCCCAACGCCGAGGAGGCCAAGACCGCCGAGGTCGCCGCCTACTGCTGGAAGGCGCTGGGCCAGAGCGGCTTCACCCGCACCGACGTCATCGTCGGCGTCGGCGGCGGCGCCACCACCGACCTCGCCGGCTTCGTCGCCGCGAGCTGGCTGCGCGGGGTCCGCTGGATCGCCGTACCCACCACGGTGCTCGGCATGGTCGACGCGGCCGTCGGCGGGAAGACCGGCATCAACACCGCCGAGGGCAAGAACCTCGTCGGCGCCTTCCACCCGCCCGCCGGCGTCCTGTGCGACCTCGCCGCCCTGGACTCGCTGCCCGCCAACGACTACGTCAGCGGTCTCGCCGAGATCATCAAGGCCGGCTTCATCGCCGACCCGGTCATCCTCGACCTGATCGAGGCCGACCCCGAGGGCGCCCGCAGCCCCGGCTACGCCCGCACCGCCGAGCTGGTCGAACGCGCCATCCGCGTCAAGGCCCAGGTCGTCTCCAGCGACCTGAAGGAATCCGGCCTGCGGGAGATCCTCAACTACGGCCACACGCTCGCCCACGCCATCGAGAAGAACGAGCGCTACCGGTGGCGGCACGGCGCCGCCGTCTCCGTCGGGATGGTCTTCGCCGCCGAACTCGGCCGCCTCGCCGGCCGTCTCGACGACGCCACCGCCGACCGGCACCGCGCCGTCCTCGGCGCGGTCGGCCTGCCGCTCACCTACCGCGGCGACCAGTGGCCGCGGCTGCTGGAGACGATGAAGGTCGACAAGAAGTCCCGCGGCGACCTGCTGCGCTTCATCGTCCTCGACGGCCTGGCCAAGCCCACCGTCCTGGAAGGCCCCGACCCCGCGATCCTGCTCGCCGCCTACGGGGAGGTGTCCGCGTGACCCGCCCGGTCCTCGTCCTCAACGGGCCCAACCTCGGCCGCCTCGGCTCCCGTGAGCCCGACGTCTACGGCTCCACCTCGTACGCGGGGCTCGTCGAGCGCTGCACGTCCTTCGGCACGGAGCTCGGCTTCGCCGTCGAGGTCCGCGAGACCAACGACGAGGGCGAGCTCATCCGCTGGCTGCACGAGGCGGCCGACGGGCGGGTGCCCGTCGTCCTCAACCCCGGTGCGTTCACGCACTACTCCTACGGCCTGCGCGACGCCGCGGCCCAGAGGACCGCGCCCCTCGTCGAGGTGCACATCTCCAACCCCTACGCGCGCGAGGCGTTCCGCCACGAGTCCGTGATCGCCCCGGTGGCCACGGGCACGATCGCCGGCTTCGGCCTCACCTCCTACCTGCTCGCCCTGCAGGCGCTGGCCGACCTCCCCGCCGCGTAGGGCCGGGCCCCGCAGGGGGGCGGGCGCCGCGCGGGAGAGCACCCGCCGGCCGGTGGCCCGGGACCACGGTGAACTCCCTGAGGGCCGGTGACCACCCGGCCCCCGGTGGGGCCTGCCACGCGGTTCCCCGCGCCCCCGGTCCGCTGCCCCGCGGCGCGGCCGCACGTGCCGCCCTCCGCCGGGGGGCGGCCGCGAAAACCCGTCCGGCCGGGGCAGGGCACCGGGGACGTTTCGCGCGCGTTCACCAAACGAAGCACGGGAACGGTACCGTTCCATGTCAACCCGCGCGGCAGCGCACACCGCACGAGATGGAGTCGGCCGACATGCAGCACGCTGTGGGGGCGCCGCAGCCCGGCGGGGGCCCGACGCCCCCGGCCGTAAGCGTGACCGGGCACTTCCCGCTGCCGCCGGCGGCCCCGGTCCAGGCGCCCGTACCGGACGCCAACGGCTCGCTGGGCGGCGCCGCCCAGGGCCCGGTGGCCGTCCTGCTGATCGGCGCCGCGGGCGCCGGGAAGACGACCATCGCCCGCCACTGGGCCGACAACCGCGGCGCCCCGACCGCGCACATCAGCCTGGACGACGTGCGCGAGTGGGTGCGGGCCGGGTTCGCCGACCCGCAGGCGGGCTGGAACGAGCACTCCGAGGCCCAGTACCGGCTCGCCCGGCGCACCTGCGGATTCGCGGCACGCAACTTCCTGGCCAACGGGGTGTCCTGCATCATCGACGACGCCGTCTTCCCCGACCGCCCGGCGGTCGGGCTCGGCGGCTGGAAGCGGCACGTGGGGCCCGGCCTCGTCCCCGTGGTGCTGCTCCCGGGCCTGGACATCGTCCTGACCCGCAACGCCGAGCGCTCCGGCAACCGACGGCTCTCCGACGAGGAGGTCGCCCGTATCCACGGGCGGATGGCCGGCTGGTACGGATCCGGCCTGCCGATCATCGACAACTCCCACCTCGACGTCGCGGCCGCCGCCGCGGCCCTCGACCGCGTGGTGCTGCGCAGTTTGCAGGGCCCTCCGACGTGGTAGCCCCCGCCCCGTCGGGGGCGCGGGGAACCGCGCGGGCAGCCACCCGCCGGACGGCCTTCCGGGCCGGTGACGGCCCGTGCCGCGGAGGGGCGGGGCGCGTACTTCCCCGCGGCGCCGTGAGCGCCCGCCGCCGCGCGCGGCGGCACCGCAAGGAGGCCGAAAACGGGCGAGGGCCGACACGTCGACTTAAGCTCGCCGCATGGCGGAGGTGCATGGGATCCGGCGGGACCGGCTGCGCGAGCGATGCGCCGCGGCAGGCGCGGCCGCCGCGCTGATCACGCGACCGGCGAACGTCCGGTACCTGACCGGCTGCGCGCCGCCCGGCTCCGCGCTGCTGGTCGGGCCGGACACCGAGGACACCCTCGTCCACCTGCGGCCGCCGCCGGACGACGAGGGCGCGGGCGCCGACCCGCGCAGTGCGGGGGAGCGGCCCCCGGAGGACCTGCGGGCCGCCGTGCTGCCCTCGCCGGACGGTGACGCAGCCGTGGCGGCGGCCACGCTCGCGCGCGAGCAGCGCGCGGGGTCCCTCGCCGTCGAGGAGCACCACCTCACCGTGGCGCGCCACCGCGCCATCCGCTCGGTCGCGAACGGTATGCCGATGTCCGACCTCGGCGGGGCCGTGGAGCAGCTGCGGCTGGTCAAGGACGAGCACGAGATCGCGGCGCTGCGGATCGCCGCGGAGATCGCCGACCAGGCGCTCGGCGAGCTGCTGGAGTCGATCCTGGTGGGCCGCACCGAGCGGCACCTGGCGCTGGAGCTGGAGCGGCGCCTCGTCGACCACGGGGCGGACAGCGCGGCCTTCCCCACCTCCGTGGGCACCGGGCCCAACAGCGGCACCGCCCGGCACGTACCGACGGACCGGCGGGTCGAGGAGGGCGACTTCCTCACCGTGCGGCTCGGCGCGTGCTATCGCGGCTACCGCTGCGAGGTGGGCCGCACGTTCGTGATCGGCACGGCTCCGGCAGGCTGGCAGATCGACCTGTACGACCTGGTCTTCCACGCCCAGCGGGCCGGCCGTGAGGCCCTGGCACCCGGTGTGGCCTGCCGGGACGTCGACCGGGCGAGCCGGCAGCCGCTGGTCGCGGCGGGGCACGGCGACGGCGTCGCCCAGTGGTCGGGGCACGGTGTGGGCCTGGAAATCGACGAGGACCCTCAGTTGTCACCTGCGGCCATGGGTAAACTGGACGCTTGCGTGCCGGTCACCGTCGAGCCGGGGGTCCACCTTCCGGGCCGCGGCGGGGTCCGCATCGACGACACACTCGTCGTACGCCCCGCGGCGGACGGCGGGCCCGAGCTACTCACCATCACGACCAAGGAACTCCTCGCCCTGTGACGGGCAGGGGGTATCCGCGGTCCCCGAAGCAGCACATTCAGGAGATCCGCAACCGTGGCCACCACGAACGACCTCAAGAACGGCCTCGTGCTCAAGCTGGACGGCGGTCAGCTCTGGACCGTAGTCGAGTTCCAGCACGTCAAGCCCGGCAAGGGCCCCGCCTTCGTGCGCACCAAGCTGAAGCACGTGCTCTCCGGGAAGGTCGTCGACAAGACCTTCAACGCGGGTGTGAAGGTCGAGACCGCCAACGTCGACAAGCGCGGCATGCAGTTCTCCTACAAGGACGGCACCGACTTCGTCTTCATGGACACCGAGACCTACGACCAGATCCACATCAGCCCCGAGGTCGTCGGCGACGCCGCCAACTACCTGCTGGAGGGCTTCGACGCCACCGTGGCGATGTACGAGGGCGCGCCGCTGTACGTCGAGCTGCCCGCGGCCGTCGAGCTGGTCATCGAGTACACCGAGCCGGGCGTCCAGGGCGACCGCTCGACGGGCGGGTCCAAGCCGGCGCGACTGGAGACCGGCTACGAGATCGGTGTCCCGCTCTTCATCACCACGGGTGAGAAGGTCAAGGTCGACACCCGTACGGGCGACTACCTCGGCCGGGTGAACAGCTAACCGTGGCCGCACGGAACAAGGCCCGCAAGCGCGCCTTCCAGATCCTCTTCGAGGCGGACCAGCGGGGCGCCGACCCGGTGACCGTCATGGCGGACTGGATCCGGCTCGCCCGGACCGACGACCGGCAGCCGCAGGTCACCGAGTACACGATGCAACTGGTCGAGGGCTACGCGGCGCACGCCGAGCCGATCGACGAGCTGCTGTCGCGGCACGCCGTGGGCTGGACGCTGGACCGGATGCCCGCCGTCGACCGCAACGTGCTGCGGCTCGGCGCGTACGAGCTGATCTGGGAGGACGACGTCCCGGACGCGGTGGTGCTGGACGAGGCGGTGGAGCTGGCCAAGGAGTTCTCCACCGACGAGTCGCCGTCCTTCGTCAACGGCCTGCTCGGCAGGCTCATGGAGCTCAAGCCGACCCTGCCGCGCTAGCCGCGGGGTCCCGCGCGTACCCCTGACCAGGCCCGACAGCAGAAGGTGAACAATATTCTGCTTCGGGCCTGGTGCATGCCGCACGTCGTGGCCTAGATTCCCGCGCATGGACGATGCGGCCGCCCCCGGCGACGACACGATCCTGGCCGACCTGGAGCGGCTGCGGGCGGCCGACCTGCCCGTGCACGGCGGCCGCACGATGGCCTACGTGTACGACGCCGGGCTCGCCGGCCTGGACGGGCTGGCCGCCCGCGCACACGCGGCGTACGCGGGCGTCAACGGACTGGACATGACCGCCTTCCCCAGCGTCGTCGCGCTGGAGAACGACATCGTCCGGCAGGCCGCGGCCCTGCTCGGCGGCGGCCCGGGCACCGCCGGCACCTTCACCAGCGGCGGCACCGAGAGCTGCCTGCTCGCGGTGCTCACCGCCCGTGAGCACGCCGCCCGCACCCGGGGGGTCACCGCGCCCGAGATCGTGCTGCCGCACACCGCGCACGCCGCCTTCCACAAGGCCGCCGCGCTCTTCGGGCTCACCCCCGTCACCGTCCCCGTCGACCCCCGCACCTTCCGGGCCGACCCGCACGCCACGGCCGCCGCTCTCACCGACCGCACCGCCCTGGTCGTCGTCTCCGCGCCCTCGTACGCGCACGGGGTCGTCGACCCGGTGGCCGCCGTCGCCGCGGCCGCCGCCGAGCGCGGGGTGCTCTGCCACGTCGACGCCTGCATCGGCGGCTGGTACCTCGGCCACCGGCGGCTCGCCGGCGGGATCGCGCCGCCGCCGCCGTTCGACCTGGCCGTGCCCGGCGTCACCTCGCTGTCGGTCGACCTGCACAAGTACGGCTACACCCCCAAGGGCGCGTCCGTCCTGCTCTTCCGCGACGCCGAGCTGCGCCGGCACGGCTGGTTCGCCCACGCCTCCTGGCCCGGCTACCCGGTCGTCAACGCCACCTTGCAGGGCACCAAGTCCGCCGGTCCGCTCGCCGCCGCCTGGGCGGTGCTGCGCAAGGTCGGCACCGCCGGCTACACCGACCTGGCCCGCAGGGTGCACGAGGCCACCGGACGGCTCGTCGAGGGCGTCGAGCGCATCGAGGGCCTGCGCGTGCTGGGCGCGCCCGACGCCTCCCTGGTCGCGGTGGCCGCCGCCGAGGAGGGGATCGACCCCTTCGTCGTCGCCGACGAGATGCGGCTGCGCGGCTGGTACCTCCAGCCGCAGCCCGCGTACGGCCCGTCACCGGCCAACGTGCACCTGACCATGACCGCCGCCGTCGCGGAGGAGGCCCTGGTCGACGAACTGCTCGCCGAACTCGCCGCCGCGGTGGCGCGGGCCCGCGCGCGGGGACCCGCGACCGCCGACCCGGCCGTCGCCGCGGCCGCGGCCGGGCTCGACCCCGCGGCACTCGGGCCGGAGGAGGTGGCCTTCGCGCTCGGCGTCGCCGGGGTCGGCGCGGACGGCGCACTGCCGGAGCGGATGGCGCCGGTGCTCGCCGTACTCCAGGCGCTGCCCGCGCCGCTGACGGAGCGTCTGCTGCCCGAGGTCGTCGCGCGGCTGTACACCGCCTGAGCCCGCGGCCCCGCGGGGGACGCCGAAAATGCCGTGCCCGCCGCGGATCCGCCGCGCTACGCTCACGCCCATCAACCGCGCGCCCCGCCACCACGAGGGCGCGCCCGCCGACGAACGAGGGGAGACGGCCGTGCGTACCGCCGCCGCCATCCCCGCGACGCGGCACCGGGTGATCCTGGTGTCCTCGTGCCTCCGGCGCCGGCTGCGCGGCCGGCCCCGGACCCCCTGACGCACCCTCACGCCCCGCCCGCCCGGACGCCTCTGCGGCCGGTGCCGCGGGCCCGGTGCGCCCCGGGGGAATCGCGCCGCCCGTTTCCCGGATCACCCGAAAGGCCCAGGGCCGTGCGCAGCACCCGCACCCGTCAGACCGCCAACCCGCTCGCGACCGTCCGCAACATCGGCATCCTCGCCCATGTGGACGCGGGCAAGACCACCGTCACCGAGCGGATCCTCTATCTCACCGGCGCCACCCACAAACGCGGCGAGGTCCATGACGGCACCACCGTCACCGACTTCGACCCGCAGGAGCGCGACCGCGGCATCACCATCTTCGCCGCCGCCGTCTCCTGCGACTGGGCCGGCCACCGGATCAACCTCATCGACACGCCCGGCCACGTCGACTTCGCCGACGAGGTCGAACGCTCGCTGCGCGTCCTCGACGGCGCGGTCGCGGTCTTCGACGCGGTCGCCGGCGTCGAGCCGCAGAGCGAGTCGGTGTGGCGGCAGGCCGAGCGGCACGGCGTCCCGCGCATCGCCTTCGTCAACAAGCTGGACCGGGCCGGCGCGGACCTCGACGCCGCGGCCGAGTCCATCCGGCAGCGGCTGCACACCGTACCGCTGGTCGTGCAGCTGCCGATCGGCCGCGAGGACGGCTTCACCGGCGTCGTCGACCTCGTGGCGATGCGTGCGCTGGTGTGGGCGGACGGCGCCGCCCCGTGCACGGAGGGCGACATCCCCCCGGAGCTGCGGGACGAGGCCGCGCGGCGCCGCCGGCTGCTGGAGGAGACGGTGGCCGGGCTGCACCCGGCCGCGCTGGAGGAGTTCTGCGCCGGACGGGCGCTGAGCCCGCAGGCGCTGACCGCGGTGCTGCGCGACCTCACCCGTGACGGCGGGGCCGTCGTCGTGCTGTGCGGCTCGGCCTACCGCAACCGCGGCGTCGAACCGCTGCTGGACGCGGTCGCCGCCTACCTGCCCTCGCCGCTGGACGTCCCGGCGGTGCGCGGCCGGGCGGGCGACGGGCCCGCCGAACGGCCCGCCGACCCGGCGGCGCCCTTCGCGGGGCTGGTGTTCAAGGTCAACGCGACCGCCACCGGGCGGCTCACGTTCCTGCGGGTCTACTCGGGCACGCTGCGGAAGGGGGACACGGTGCTGGACGCGGGCGCCCGGCGCGCCGAACGCGTCGGCCGCATCCTGCGGGTGCAGGCCGACCGGCACGCCGAGGCCGAGCAGGCCGTCGCCGGGGACATCGTCGCCGTCGTCGGCCCCAAGGGCGCGCGCCCCGGGACGACGCTGTGCACGCCCGGCGCGCCGCTGGTCCTGGAACCGCCGGTGACGGCCGAGCCGGTCGTCTCGGTCGCCGTCGAGGCCGCGCGCAACGCCGACACCGAACGGCTCGTCGCCGCGCTCGCCCGGCTCGCGGAGGAGGACCCGTCGCTCGCCGTCCGCACCGACGCGGAGACCGGCCAGCTCCTCCTGGCCGGCATGGGCGAGCTGCACCTGGAGGTGGCGGTGGAGAAGGTGCGCATCGACCACGGCATCCGGGTCGCGGTCGGCCCCCCGCAGGTCTCGTACCGGGAGACGGTGCTCCGCGGGGTCACCGGCCACGTCCACCGGCACGTCAAGCAGGACGGCGGCGCCGGGCAGTACGCGCACGTCGTGATCGACGTCGCCCCGCACGGCGGGGGAGAGGAGGGGTTCGTGTTCGCGTCCACCGTGACCGGCGGGCGGGTACCGCGCGAGTACGTGCGCGCGGTGGCGGACGGCTGCCGGGACGCGCTCGCCGAAGGGCCGCTCGGCGGGCACCCCGTCACGGGGCTGCGGGTCGACCTGACGGACGGAGCCACGCACCCCAGGGACTCGTCCGAGCTCGCCTTCCGCACCGCCGGCCGCGACGCCCTGCGGGCGGCGCTGAGGGAGTGCGAGGTCGGGCTCCTGGAGCCGGTCGCCGAGGTCACGGTGACCACGCCGGACGACTGCGTCGGGGCGGTCCTCGGCGACCTCGCCGCGCGGCGGGGGCGGGTGGCCGGCCAGCGTTCCGTGGCCGGCGCCACGGAGGTCACGGCGACGGTGCCGCTCGCCCGCCTCTTCGGCTACGCCGGATCCCTGCGGGGACGCACGCAGGGGCGTGCCACCTTCACCACCCGCTCCGCGGGGTACGCGCCCGTCTGACGGCTCCCCCCCACCGGGCCCCGCGGTTCCCCCGGCGGGGGGCGCCTTGGCCCACGCGGCCAGCCGACCGTGCGTCGGCGGCTTCCCGCCGCGGGGCGCCCGCGCCTTCGGGCGGTGCCCGCCCGGGGTGCGCGGGCGGGCACCGCCGCGGGGGGGGGGTGCCCGCGCCTGGCGGCGCGCCGCTTCGGGCGGTGCCCGCCTGGGGTGCGTGGGCGGGTGTCCCGCCGTGGGGGGGTGCCCGCGCCTGGCGGCGCGCCGCTTCGGGCGGTGCCCGCCTGGGGTGCGGTGGCGGCTGTCCCGCCGCGGGGGTGCCCGCGCCTGGCGGCGCGGGGTGTTCCCACCCCCACCACCCGTGCGGGACAGATGTCGGCTGACGGTCCGCCTGTGGGGCGCATTCGCCGTCGGGGGCGAGCCGCAGTCCCCGAACCACATTCACCCCCACCGGCAGGCAGCCGCCACACCGGCCCGGGAGGGGGACGATCCGGGGGAGCCCCCGCAGGAATGCGCACCCCACCGCCCCACGAACACGTCATGACGTCAGACGCGCATTCCGAGGAGGTACCCCCGGAGTGGCACCCGACCCCACCCCCGCACAGACAGCGCGATGCCCCGCCGGGCAACCCGGGGGCGCGAGGAACTGCGCGAGCAACCCCCCACCCGGAGCAAGGTCGCGCGGGCCACCGCACGTGGCACCCCGCAGCGCCGAGGGGCGCGGGGAGCGACGCGGTCAGCCACGAGGCAACCGGCGGTCGCGCGGGCCACCGCAATGGGCGCGCCGGGAAGCCGGCCCCAGTGGGGCAGGGCCCCGGGGCGGCGGGAAGCCGGGCTCAGAAGGGCGGGGCCCCGGGGCGCCGGGAGCCGGGTGGCGGGAAGCCGGCCCCAGTGGGGCTGGGCCCCGGGGCGGCGGGAAGCCGGACTCGGCGGGGGCGGAGCCCCGGGGAGGGGGGACCGCCCCGGGGCGGGACGTTTCTGCTCAGGGAAGGGCGTCAGCCCTCTTCGTGCTGGACCGCCCGGCGGGCGTCGGCGTCGAGGACGCCCCAGCCGATGAGCTGCTCGGTCAGGACCGAGGGCGACTGGTCGTAGATCACGGCGAGCGTGCGCAGGTCGTCCTGCCGGATCGACAGCACCTTGCCGTTGTAGTCGCCGCGCTGGCTCTGGATCGTCGCGGCGTACCGCTGGAGCGGGCCGGCCTTCTCCGGCGGGACCTGGGACAGACGCTCCAGGTCGAGGACCAGTTTCGGCGGCGGCTCGGCCGCACCGCCGGGGGTCGAGCCCGGCAGCAGCTCCTGCACCGGCACGCCGTAGAAGTCGGCGAGTTCGGCGAGGCGCTGGACGGTCACGGCGCGGTCGCCGCGCTCGTACGAGCCCACGACCACTGCCTTCCAGCGGCCCTGGGACTTCTCCTCGACACCGTGCAGCGACAGTCCCTGCTGGGTGCGGATGGCGCGGAGCTTCGCGCCGAGCTGTTTGGCGTAATCGCTGGACATATGGCTCCCCGGACGGAATCTCGGTGACTCACTGTGAGGTTACGCAGCGTAATCCGGGCTCGTCAAGCCGAAAGGGGCCGACCGGTCTCTGACCTGGGCGGTCCGGGTCACCTGATACGGTGAGGGCGTACCCCCGACGTCCTTTAACGCCCGTCCCGTGAGGCGGGGAAGGAGGTCCCCGACCCATGGTCGAGAACCGCACGACCGCCGAAGCCGTTACCGCCGGTACAGCCGGACCGCGGCAGGACCGGCCGGTCCTCGAGGCGCCCGACATCGCCCGCGTCCTCACCCGTATCGCCCACGAGATCGTCGAACGCGCCAAGGGCGCCGACGACGTGGTGCTCCTCGGCATCCCCACCCGCGGGGTCTTCCTGGCCCGCCGGCTGGCCGCCAAGCTGGCGGAGATCACCGGCCGGGAGACGGCGGTGGGCTCCCTCGACACCACGATGTACCGCGACGACCTGCGGCTGCGCCCACCGCGCGCGCTGGCCGCGACCGAGATCCCCGGCGACGGCGTCGACGGCAGGCTCGTCGTCCTCGTCGACGACGTGCTCTTCTCCGGCCGCACCATCCGCGCCGCCCTCGACGCGCTGGGCGACATCGGCCGCCCGCGGGCCGTCCAGCTCGCCGTCCTCGTCGACCGGGGCCACCGCGAGCTGCCGATCCGTGCCGACTACGTCGGCAAGAACCTCCCGACCTCGCAGCGCGAGACCGTCAGGGTGCTGCTCAGCGAGCAGGACGGGCGCGACAGCGTCCTGCTCGGGCAGCGCGACGCGGCACCGCGCAGCGGCACGGCTGCGGACGACTAGCGCCGTACGCGCGGGTCCCCGGCCGGGGACCCGCGCCGCCGCATGCCCGAAGGCCGCCCCGCCACGCCCCCGCACACCCGGAGACGAGACACCCCATGAAGCGCCACCTGATCTCGGCCGCCGACCTCACCCGTGACGACGCCCTGCTGATCCTCGACACCGCCGAGGAGATGGCCCGCGTCGCCGACCGGCCGATCAAGAAGCTCCCCACCCTGCGCGGCCGTACCGTCGTCAACCTGTTCTTCGAGGACTCGACGCGGACCCGCATCTCCTTCGAGGCGGCGGCCAAGCGGCTGTCCGCCGACGTCATCAACTTCTCCGCCAAGGGCTCCTCGGTCTCCAAGGGCGAGTCGCTCAAGGACACCGCGCTGACCCTGGAGGCGATGGGCGCCGACGCGGTCGTCGTGCGGCACCACTCGTCGGGGGCCCCGCACAACCTGGCCACCTCCGGCTGGATCAACGCCTCGGTGGTCAACGCCGGCGACGGCACGCACGAGCACCCCACGCAGGCGCTGCTGGACGCCTTCACGATGCGCCGCCACCTGTCGGGCGTGGGCCGCGACCTGTCCGGCCGCCGGGTCACGATCGTCGGCGACATCCTGCACAGCCGCGTCGCCCGCTCCAACGTCCAGCTGCTGGCCACCCTGGGCGCCGGCGTCACCCTGGTCGCGCCGCCCACGCTGCTGCCGATCGGCGTGGAGACGTGGCCGTGCGAGGTCTCGTACGACCTCGACGCGGTCCTCGCGAAATCCGACGCGGTCATGATGCTGCGGGTGCAGCGCGAGCGGATGAACGCCGCGTACTTCCCGACGGAGCGCGAGTACGCCCGCCGCTACGGCCTGGACGGGCGGCGGATGGCCGCGCTGCCCGGGCACGCCATCGTGATGCACCCCGGCCCGATGAACCGCGGCATGGAGATCACCGCCGAGGTCGCCGACTCGCCGCGCTGCACCGCCGTCGAGCAGGTCGCCAACGGCGTCAGCACCCGGATGGCGGTGCTCTACCTGCTGCTCGGCGGCTCCGAGCCGGCCCTGAGCACCGAACGACCCGCCCCCGGTACCGAGGAGAGCAAGTAACCATGAGCGACACCACCCTGATCCGCGGCGCGAAGGTCCTCGGCGGCGCCGCGCAGGACGTGCTGATCACCGGCGGTACGGTGACCGCCGTCGGCGAGGGGCTGGCGGCCCCCGAGGGCGCGGCGGTCGTCGAGGCCGCCGGGCACGTCCTGCTGCCCGGCCTGGTCGACCTGCACACCCACCTGCGCGAGCCCGGCCGTGAGGACTCCGAGACGGTGCTGACCGGCACCCGTGCGGCCGCGGCCGGCGGCTACACCGCCGTGCACGCCATGGCCAACACCTTCCCGGTCGCCGACACCGCGGGCGTCGTCGAGCAGGTCTGGCGGCTCGGCCGCGAGTCCGGCTACTGCGACGTCCAGCCGGTCGGCGCGGTCACCGTCGGCCTGGAGGGCAAGCAGCTCGCCGAGCTGGGCGCGATGGCCGACTCCGCCGCGCAGGTGCGGGTCTTCTCCGACGACGGCAAGTGCGTGGACGACGCGGTGATCATGCGCCGGGCGCTGGAGTACGTGAAGGCCTTCGACGGCGTCGTCGCCCAGCACGCGCAGGAGCCGCGGCTCACCGAGGGCGCCCAGATGAACGAGGGCACCGTCTCCGGGGAGCTGGGCCTGACGGGCTGGCCCGCGGTCGCCGAGGAGTCGGTCATCGCCCGTGACGTGCTGCTGGCCGCGCACGTCGGCTCCCGCGTGCACATCTGCCACCTGTCCACCGCGGGCTCGGTCGAGATCGTGCGCTGGGCCAAGTCGAAGGGCTGGGACGTCACCGCCGAGGTCACCCCGCACCACCTGCTGCTGACCGACGAGCTGGTCCGCTCCTACGACCCGGTCTACAAGGTCAACCCGCCGCTGCGCACCGAGGCCGACGTCATGGCGCTGCGCGAGGCGCTCGCCGACGGCACGATCGACTGCGTGGCCACCGACCACGCCCCGCACCCGCACGAGGACAAGGACTGCGAGTGGGCCGCCGCGGCCATGGGCATGATCGGCCTGGAGACCGCGCTGTCCGTGGTGCAGCACACCATGGTCGACACCGGCCTGCTCGACTGGTCCGGGGTCGCCGACCGGATGTCCGCCCGCCCGGCCGCCATCGGCCGGCTCGCCGGACACGGCCGGCCCGTCGCCCCCGGCGAGCCCGCCAACCTGGTGCTGGTCGATCCCGCATACCGTGGGACCGTCAATCCCGCGGGGTTCGCCTCCCGCAGCCGCAACACCCCGTACGCGGGCCGCGAGCTGCCGGGCCGGGTCGTCGCCACCTTCCTGCGGGGCCGCGCGACGGTCATGGACGGGAAGCTCGTATGACACCACTGGCACAGCTCACGCTGGCGGCGGCACGGGCCGACGGCAAGCACTCGGCGAAGGTCACCCACTGGGGCGACCGGATCGGCTGGATCGTCGGGCTGGTCCTGTTCGTCGGCCTGGTCTACTGGCTGATGCGGCAGGGGTGGCAGTGGCGCCGCACCCTCCAGGGCGGCCTGCCCGCCCTCCCGCAGGCCCCCGGCGCCACCGGCGAGGTGCTGCTGCGGGCCGAGGGCCGCTACCACGGCAGCACCACCGCCGGGCAGTGGCTGGACCGCATCGTCGCCCACGGCCTGGGCGTCCGCAGCCGCGCCGGGCTCACCCTCACCGGCCAGGGTCTGGACGTCGACCGCACCGGCGCACCCGGCTTCTTCGTCCCCACCGCCGCCCTGCGCGGCGCCCGGCTCGACAAGGGCATCGCCGGCAAGGTGCTCACCGAGGGCGGCCTGCTGGTCGTCACCTGGGAGCACGGCGGCACCCTCATCGACTCCGGCTTCCGCCTCGACACCGCCGCGCAGCACCCGGCGTGGGCCGAGCGGATCACCGAACTCAGCGGCGACAGCGCTGTCGCCTTCACCGGCTCCCGGCCGGAATCCGAGCAGCACCAGAAGGAAGGCGCGAAATGACGACCTCCACCCGGGCGGCGCGCACGCCCGCCGTACTCGTCCTGGAGGACGGCCGCACCTTCCGCGGCCGCGCCTACGGCGCGGTGGGGGAGACCTTCGGCGAGGCCGTCTTCTCCACCGGCATGACCGGTTACCAGGAGACCCTGACCGACCCCTCCTACCACCGGCAGGTGGTCGTCATGACCGCCCCGCACGTCGGCAACACCGGCGTCAACGACGAGGACCCCGAGTCCCGCCGCATCTGGGTGGCCGGCTACGTCGTCCGCGACCCGGCCCGCCGCCCGTCCAACTGGCGCTCCGTGCGCACGCTGGACGAGGAGCTGGCCGCGCAGGGCGTCGTCGGCATCAGCGGTGTCGACACCCGCGCCCTGACCCGGCACCTGCGCGAGCGCGGCGCCATGCGCGTCGGCATCTTCTCCGGCAACGCGCTGGCCGACGAGGGCACCCTGCTCGCGAAGGTCCGCCAGGCCCCCGAGATGACCGGCGCCGACCTGGCCGGCGAGGTCGCCACCGAGCAGGCGTACGTGGTGCCCGCCATCGGCGCGAAGCGCTTCACCGTCGCCGCCCTCGACCTCGGCATCAAGGGCATGACCCCGCACCGGATGGCCGAGCGCGGCATCGAGGTGCACGTGCTGCCCGCGAACGCGACCCCCGAGGAGGTCTACGCGACCTCGCCCGACGGCGTCTTCCTGTCCAACGGCCCCGGTGACCCCGCCACCGCCGACCTCACCGTCGTCCGGGAGGTCCTGGAGCGCGGCACCCCGCTGTTCGGCATCTGCTTCGGCAACCAGCTGCTCGGCCGCGCCCTCGGCTTCGGCACGTACAAGCTCAAGTACGGCCACCGCGGCATCAACCAGCCGGTGCAGGACCGCACCACCGGCAAGGTCGAGGTCACCGCGCACAACCACGGCTTCGCCGTCGACGCGCCCCTCGACGAGGTCAGCCAGACCCCGTACGGGCGCGCCGAGGTCAGCCACGTCTGCCTCAACGACCAGGTGGTGGAGGGCCTGCGGCTGCTCGACCGGCCCGCCTTCTCCGTCCAGTACCACCCCGAGGCCGCGGCGGGCCCGCACGACGCCGCGTACCTGTTCGACCGCTTCGTCAAGCTCATGGAGGCCCAGCGTGCCTAAGCGCACCGACATCCGGTCCGTTCTGGTCATCGGCTCGGGTCCGATCGTCATCGGCCAGGCCGCGGAGTTCGACTACTCGGGCACCCAGGCCTGCCGCGTCCTGAAGGCCGAGGGCCTGCGTGTCGTCCTGGTCAACTCCAACCCGGCCACGATCATGACCGACCCGGAGATCGCCGACGCCACCTACGTCGAGCCGATCACCCCGGAGTACGTCGAGAAGATCATCGCCAAGGAGCGCCCCGACGCGCTGCTGCCCACCCTCGGCGGCCAGACCGCGCTCAACACCGCGATCTCGCTGCACGAGAACGGCACGCTCGCCGAGTACGGCGTCGAGCTCATCGGCGCCAACGTCGAGGCCATCCACAAGGGCGAGGACCGCGAGCAGTTCAAGGGCGTCGTCGAGGCGGTCAACGCGAAGATCGGCCACGGCGAGTCCGCCCGCTCGGTCATCTGCCACTCGATGGAGGACGTCCTCGCCGGCGTCGAGACGCTCGGCGGCTACCCGGTCGTCGTCCGTCCCTCCTTCACCATGGGCGGCGCCGGCTCCGGCTTCGCGCACGACGAGGAGGAGCTGCGCCGCATCGCCGGCCAGGGCCTGACCCTGTCGCCGACGACCGAGGTGCTGCTGGAGGAGTCCATCCTCGGCTGGAAGGAGTACGAGCTGGAGCTGATGCGCGACAAGCACGACAACGTCGTGGTCGTCTGCTCCATCGAGAACTTCGACCCCATGGGCGTGCACACCGGCGACTCCATCACCGTCGCGCCCGCCATGACCCTCACCGACCGCGAGTACCAGGTCCTGCGCGACATCGGCATCGCCGTGATCCGCGAGGTCGGCGTCGACACCGGCGGCTGCAACATCCAGTTCGCCGTCAACCCCGAGGACGGCCGGGTCATCGTCATCGAGATGAACCCCCGGGTCTCCCGCTCCTCGGCGCTGGCGTCCAAGGCCACCGGCTTCCCGATCGCCAAGATCGCCGCCCGGCTCGCCGTCGGCTACACCCTCGACGAGATCCCGAACGACATCACCGAGAAGACCCCGGCGTCCTTCGAGCCCACGCTCGACTACGTCGTGGTCAAGGTGCCGCGCTTCGCCTTCGAGAAGTTCCCGGCCGCCGACCCCACCCTCACCACCACCATGAAGTCCGTCGGCGAGGCCATGGCCATCGGCCGGAACTTCACCGAGGCACTCAACAAGGCGCTGCGGTCGCTGGAGAAGAAGGGCTCGCAGTTCGACTTCGCGACCCCCGTCGACCCGGCCGCGAAGGCCGGGCTGCTGGAGCTCGCCGCCGTCCCCACCGACGGCCGGATCAACACCGTCATGACCGCGATCCGCGCCGGAGCCACCCCCGAGGAGGTCTTCGAGTCCACGAGGATCGACCCGTGGTTCGTCGACCAGCTGTTCCTCATCCACGAATACGCCGAGGAGCTGGCCGCCGCCGACCGCCTCGACCCCGGCCTGCTCGCCGAGGCCAAGCGGCACGGCTTCTCCGACGCCCAGATCGCCGGCATCCGCGGCCTGCGCGAGGAGACCGTCCGCGAGGTGCGGCACGCGCTCGGCATCCGCCCGGTCTACAAGACCGTCGACACCTGCGCCGCCGAGTTCGCCGCCGCCACGCCGTACTTCTACTCCTCCTACGACGAGGAGACCGAGGTCGCGCCGCGGAGCAGGCCCGCGGTGATCATCCTGGGCTCCGGGCCCAACCGCATCGGCCAGGGCATCGAGTTCGACTACTCCTGCGTGCACGCGTCCTTCGCGCTGCACGACGCCGGGTACGAGACGGTCATGGTCAACTGCAACCCGGAGACGGTCTCCACCGACTACGACACCTCCGACCGGCTCTACTTCGAGCCGCTCACCCTGGAGGACGTGCTGGAGATCGTGCACGCCGAGGAGCAGGCGGGCCCGGTCGCCGGTGTCGTCGTCCAGCTCGGCGGCCAGACCCCGCTGGGTCTCGCGCAGGCCCTCAAGGACAACGGCGTGCCGGTCGTCGGCACCTCGCCCGAGGCCATCCACCTCGCCGAGGACCGCGGCGCCTTCGGCCGTGTCCTCGCCGAGGCCGGGCTGCCCGCGCCCAAGCACGGCACCGCCACGTCCTTCCCCGGCGCCAAGGCCATCGCCGACGAGATCGGCTACCCGGTCCTCGTCCGGCCGTCGTACGTGCTGGGCGGCCGCGGCATGGAGATCGTCTACGACGAGGCGCGGCTCGCCTCGTACATCGCGGAGTCCACCGAGATCAGCCACGACCGCCCGGTCCTGGTCGACCGCTTCCTCGACGACGCCATCGAGATCGACGTCGACGCCCTCTACGACGGCCACGAGCTCTACCTCGGCGGCGTCATGGAGCACATCGAGGAAGCCGGTATCCACTCCGGCGACTCGGCGTGCGCGCTGCCGCCGATCACGCTGGGCGGCCACGACATCAAGCGGCTGCGCGCCTCCACCGAGGCCATCGCCCGCGGCGTCGGCGTCCAGGGCCTGATCAACATCCAGTTCGCGCTGGCCGGGGACATCCTCTACGTCCTGGAGGCCAACCCGCGCGCCTCCCGTACCGTCCCCTTCACCTCCAAGGCCACCGCCGTGCCGCTCGCGAAGGCCGCCGCCCGCATCTCGCTCGGCGCCACCATCGCCGAGCTGCGGGCCGAGGGCCTGCTGCCCGCCACCGGCGACGGCGGGGAACTGCCGCTGGACGCGCCGATCTCCGTCAAGGAGGCGGTGCTGCCCTGGAGCCGCTTCCGCGACCCGCAGGGCCGCGGCGTCGACACCGTCCTCGGCCCGGAGATGCGCTCCACCGGCGAGGTCATGGGCATCGACGCGGTCTTCGGCACGGCCTACGCGAAGTCCCAGGCCGGTGCGTACGGGGCCCTGCCCAGCAAGGGCCGCGCCTTCGTCTCGGTCGCCAACCGCGACAAGCGCGCCCTGATCTTCCCGGCCCGCGCGCTCATCGAGCACGGCTTCGAGCTGCTCGCCACCTCCGGCACCGCGGAGGTGCTGCGCCGCAACGGCATCCACGCGAAGGTCGTGCGCAAGCAGAGCGAGGGCGTCGGGCCCGAGGGCGAGCCCACGGTCGTGACCCTCATCCACGAGGGAGAGGTCGACCTGATCGTGAACACCCCGTTCGGCACGGGGGGCCGCCTGGACGGCTACGACATCCGTACGGCGGCGGTCGCGCGCGGCATCCCGTGCCTCACGACGGTCCAGGCGCTCGCGGCGGCCGTGCAGGGCATCGACGCGCTGACGCGCGGCGAGATCGGGGTCGGCTCCCTCCAGGAGCACGCCGCCCGCCTGGCCGCCAGCCGCGCCTGACCCTGCCGGGCAAGCGCCCTGTCAGGGCGCGGGGAACTGCGCGCGCGGCCGCCCACCGGCCGGTGGTCCGGTACGCCACCGGACCACCGGGCGGTGGCGGCTGCGGCGCCGTGTGCGCCGCGCGCAGTCCCCGCGCCCCGGGCGGGGCGCGCCGAACCGTACGACGGAGAAAGCGACGCATGTACGCACTGCTCTTCCGGATGCTCTTCCGGCGGATGGACGCCGAGAAGGCGCACCACCTGGCCTTCGGGTGGATCCGGGCCGCCGCCCGGACGCCCGGACTGCGGGCGCTGGCCGCCCGCGTGCTGGCCCCGCGGTACCTGGCGCTGCGGACGACCGCCTTCGGGCGGACGATGCCCGGGCCGTTCGGCCTGGCGGCGGGCTTCGACAAGAACGCCGTCGCCGTGGACGGCATGGCGATGCTCGGCTTCGACCACGTCGAGATCGGCACGGTCACGGCGCAGCCGCAGCCCGGCAACCCGCAGCCGCGGCTCTTCCGGCTGGTGCCGGACCGCGCGCTGATCAACCGGATGGGATTCAACAACGACGGCTCCGCCGCCGTCGCGGCCCGGCTCGCGGCGCGCCGGGCGGTCTTCCCGGTGACCGTGGGCGTCAACATCGGCAAGACCAAGGTCGTCCCCGAGGGTGAGGCCGTACAGGACTACGTCACCTCCGCCGAGCGGCTGGCGCGGCACGCGGACTACCTCGTCGTCAACGTGTCCTCGCCGAACACCCCGGGGCTGCGGAACCTCCAGGCCACCGAGGCGCTGCGGCCGCTGCTGGCCGGGGTGCGGGAGGCGGCCGACCGGGCGGTGCCCGGACGGCGGGTGCCGCTGCTGGTCAAGATCGCGCCGGACCTCGCCGACGAGGACGTGGACGCGGTCGCGGACCTCGCCCTTGAGCTGGGGCTCGACGGCGTCATCGCCACCAACACCACCGTCGCCCGCGAGAGCCTGGGCCTGACCGGCGACCCCGCGATCGCGGCCGAGACCGGCGGGCTGTCCGGGGCCCCGCTGAAGGACCGCTCGCTGGAGGTGCTGCGGCGGCTGTACGCGCGGGTCGGCGACCGGATCACGCTGGTCGGGGTCGGCGGCGTGGCGGACGCCGAGGACGCCTGGCAGCGCATCCTGGCCGGTGCGACGCTCGTGCAGGGCTACAGCGCCTTCATCTACCGGGGGCCGTTCTGGATGCGGGCGGTCCACAAGGGGCTGGCCGCCCGGCTGGCCGCGAGCCCGTACGCCACCCTTGCCGACGCGGTCGGCGCCGACACCAGGAAGGCCACCCCGTGACCACTGAGCAGGAGCCCTTCGGCGCGCGGCTGCGCCGGGCCATGGACACCCGCGGGCAGCTGTGCGTCGGCATCGACCCGCACGCCTCGCTGCTCGCCGAGTGGGGCGTCGGTGACGACGTCGCGGGCCTGGAGCGCTTCGCGATGACAGCCGTCGAGGCGCTGGCGGAGCAGGTGGCGGTGCTCAAGCCGCAGTCGGCGTTCTTCGAGCGCTTCGGCTCGCGCGGTGTCGCGGTGCTGGAGCGGGCCGTCGCGGCGGCCCGGCAGGCGGGCGCGCTGGTGCTGATGGACGCCAAGCGGGGCGACATCGGCTCGACGATGGCCGCGTACGCCGCCACGTACCTGGACCCCTCCTCGCCGCTGTTCAGCGACGCGGTCACGGTCAGCCCGTATCTGGGCTTCGGCTCGCTGCGGCCCGCCCTGGACGCGGCGCGGGCGGCGGGCGCGGGTGTCTTCGTGCTGGCGCTGACGTCGAACCCGGAGGGCGCCGAGGTGCAGCGGGCGACGGCGGCGGACGGCCGGCCGGTCGCCCAGGTGGTGCTGGACGCCGTGGCCGGGGAGAACGACGGGGAGTCCCCGCTGGGCTCGGTCGGCGCGGTCGTCGGGGCGACGCTGGGCCAGGCCGGGGTCGACCTCGCGGTGAACGGCCCGCTGCTGGCCCCGGGCGTCGGCGCGCAGGGCGCGACCGCGGCCGACCTGCCGGCCGTCTTCGGCGCCGCGCTCGGCAACGTGCTGCCGAGCGTGAGCCGCGGGGTGCTGCGGCACGGCCCGGACGCGGCGGCGCTGCGCGGGGCCGCGCAGCGGTACGCCGACGAGGTCCGCACGGCCCTCGCGGCGGTCTGACGGGCCCCGGCGGGGCCGGGAGCTGCACCAAGCGGGGCAATAGTGCGGTAATACCTGCGGGTAATACGGTCGAATATCGAACAGAAAAAGGGCCGGATTCAACCACCGGCGACTTTGCGCCCGCAAGGTGTTCCCCTTTGTCCCAAATATCCCCTCGGATCAAGGCTGACCAGGACTTTTCGACTGTTCTCGCTGACTTGAGCCGTCCGGACCGCTAGTCTCCGACAGGAGCGCGCAGTTCATCCGCGCAGCTCCTCACCCCGCACCTGCGGGGCGAGTGTGTTCCACACGGTCCATATCCGATTGCTCTACTTCCGAGGTGACGTAGGCGTGGCTCTTCCGCCCCTTACCCCTGAACAGCGCGCTGCCGCGCTCGAAAAGGCCGCCGCGGCTCGCCGGGAGCGCGCCGAGGTCAAGAACCGACTGAAGCACTCCGGCGCGTCCCTGCACGAGGTCATCAAGCAAGGCCAGGAGAACGACGTCATCGGCAAGATGAAGGTCTCCGCCCTGCTCGAGTCCCTTCCCGGTGTCGGGAAAGTGCGCGCCAAGCAGATCATGGAGCGGCTCGGCATCTCCGAGAGCCGCCGGGTGCGCGGTCTTGGCTCGAACCAGATCGCTTCCCTCGAGCGGGAGTTCGGCGGCACCGCCGCCTGATGTCCCAGGTCCTCCGGGAACCAGGGATAATCGCTCCATGAGCTCTGCTGTCTCCCGGGGGGCCGCCGGCCCCCTCGCTACGCAGGGGGCCACTGCGGCCCCCCCGGTCAGACGTCCGCGACTGACCGTGCTCTCCGGCCCCTCAGGGGTCGGCAAGAGCACGGTCGTCGCCCACCTGCGCACCGTGCACCCCGAGGTGTGGCTCTCGGTGTCGGCGACGACCAGAAAGCCCCGCCCCGGTGAACGGGAGGGTGTGCAGTATTTCTTCGTCGACGACGACGAGTTCGACAAACTCGTCGCCAACGGCGAACTGCTGGAGTGGGCCGAATTCGCCGGCCACCGCTACGGCACCCCGCGGCAGGCGGTCCTCGACCGGCTCGCCGCCGGCGACCCGGTGCTGCTGGAGATCGACCTCCAGGGCGCCCGGCTGGTCCGCGAGTCGATGCCGGAGGCCGATCTGGTCTTCCTCGCCCCGCCCAGCTGGGAGGAACTGGTCCGCCGGCTCACCGGCCGGGGCACCGAGTCGCCCGAGGTGATCGAGCGCCGACTGGCCGCGGCCCGCATCGAACTGGCCGCCGAGTCGGAGTTCGACCGCACCCTTGTCAACACCTCCGTCGAGGATGTAGCGCGTGAGCTGCTAGCCTTGATGCAGATCGACTGAGTGGCATCTTCGTCCCGCGCGCCGGACCCACGTCCGGCTTCCGCGCCCGCCACCCGGTCCGCACCGTCCACTCGTTCCCGTCAGTAGGGGTAGGTAGAGCGTGTCCTCTTCCATCACCGCGCCCGAGGGCATCATCAACCCGCCGATCGACGAGCTGCTCGAGGCGACCGACTCCAAGTACAGCCTGGTGATCTACGCGGCCAAGCGTGCCCGCCAGATCAACGCGTACTACTCCCAGCTCGGCGAGGGCCTGCTGGAGTACGTCGGCCCGCTGGTGGACACCCACGTCCACGAGAAGCCCCTGTCGATCGCGCTGCGCGAGATCAACGCGGGTCTGCTGACCTCCGAGGCCGTCGAGACCCCGGCCGGCTGAGCAGCCGCACCGCGCACACACGTACACAGCACCACCACAGGCCCGGCGGCGCGACCGCCGGGCCTGTGGTGTGTCATGGGACCAGCGGCCCCGGCGCGAACGGGGCCGGTGAGGGCGCCACGGCAGACGGGAGAGACGCATGGAGCGGCAGGCGGACGGCGGTACGGCGGGGGGCCGCCCCCGGGTCGTGCTCGGTGTCGGCGGCGGCATCGCGGCGTACAAGTCCTGCGAGCTGCTGCGGCGGCTCACCGAGTCCGGCCACGACGTCACCGTGGTGCCGACCGAGTCGGCGCTGAACTTCGTGGGCGCCGCCACCTGGTCGGCGCTGTCCGGCCACCCGGTCGCCACCGGCGTCTGGACCGGTGTCCACGAGGTGCCGCACGTCCGGATCGGCCAGCACGCCGACCTCGTGGTCGTCGCCCCCGCCACCGCCGACCTGCTCGCCCGGGCCGCCCACGGCCTGGCCGACGACCTGCTCACCAACACCCTGCTCACCGCCCGCTGCCCGGTCGTCTTCGCCCCCGCCATGCACACCGAGATGTGGGAGCACCCCGCCACGCAGGAGAACGTCGCCACGCTGCGCCGCCGCGGCGCCGTCGTGGTGGAGCCCGCGGTCGGCCGTCTGACCGGCGTCGACACGGGCAAGGGCCGGCTGCCCGAGCCCGCGGAGATCTTCGAGGTCTGCCGCCGGGTGCTGGCCCGCGGCGGCCTCAGCCGGGACCTGGCCGGCCGCCACGTGGTGGTCAGCGCCGGCGGCACCCGCGAGCCGCTCGACCCCGTCCGCTTCCTCGGCAACCGCTCCTCCGGCAAGCAGGGCTACGCGCTCGCCCGTACCGCGGTCGCGCGCGGCGCCCGGGTCACGCTCGTCGCCGCCAACACCGCGTTGCCGGATCCCGCGGGCGCCGACGTGGTGCCGGTCGGCACCGCCCGGCAGCTGCGCGAGGCGGTGCTCGCCGCCGCCCGGGACGCCGACGCGGTCGTGATGGCCGCGGCCGTCGCGGACTTCCGTCCGGTCCATTACGCGGACAGGAAGATCAAGAAGCGAGACGGCGAGGGGCCCGAGCCGATCCGGCTCACCGAGAACCCCGACGTCCTCGCGGGCCTGTCCGCGGAGCGCCCGCACCCCGGGCTGGTCGTGGTGGGCTTCGCCGCGGAGACCGACGACGTGCTCGCCAACGGGCGCAGGAAGCTCGCCCGCAAGGGCTGTGACCTGCTGGTCGTCAACGAGGTGGGGGAGGGCACCGCCTTCGGCACCGACGAGAACGCGGCCGTCGTCCTGGGTGCCGACGGCAGCGAGACCGCCGTGCCGTACGGCCCGAAGGAGGCACTCGCCGAGACCGTCTGGGACCTCGTGTCCGTCCGGCTCGGCGGCGCCCCCCGGACGGGCTGAGGGCCCCCGAGTAGGCCACCTCGCGGAAATCCCCCGAACGGGCGTGCCGAAACGGGCGGAAACCTGCGAAAAGCCGCCGTGGCAGGACCGATCGTCACACCGTCGGCGGAGGTGACGCAGGTCATGCCGCATCCAAGGAACGAGATGTCGTGTCCGCCCGGGCGGCGCGAACGATAAACTTGCCGCCGGAGTGCCGGGCGCAGCCCCGCGCACCCCACCACAAATCAGCCAGCAGCCGCTGCAACCCCAGGGAGCGATGTGTCCCGCCGCCTCTTCACCTCCGAGTCCGTCACCGAGGGCCACCCCGACAAGATCGCTGACCAGATCAGCGACACCATTCTCGACGCCCTGCTGACCGCCGACCCCGCCTCGCGCGTCGCGGTCGAGACGCTGATCACCACCGGCCAGGTGCACATCGCGGGAGAGGTGACGACGACCGCTTACGTGGACATCGCCACCCTCGTCCGCAACAGGATCCTCGACATCGGCTACGACTCGTCCAAGAAGGGCTTCGACGGCGCGTCCTGCGGCGTGTCGGTGTCCATCGGCGCGCAGTCCCCCGACATCGCCCAGGGCGTCGACACGGCCTACGAGGCCCGCGTCGAGGGCGCCGCGGGCGAGGACGACCTCGACAAGCAGGGCGCGGGCGACCAGGGCCTGATGTTCGGCTACGCCTCCGACGAGACGCCCGAGCTGATGCCGCTGCCCATCACGCTGGCGCACCGCCTCTCGCGGCGGCTGTCCGAGGTCCGCAAGAACGGGACGATCCCCTACCTGCGGCCCGACGGCAAGACGCAGGTCACCATCGAGTACGACGGCGACAAGGCCGTCCGCCTCGACACCGTCGTGGTGTCCTCGCAGCACGCCTCCGACATCGACCTGGAGTCGCTGCTCGCGCCCGACATCCGCGAGTTCGTCGTCGAGGTCGAGCTCAAGGCGCTCATCGAGGACGGCATCAAGCTGGACACCGAGGGCTACAAGCTGCTCGTCAACCCCACCGGGCGCTTCGAGATCGGCGGCCCGATGGGCGACGCCGGCCTGACCGGCCGCAAGATCATCATCGACACGTACGGCGGCATGGCCCGCCACGGCGGCGGCGCCTTCTCCGGCAAGGACCCGTCCAAGGTCGACCGCTCCGCGGCGTACGCGATGCGCTGGGTGGCCAAGAACGTCGTCGCCGCCGGGCTCGCGGCGCGGTGCGAGGTGCAGGTCGCCTACGCCATCGGCAAGGCGGAGCCGGTCGGCCTCTTCGTCGAGACCTTCGGCACGGAGAACGTGGACGTCGAGAAGATCGAGCAGGCGATCTCGCAGGTCTTCGACCTGCGGCCGGCCGCGATCATCCGCGACCTCGACCTGCTGCGCCCCATCTACGCGGCCACCGCCGCCTACGGGCACTTCGGGCGCGAGCTTCCCGACTTCACGTGGGAGCGCACCGACCGTGTCGAAGCGCTCCGCTCGGCCGCGGGGCTCTGAGGTTGTGCGCTGCCCCCGCGCCGGACGGTTCGCCGTCCCGCCGCGGGGGCTTTCCGCTGCCCGGGCGGGGACGGCCGCGGAGCGGGCCGTGCACGGCCTGGCGGGGCGTCGCCGGGGGCCGGCTGTCGGAGCCGTCTGACAGGATTGCCGGGTGAGTGAGCAGGACGAACCGGCGGAGCAGCTCGCCCTGATCAGGGGGGCCGTCCGGAGGGCGAAGCCGCGGACGTGGCGGGGGGCGGCCCTCGCCGAAGGGCTGCCGGTCGCCCGGGTGCTGGTCGACAAGGGACTGGTGCACCTGGACCAGTTCTTCGACTACGCCGTGCCCGCCGCGATGGACGCGGACGCCCAGCCCGGCGTGAGGGTCCGCGTCCGCTTCGGGGCGCGCGTCGTCAAGGGGCGGCGCGAAGGCGGCACCCTGCACGACGGCTTCGTCGTCGAGCGCCGTGCCGAGAGCGACTACCCCGGCCCGCTCGCCCCGCTGGCCCAGGTGCTCTCCACCGAACGCGTCCTCACCCCGCGGCTGCTCACGCTGTGCCGCCAGGTCGCCGACCGCTACGCCGGCGTGCTCGCCGACGTCGTGCAGCTCGCCGTACCGCCCCGGATGGCCCGGGCCGAACGCGATCCGTCACCCGAGCCGCCGCCCCTGCCCGCGGCGCCCGCGCCCGGTACGTGGGCGCGGTACGCCACCGGGCCCGGCTACCTGCAGGCGCTCGCCCGCGGCGACACCCCGCGGGCCGTCTGGCTCGCCCTCCCCGGCCCGCACTGGCCCGCCGAACTCGCCCGCGCGATCGCCGCGACCCTCGCCTCGGGGCGCGGAGCCCTCGCCGTCCTCCCCGACGGCCGTGCCGCCGCCCGCGCCGGCGCCGCCCTCACCGAACTCCTCGGCGAGGGCCACCACGTCATGCTCACCGCCGACGCGGGGCCCGAGGAGCGCTACCGCCGCTGGCTCGCGGTCAGCCGCGGCGCGGTCCGCGCCGTCGTCGGCACCCGTGCCGCGATGTTCGCGCCCGTCGCCGACCTCGGCCTCGTCGCGGTCTGGGACGACGGCGACTCCAGCCACTACGAGCCGCACGCCCCCTACCCGCACGCCCGCGACGTCCTCTTGCTGCGCGCCACCGAGGAGCGCACCGCCTTCCTGCTCGGCGGCCTGACCAGCACCGTCGAGGGCGCCCAGCTCGTCGACAGCGGCTGGGCGCTGCCGCTGGCCGCCTCCCGCGACCAGGTACGGGCCGCGGCGCCGCTCATCCGCACCGTCGGCGACGCCGACGAGGCGCGGGACGCCGCCGCGCGCGCCGCCCGGCTGCCCTCGCTCGCCTGGCAGGTCACCCGGGACGCGCTGGCCCGCGGGCCGGTCCTGGTGCAGGTGCCGCGGCGCGGCTACGTCCCCCGGCTGGCCTGCGGCTCCTGCCGCGCGGCCGCGCGCTGCGCCGCCTGCTCCGGCCCGCTGGAGCTGCGCGAGCAGGGCGGTACGCCCGCGTGCGGCTGGTGCGGGCGCCCGGCCGCGGACTGGCACTGCCCCGAATGCGGCGGCTTCCGGCTGCGCGCCCAGGTCGTCGGCGCCCGCCGCACCGCGGAGGAGCTGGGCCGCGCCTTCCCCCGGGTGCCGGTGCGGACGTCGGGTCGCGACACCGTACTGCCCTCCGTCGGTGCCGCCCCCGCGCTCGTCGTCGCCACGCCGGGCGCGGAGCCCGTCGCGGACGGGCCCGGCTACGCGGCGGCCCTGCTGCTCGACGGCTGGGCGCTCCTGGGACGTCCGGACCTGCGGGCCGGCGAGGAGGCGCTGCGCCGGTGGGCCGCCGTGGCCGCCCTGGTGCGCCCGGCGGCGGAGGGCGGCACGGTCGTCGTCCTCGCCGAGCCGACGCTGCGGCCCGTACAGGCGCTCGTACGGTGGGACCCCGCCGGCCACGCCGTGCGGGAGCTGGCCGAGCGGGCGGAGCTGCGGTTCCCGCCGGTGGCGCGGATGGCGTCGGTCTCCGGCCCGGCCGGTGCGGTGGCGGAGCTGCTCGCGGTGCTGCGGCTGCCGCCGGGGGCGGACCAGCTGGGGCCGGTGGCCGAGCCGTCAGGCGGGGAGAGGGTGCTCCTGCGGGTGCCGCCGGGGAGCGGGGGAGCGCTGGCGCTGGCGCTGCGGGAGGCGCGGGTGGCGCGGGCCGCGCGGGGTGGGGGCGAGCCGGTCGCCGTCCGCCTGGACCCGGCGGACATCGGTTAGCCCTCGGGGGGCCGGGATGTCCCGCCCGTGCGTGCTGCTCTGCGGCCGTCTGCCGGTGCCGGCTGTGGGTGGGCCGGGGGCCACCCGGGGCACCTCCGCGGAACGCGTGTCCGGCCTTCTCCTGGGCGGCATCCTGCCGGGGCACCCCGGGCCGCCCCCCTCCGGGGACGCCGGCGGCGTCCCGCCCGGTGGGGTGGAGGAAGGACGAGGGGCTGCCGCGCCCGTGGCGGGGCGCCCCTCGGTGGACAGGGGGCCGGCGCCCGGTCCCAGGGTGCCGCCCCGGACGCGCCGCACGCCGGGCGCGCGGCGTGCGGGGCCCGGCACCGTGTCCGCGCCCCCTGAGGATCAGCCGTTGCGGGGGCCGGGGAGGAGCGGGTCGGCGGGGGCCGGGCGGGCGGCGGGGACGGCGGGGAGCGGCGCGTCGTCCGCGAGAGGTGGCGGGACGGGAGGGCGGCGCCCCCCGTAGCGGCGGTGGACGGCCTGTTTGGTCACCCCCAGGGCGGAGCCCACCGCGTCCCAGGAGAAGCCGAGCGAGCGGTCGAACTCGACCGCGGCGGTCACGAGGGTCTCGACGCTGTCCCTGAGCTCCTGCGCGAGCCGCACCGTGGGTGCGGGCGCGCGGCCGTAGACGACGAAGCCGGCGGTGGGGCCGCTGCGCCGCGGGCGGTACACGTTGCCCAGCTGGGCGGTGAGTGTCCGCAGCGCGTCCGCCTGCCGGCGGACCCTTTCGATGTCCCGCACCAGCAGGTGCAGGCTGGCCCGCGCCTGGGCGTCAGGGGTTGCGTGGTCGGGCATCAACAGGCCTCTCCAACCGACGGTTACGGGTCGAACTCTTCTGACCAACGCGCCACCGGCCCCGGGAGTCACGCCCTGGGGGCGTGCGGTGGGTGGCGCACCCCCGGGGATCTAGAATCGGCACCGTTCCCCGTCCGGCAGGAGAGGCCCCACGTGACCGTCATGCCCATCCGCCTGTTCGGCGATCCCGTGCTGCGCCAGGTGGCGCGGCCGGTGACGGTGTTCGACGCGGAGCTGCGCACCCTCGTGCGGGACCTGACCGAGACGATGCAGGCCGCGCCGGGAGCGGGGCTGGCCGCGCCGCAACTGGGCGTGCCCCTGCGGGTGTTCACGTACTTCGTGGACGGCGTGCTGGGGCATCTGGTCAATCCGGAGCTGACGCTGGGCGAGGAGGTGCAGGACGGCCCCGAGGGCTGCCTGTCGATCCCGGGACTCACGTACGACTGCCGGCGGGCCCTGGACGTGGTGGCCCGGGGGCAGGACATGCACGGGGAGCCGCTGGAGATCCGCGGGACGCAGCGGCTGGCCCGGTGCATCCAGCACGAGACCGACCACCTGGACGGCATCCTGTTCGTCGACCGGCTGGACGCGGAGCAGCAGGCGGCCGCGATGCGGGCGATCCGCGAGGCCGAGTGGGCGGGGGAGATCCCGCCCGACGTCAGGGTGTCGCCGCACGCCACCTTCGGCCGCGGCCGGTAACCGAGAGAGGCACACCCGCACGATGAAGCTCGTCTTCGCCGGCACCCCCGAGGTCGCCGTACCCGCGCTCGACGCCCTGATCGCCGCCGGACGGCACGAGATCGCCGCCGTCGTGACCCGGCCGGACGCGGTCGCCGGACGCGGCCGCAGGCTCGTGGCCAGCCCCGTCGCGCAGCGCGCGGAGCAGGCCGGGATCGAGGTGCTCAAGCCCGGCAGGCCGCGGGACCCCGAGTTCCTGGAGCGGCTGCGGGAGATCGCGCCGGACTGCTGCCCGGTCGTCGCGTACGGGGCGCTGCTGCCCCGGGTCGCGCTGGACGTGCCGCGGTACGGCTGGGTCAACCTGCACTTCTCGCTGCTGCCCGCCTGGCGCGGCGCCGCGCCCGTGCAGCACGCGGTGATGGCCGGCGACGAGATGACCGGTGCCTCCACCTTCCTGATCGAGGAGGGCCTGGACTCCGGGCCGGTCTACGGGGTCGTCACGGAGGCCGTCCGGCCGAAGGACACCAGCGGGGACCTGCTGGGCCGCCTCGCGGTGAGCGGCGCCGGGCTGCTCGTCGCGACCATGGACGGCATCGAGGACGGTTCGCTCGTCGCCCGTCCGCAGCCGGACGACGGTGTCACCCTCGCCCCCAAGATCACCGTCGAGCACGCCGAGGTCGACTGGAGCGCGCCCGCCCTGCGGGTCGACCGGCTGGTCAGGGGCTGCACCCCGGCCCCGGGCGCGTGGACGCTGATCGGCGGCGAGCGCCTCAAGCTCGGCCCCGTCACCCCCGCGCCCGAGCGCACCGACCTCGCGCCCGGCGAGCTGGCCGTGGCCAAGAACGCCGTGCACGTCGGGACGGGCAGCCACGCGGTCCTGCTCGGCGAGGTCCAGGCGCAGGGCAAGAAGCGGATGCCCGCCGCAGACTGGGCGCGCGGGGTCCAGCCGCCCGCCGGCACGGTCCTCGGCCGCTGACCGTACGGCGTAGGCTTGCGAGGTTCGACGACAATCGTGACGAAACAGAGCGCAGTGAACGGCAGACACCAGCAGCGCCGCCCGCAGAGCACCCCCGCCCGGCGCCCGCAGCGCGACCCCGTGCGCGTCCTCGCCTTCGAGGCGCTGCGCGCGGTCGACGAGCGCGACGCGTACGCCAACCTGGTCCTTCCCGGGCTGCTGCGCGCCGCCGAGCGCGCCGCGGCCGACCAGGGCCGCTCCTTCGACCGGCGGGACGCCGCGCTGGCCACCGAGCTGGTCTACGGCACGCTGCGCAACCAGGGCACGTACGACGCGGTGATCGCCGCGTGCGTCGACCGGCCGCTGCGCGAGGTCGACCCACCGGTGCTCGACGTGCTCTCCCTCGGTGCGCACCAGCTGCTCGCGACCCGCATCCCGCCGCACGCCGCCGTCTCCGCGAGCGTCGACCTCGCCCGGGTGGTGCTCGGGGAGGGCCGTGCGCGGTTCGTCAACGCGGTGCTGCGCAAGGTCGCCGCGCACGACCTCGACGGCTGGCTGGAGCGTGTCGCGCCGTCGTACGAGGACGACGCCGAGGGGCACCTCGCCGTCGTCCACTCGCACCCGCGGTGGATCGTCTCCGCCCTCTGGGACGCGCTCGGCGGCGGCCGCAGCGGCGTCGAGGACCTGCTCGCCGCCGACAACGCGCGGCCCGAGGTGACCCTCGTCGCCCGTCCCGGCCGTGCCACCGCGGCGGACGTCGCCGCCTCGGTGCCGGACGGCGCCACCGAGCCCGGCCGCTGGTCTCCCTACGCCGTACGCCTCTCCGAGGGCGGCGACCCCGCCGCGGTGCCGGCCGTCGCCGAGGGCCGGGCCGGCGTCCAGGACGAGGGCAGCCAGCTCGTCGCCGCAGCCCTCGCCGCCGTGCCCGTCGAGGGCCGTGACGAGCTCTGGCTCGACGGCTGCGCGGGCCCCGGCGGCAAGGCCGCGCTGCTCGCCGGGCTCGCCGCGGGACGCGGCGCGCGGCTCGTCGCCGTCGAGAAGCAGCCGCACCGCGCGCGGCTCGTCGGCCGCGCGCTGGCCGGCAACCCCGGGCCCTACCAGGTCGTCGTGGCCGACGGCACCCGCCCGCTGTGGGCGCCGGGCTCCTTCGACCGGGTGCTCGTCGACGTCCCCTGCACCGGGCTCGGCGCCCTGCGCCGCCGCCCCGAGGCCCGCTGGCGGCGCCGCGCCGAGGACGTCCGCGGTTTTGGGCCGCTCCAGCGCGCGCTGCTCGGCGAGGCGGTGGCCGCGGCCCGCGTCGGCGGCGTCGTCGGCTACGCCACGTGCTCGCCGCACCTCGCGGAGACCCGGGAGGTCGTCGAGGACGTCCTCGCCCGCACCCCGGGCCTCGAACTCCTCGACGCGCGCCCCTTCCTCCCGGGGGTGCCCGACCTGGGGCCCGGCCCGGCCGTACAGCTCTGGCCGCACCTGCACGGCACGGACGCGATGTTCCTGGCCCTGCTGCGCCGTACGTCCTGACCCCGCCCTGCCGCGCGGGGCCCCCGGCCCCTAGACCCGCTCGCCCCGCGCGGCAGGGGGCCGCCCCAGGCGGGAGGGGAGCCAGGTGCGGTCGCCCAGGTCCAGCGTGATCGCCGAGACGAGCACCGAGCGGACGACGAACGTGTCGAGCAGGACGCCGAAGGCCACCGCGAAGCCGATCTCCGCGAAGGAGACCACCGGCAGGGTGCCGAGGACGGCGAAGGTGCCGGCGAGGACGAGGCCGGCGGAGGTGATGACGCCGCCGGTGGCGGCGAGGCCGGTCAGCACGCCCTGCCGCGTGCCCAGCGCCGCGCTCTCCTCGCGGATGCGGGTCATCAGGAAGATGTTGTAGTCGATGCCCAGCGCGACCAGGAAGACGAAGACGAACAGCGGGAAGGACGTGTCCTCGCCCGCGTAGTCGAAGACGTGCGCGAAGACCAGCGAGCTGACGCCGAGCGCGGCCGCGAAGGACAGCACGACGGTCGCGATGAGCACCACGGGCGCGACGAGCGCGCGCAGCAGCACCGCGAGGATCAGCAGGACGACGACCAGGATCAGCGGGATGAGCAGGACGTTGTCGCGGCTGGAGGCGCGTGCGGTGTCCTGCTGGATCGCGGTGCTGCCGCCGACCTTCGCGTCGGCGCCGGGGAGGGCGTGCAGCACGCTGCGGGCGTGGTCGACGGTGCTGCGGGCCGCGTCGGTGTCGGGGCGCTCGGTGAGGGTGGCCTCCAGGTAGACGTGGCCGTTCCGGTACGGGGTGACGCCCGGCGGGGTGCCGACACTCGCGGGCAGGACGCCGGGCAGCGTGCGCAGCGCCGCGGTGACCTCGGCGGCGGCGTGCGCGTCGGCGACGACGACCATGGGCTGGCCGCCGCCCGCGGGGAAGTAGCGGTCCTGGAGGCGCTGCCCGACGACGGAGTCGGGGGTGTCGGTGAAGCTGTCGGCCTGGGCGAGGCCGTCCGCGTTGATGGAGAAGAGGCCGAAGCCGAGGGCGCCGAGGATCACCACGGTGGTGCTCCACACCAGGCGCGGGCGGCGGCTGACACGCTGCCCGATGCGCGCCCACACCCCCGTCGCGGTGGGCTCGGGGGTGCCGACGTGCGGGACGGCCGGCCAGAAGACCCAGCGGCCGACGATCACCAGCAGCGCGGGGAAGAGCGTGACCATCGAGGTGAGCGCGACGGCCACCCCGATGGCCGCGACGGGGCCGAGGCCCGAGGTGGAGTTCATGTCGGCCGCGAGCAGGCACAGCATGCTCAGCGCGACGGTCGCGGCACTGGCCACGACGGCGGGTCCGGCGCGGTGCAGGGCGAGCGCCATGGCCTCGTGGCGGTCCTCGTGGCGGCGCAGCTCCTCGCGGTAGCGGGCGACGAGCAGCAGCGCGTAGTCCGTACCGGCGCCGAAGACCAGCACGGTGAGGATGCCGGCGCTCTGGGCGTTGACGACGAGGCCGGCGTGCCGGGCCAGCAGGTAGACCAGGGCCTCGGTGGTGAAGAGCGCGGCGATGACGGAGATCACCGGGAGCAGCAGCAGGGTCAGGCTGCGGTAGGTGATGAGCAGGATCACGACGACGACGGCGAGGGCCGCGTACAGGAGGGTGCCGTCGATGCCGGCGAAGGCCTTGTTGGAGTCGGCGGCGAACCCGCCGGGGCCGGTGATGTGGACCTGGAGGCCGCCGGTGCCCCGGGTGGCGGTGGCGCGCAGGTCGTCCACCGCGTCCTCGACGGACGCCCAGCCCTTCTCCTCCAGGACGATGGGCACGACCAGCTGCGCCGCCCGCGGGTCCGGCCGGCGGTCGAACTGCGGCCCCACCGTGCGCGAGCCGATGACGCCGTGCGCGGTCGTGGCGCGGACGGCGGCGGCGCTGCGGCCGACGGCGGCGACGTCGGCGGGGGTGAGGCCGCCCGGACGGGTGTAGATGATGACGGCCGGGGCGGACTCGGGCACGAACTGCTTCTGGAGCTGGAGCACCTTCGTGGATTCCGCGTTGCCGGGCAGCCAGCTCGCCGCGTCGTTCTTCTCCGCACCCATCAGCCGGGTGGCCAGCGGGCCGAGGGCGACGAGCACGACGACCCACAGGGCCAGCACGACCCACTTGGCGCGCCGTCCGGTGACCAGGTGCGCGAACCGTCCCGCCGTGCCCGCCATCCGCGTGTCCCCCGTGTTCCGTTCGGTGGAGGCCCTCTGACACCCCGGCAGGCGCGCGGGGCGGGCCGGTCCCAGCATGGCACCGGTGTTCGGGGCGCGCCCGCCGGCCGCGGTGCGGGCGTGTCCGCTGCGGGGGTGCGGCGGCCCCGCACCGGGTTTCCGCCGTGCTCGGCGATCTGGTTTGCTGGGGCCATGACCGTGCAGATCAGCCCCAGCATCCTGTCCGCGGACTTCGCCCGGCTGGCCGACGAGGCCAGGGCGGTCGAGGGCGCCGACTGGCTCCATGTCGACGTGATGGACAACCACTTCGTGCCGAACCTGACGCTGGGCCTGCCGGTGGTCGAGTCGCTGCACAAGGCGACCGGGACCCCGCTGGACTGCCACCTGATGATCGAGGACCCCGACCGCTGGGCGCCCGCCTACGTCGAGGCCGGCGCCTCGTCGGTGACCTTCCACGTCGAGGCCGCGGCCGCGCCGGTCCGTGTCGCCCGGGAGATCCGCGCCAAGGGCGCCCGCGCGGCGATGGCGCTGCGGCCGGCGACGCCGGTCGAGCCTTACGAGGACCTGCTGCCGGAACTCGACATGCTGCTGATCATGACCGTCGAGCCGGGCTTCGGCGGGCAGAAGTTCCTGGACATCATGCTGCCCAAGATCCGCCGCACCCGGCAGCTGATCGACCGGCACGGCCTGGAGATCCGGCTCCAGGTGGACGGCGGGGTGTCCGCCGAGACGATCGAGCGCTGCGCGGAGGCCGGTGCCGACAACTTCGTCGCGGGCAACGCGGTCTACGGCGCGGGCGACCCGGCGGCGGCCGTGCGGGCCCTGCGGGAGCAGGCCTCGGCGGTGCACCGGCACTGATCCTCCGGCCGCCGGGTGCTACGCGCCCGTAACCCCCGGCGTCTGCGAGGATGAGGCGAGAGCCGGACCGGCCGGGCGACTGGGGAGAGACGGACGTGAGCACAGGCCGCGCACAGGCGCGCATGGGCCCAGGGGAGATGGTCCAGGCGGCGGCGATGGCGCGTCGCTTCTACCTGGAGGGCAAGTCCAAGATCCAGATCGCCGAGGAGTTCGGCGTGAGCCGCTTCAAGGTGGCCCGGGTCCTGGAGACCGCGCTGGAACGCGAGCTGGTGCGGATCGAGATCCGGGTCCCGGCCGAGCTGGACGCCGAACGCTCCGACGCGCTGCGTGCGCACTACGGGCTGCGCCACGCGGTCGTCGTGCAGACCCCGCCGGACCAGGCCGACGCCCCCGACCCGGAGAACCTGGGCGCGGTGGCCGCCGGGCTGCTGGGCGAGCTGGTCACCGACGGCGACGTGCTGGGGCTGGCCTGGGGCCGCTCCATCATCACCATGGCCAACGCGATCGACCGGCTCGCGCCCTGCACCGTCGTCCAGCTCACCGGCGTCTACGACGTCGGCACCGCCGAGCGCGGCTCGGTCGAGGCGGTACGCACCGCGGCGGCGGTCTCCGGCGGCGAGGCGCACCCGCTGTACGCGCCCATGGTCCTCGGCGACCCGGCCACCGCCGACGCGCTGCGCGGCCAGAGCGGTATCGCCGCGGTCATGGCCCACTACGACAAGGTGACCGTCGCGGTGGTGTCCGTCGGCTCGTGGGAGGCGGGGATCTCCACGGTCCACGACGCGCTCAGCGACGAGGAGCGCGAGCACTACGCGGGGCTCGGGGTGGCCGCCGAGATGTCCTCGCACCTCTTCGACGCGTCCGGCCGCCGGGTGGGCCGCGACCTGGGGGAGCGCTGCATCACGATCGACGCCGACCGGCTGCGCCGCATCCCCGAGGTGCTGGCCGTCGCGGGCGGTACCCGCAAGGCCGCCGCGATCGACGCGGTACTGCGGTCCGGCCTCGTCACCAGCCTGGTCACGGACATCGCCGCCGCCGACCGGCTGCTGGCCGGGACGCGCCCCGCCGAGCGCCCGGCGCTGGACCGCGCCGACCCCGACGACCGCTGACGTCCGCCGACGGCGCCGCCGGGCGCCCCGACCGGCGCGCCGCTGCCGCGCGCCCCGCCGCCTGCTGTGGCAGCATCGGCGCATGCTCGTGCTCGACCTGACCGGCGTCGGCGACCGGCAGGCGTTCATGGACCGGTGCACCGCCGACCTGGCCCTGCCGGAGTGGTTCGGCCGCACCTGGGACTCGCTCGCCGACTGCCTCACCGACCTGTCGTGGTGGCCGGCCGAGCCGGCCGGACGGCGGCTGCACGTCCGCGGCTGGGAGGGCTTCGCACAGGCGCTGCCGCGCGAGTGGCGGATCGTGCGGGACATCCTGCGGGACGCCGAGCTGTTCTGGCGGGACACCGACACCGAGCTGCGGGTCGTCCTGGAGGAAGACACGAAGGCCCTCGGCCAAGAGCCGGACGTTCCTCCGTAGGCACTGCTGGCCTGCGCATGCAAATATGAAGTACGTGCGTTTCCTCAATGATGTTCAGCCTCCGTACGACCTGACGTACGACGACGTCTTCATGGTGCCCAGCCGCAGCGCGGTGGGCTCCCGGCAAGGCGTGGACCTCCGGTCGCCCGACGGGACGGGCACCACGATCCCGCTGGTGGTCGCCAACATGACCGCCGTCGCCGGCCGCCGGATGGCCGAGACCATCGCCCGCCGCGGCGGCCTGGCCGTCATCCCGCAGGACATTCCCCTCGACGTCGTGGCCGACGTGATCGGCTACGTCAAGCAGCGCCACCTGGTGCTGGACACCCCGATCACGCTCGCCCCCGGCCAGACCGTCGCCGACGCGCTGTCGCTGCTGCCCAAGCGGGCGCACGGCGCGGGCGTGGTGGTCGAGGACGGCCGCCCGGTCGGCGTGGTGACCGAGTCGGACCTGACGGGCGTGGACCGCTTCACCCAGCTGTCCGAGGTGATGTCCACCGACCTGCTGGTGCTGGACGCGGGCATCGACCCGCGGGACGCCTTCAACCGGCTGGAGGACGCCCACCGCAAGCTCGCTCCCGCGGTCGACGCGGACGGCCGGCTCGCCGGCATCCTCACCCGGACCGCCGCGCTGCGCGCCACGCTCTACGAGCCCGCCGTCGACGCCGGGGGCAGGCTGCGCATCGCCGCCGCCGTGGGCATCAACGGCGACGTGGCGGGCAAGGCCGCGCAGCTGCTCGACGCCGGGGCGGACACCCTCGTGGTGGACACCGCGCACGGCCACCAGGAGTCGATGCTCGCCGCCGTCCGCGCCGTCCGCGCCCTCGATCCGCGGGTGCCGGTCGTCGCGGGCAACGTGGTGTCGGCCGAGGGCACCCGGGACCTGATCGAGGCGGGCGCGGACATCGTCAAGGTGGGCGTCGGCCCCGGCGCGATGTGCACCACCCGGATGATGACGGGGGTGGGCCGCCCGCAGTTCTCCGCCGTCCTGGAGTGCGCCGCCGAGGCGCGCCGGCACGGCAGGCACGTGTGGGCGGACGGCGGTGTGCGGCACCCGCGGGACGTCGCGATGGCCCTCGCGGCGGGCGCCTCCAACGTCATGGTCGGCTCGTGGTTCGCCGGGACGTTCGAGTCGCCCGGCGACCTCCAGCAGGCCGCGGACGGCCGGCTGTACAAGGAGTCCTTCGGCATGGCCTCGGCCCGCGCGGTCCGCAACCGCACCGCCGAGGAGTCGGCGTACGACCGGGCCCGCAAGGGGCTCTTCGAGGAGGGCATCTCCACCTCCCGCATGTACCTCGACCCGGTGCGGCCGGGCGTGGAGGACCTGGTCGACTCGATCATCGCCGGGGTCCGCAGCTCGTGCACATACGCGGGCGCGGGCTCACTCGCGGAGTTCGAGCGCAACGCGATCGTCGGTGTCCAGAGCGCCGCCGGCTACGCCGAGGGCAAGCCCCTGCACGCCAGCTGGCAGTAGCCGGCGGTAGCGTCGGGCCTCGTGCCGCTGAACGAACTCGACGAACGCATCGTCCACGCGCTGGCCGCCGACGCCCGCCGCACCTATGCCGACATCGGCGCCGAGGTGGGCCTGTCGGCCCCCGCCGTCAAGCGCCGGGTCGACCGGCTGCGGGCGGCGGGGGCGATCACCGGCTTCACCGTACGCGTCGACCCGGCCGCCCTCGGCTGGCAGACCGAGGCCCTCGTGGAGCTGTACTGCCGCCACAACACCTCGCCCGACGACATCCGGCGGGGCCTGGCCCGCTACCCCGAGGTGGCGTCCGCCTCGACCGTGACCGGTGAGGCGGACGCGGTGGTGCAGGTCTTCGCCGCCGACGTGCGGCACTTCGAGCAGGTGCTGGAGCGCATCGCCGGTGAGCCCTTCGTGACGAGGACCAAGTCGGTGCTGGTGCTCTCACCGCTGCTGCGCCGCTACGGGGCGGGCAGTCCCGGATGAGCCGGCCCGTGTTTCCGCCGTGCGATACGGGCGGCTGGGCAAAATGTCTGGTTCGGCAGGTTTTGCCGGGCCGTCCGGGGTAATCCGTTCATTGACCGTTCCCAGGTCACGGCAGCCCCGAGGAGGCGACATGATCACGCGCGAACAGATACCCCAGGTGGTGGGCCATCCGGTCCACGACGCCGAGGGCAAGAAGGTCGGCGACGCCAAGCACATGTACCTGGACGACAACACCGGAAATCCCGAGTGGGTGACGGTCAAGACCGGGTTCTTCGGCAGCAACGAGACCTTCGTGCCGACCCGTTCCGCGCGGCTTGTCCAGGACCACCTGGAGGTGCCGTACGCGCGGGAGAAGATCAAGGGCGCGCCCAACGTGGACGTCGACTCCGGAGGCCACCTGTCGGTCGAGGAGGAGCAGCACCTCTACCGCTACTACGGCATCGAGCGCAGCGGCGACAAGGGCGAGTCCGCCGGTGCCCCGGGCAGGGCCGCGGCCGCCGGAGGGGCGGCGGGCGCCGCCGCGGGCACGAGGCGCTCCGCCCGGGACACCGGGGCCGGGACGGACGAGAAGTCCGCCGCCGCGAACGCGGGCGCCGGGACCGGGATCGGCGCCGCCGGGATGCCCGGCCGCACGGGTGCCCCCGAGCGCGGTGTCGCCGCCGGGGCCGAGGGCGAGGCCCTGACGCGCTCCGAGGAGGAGATGCACGTCAGGGTCGAACGGCACGCCTCGGGCAAGGCGCAGCTGCGCAAGTACGTCGAGGTCGAGGAGGTCGAGCAGACCGTCCCCGTCCGCCACGAGGAGGTCAAGGTCGAGCGCGAGCCGATCAGCGCCTCCGAGCGCGAGGCCCTGCGCTCCGGCCGCGAGATCAGCGAGGCCGAGCGCTACGTGACCCTGCACGAGGAGAGCCCCGTCGTCGAGACGGAGGTCGTCCCCAAGGAGCGGGTCCGGATGCGGGTGGAGGAGCACGTGGAGCAGAAGAAGGTACGCGGGCGCGTACGGCGGGAGAAGATCGAGACGGACATGGAGTCCCCCTCGGACCCCCTCCCGGGTGACACCCCCTGACCGCCTCCCCGGCGGTCCCCCCGCCCGGTCTCCGGCCCCCCGGAGACCGGGCGCTCCCGTGTGCGGGGGGCGGCGCGGTGCGCCCCTGCCCCGCCCGCGCAACGGATCACCGGCGGCGCGGCGGAACACGCAACGGATCGCTCACCGGCGCGCAAAGGATGGGTCTTGAGTGCGCCGCAGGCGGTACGTAGCGTCGAGGCATACGGGGTGACCTGCGGAAAGAAGGAGCACGAGGGTGCGCATCGCGCTGGCTCAGGGGGTGGGGCCCGGCGGGGCGGCGTTCGAGGCGGCGGCCCGCGAGGCGGCTCGCGGCGGGGCGCGGCTCATGGTCGCGCCCGAGCTGTCCTGGACCGGCTACGTGCTGGGCCGGCGGGCGGCGGAGCTGGCGGAGCCCGCGGACGGGCCCGCCGCGGAGTGCGCCGCCCGCGTCGCCGCGGAGTACGGGCTCGCCGTGGTGTACGGCTGGCCCGAGCGTGACGGGGACACCGTCCGCAACGCCGTCCGGCTCGTCGGTCCGGACGGCGCCGCGAGGGCCACGTACCGCAAGACGCATCTGTACGGGGAGGGTGAGCGCGCCGCCTTCACGCCCGGCGCCGAGCCGGTCGTGCAGGCCGAACTGGACGGCCTCGTGATCGGCCTGCTCGTCTGCTACGACGTGGAGTTCCCGGAGGCCGTGCGGGCGCACGCCCTGGCCGGCACGGACGTGCTGGCGGTGCCGACCGCGCTGATGCGCCCGTACGAGGCCGTGCCGCGGCTGCTCGTGCCGGCGAGGGCGTACGAGAACGGGCTGTTCGTCGCGTACGCCAACCGCTGCGGTCCGGAGGGCGGCTACGACTTCGCCGGGCTGAGCTGCCTCGCCGGGCCCGACGGCGAGGTCGCCGCGCGGGCCGGGGCGGGACCCGGCGTGCTGTTCGGCGACGCCGACCCGGCGCGGATCGCCGGGGCGCGCGCGGCCACGCCGTACCTCGACGACCGCAGGCCCGACCTCTACCGCAACCTCACCGCCAGGAGCCCCCGCGCATGACGTCCGTGCCCACCGCCGTCCACGACGAGCAGCACATCGAGGCGCAGACCCAGCCGCCCATCACGATGTCCGGCCCCGACTTCCCCTTCCCCTACGACGACTTCCTCGCCCACCCGGCGGGGCTCGGCGCGGTGCCGCCGGCCGAGCACGGCACCGAGGTCGCGGTCGTCGGCGGCGGCCTGTCCGGGATGGTGGCGGCGTACGAGCTGCTGTCCATGGGACTGCGGCCGGTCGTCTACGAGGCGGACCGGATCGGCGGGCGGCTGCGCACGGTCGGCTTCGACGGCTGCGACCCGGAACTGACCGCCGAGATGGGCGCGATGCGCTTCCCGCCGTCCTCCACCGCCTTCTGGCACTACGCGGACCTGGCCGGCCTGACGAGCTCGCCCTTCCCCAACCCGCTGGCGCCCGCGACCCCGTCGACCGTCGTCGACCTCAAGGGCCGGACGCACTACGCCACGTGCCTGGAGGATCTCCCCGAGGTCTACCACCAGGTGATGCACGCCTGGAACGCCTGCCTGGAGGAGGGCGCCGACTTCTCCGCGATGCAGCGCGCGCTGCGCGAGCGGGACGTCCCCGAGATCCGCCGGATGTGGTCCGCGCTCGTGGAGCGGCTGGACAACCAGACCTTCTACGGCTTCCTGTGCGACTCGCCCGCCTTCCGCTCCTTCCGGCACCGGGAGATCTTCGGGCAGGTCGGCTTCGGCACCGGCGGCTGGGACACCGACTTCCCCAACTCGATCCTGGAGATCCTGCGGGTCGTCTACACCGGCGCCGACGACGACCACCGCAGCATCGACGGCGGCAGCCGGCAACTGCCGCTGCGGCTGTGGGAGATGGCGCCCGACAAGCCCGTGCACTGGCCCCGCGGCACCTCGCCGGCCTCGCTGCACGACGGCGGGAGGCCGCGCCCGGCGGTCACCGGGCTGCACCGCACCTCGGGCAACCGCATCACCGTCACCGACGCCACCGGCGACATCCGCTCGTACAAGGCAGTGGTCTTCACCGCGCAGAGCTGGATGCTGCTGTCCAAGATCGCGTGCGACGACGCGCTCTTCCCGATCGACCACTGGACGGCCGTCGAGCGCACCCACTACATGGCGTCCAGCAAGCTCTTCGTGCCCGTCGACCGGCCCTTCTGGCGCGACAAGGACCCGCGCACCGGGCGGGACGTGATGTCGATGACGCTCACCGACCGGATGACCCGCGGCACCTACCTGCTGGAGCAGGGGCCGGACCGGCCGGCCGCGATCTGCCTGTCGTACACCTGGTGCGACGACAGCCTCAAATGGCTGCCGCTGAGCGCGCACGAGCGCATGGAGGTGATGCTCGGCTCCCTCGCCGAGATCTACCCGGGCGTCGACATCAGGAAGCACGTCATCGGCAACCCGGTGACCGTCTCCTGGGAGAACGAGCCGTACTTCATGGGCGCCTTCAAGGCGAACCTGCCCGGCCACTACCGCTACCAGCGGCGGCTGTTCACGCACTTCATGCAGGACGCGCTGCCCGCCGACCGGCGCGGCCTCTTCCTCGCGGGCGACGACATCTCCTGGACCGCCGGCTGGGCCGAGGGCGCGGTGCAGACCGCGCTCAACGCGGTGTGGGGCGTCATGCACCACCTCGGCGGCGCCACCGACCCGCTCAACCCCGGACCCGGCGACCGCTACGAGGAGCTGGCCCCGGTGCTGCTGCCCGACGACTGACGCCCGCAGCGGGCGGGCGTCAGCAGCAGGCGGCCGACCAGGCCCACGCCCGCGTCCAGCCGGCTCACGCACTCGTCGTACGCGGCCGGCGAGTCGCGCAGCGCCCACAGCAGCCGGGCCGCCGCCCAGGCCGCGTCCCGGGCCCGGGCCAGCGACCAGGACCCGACGAGGTGGGTGAGCGGGTCGGCGGCCTCCAGCAGGTCCGGCCCGGGCATCAGGTCCTCCCGGACCCGCTCCTCGATCGCGGTGAGCACCTCGCCGATCCGGTCGAAGTCCGCTTCGAGCGCGCCGATCCCGAGCCCGGTGGCGCGGCAGGTGTCGAGCACCGCGAGCGCCAGGTCGTGCCCGACATGGGCGTTGATGCCGGCCAGCGCGAACTGCAGCGGCCGGACGCCCGGGTGGGCGCGCAGTGTGAACAGCGGGCGCCAGCACGCGGGCGGACGGCGGCCCGCCGCGTCGTCCTCGACCGCCGCGAGGTAGCGCCCGGCGAAGCGCACCGCGAGCCGCGCGGCCACCGCCCGGTCCGTGAACTCCCCTCCCGCGAGCCGCCGTTCGACCTCCCCCGTCACGCAGGCGTAGACCCGGGTGAAGACGGCGACGCCGTCCCCGTACGGCAGGCCCGCGTCGGTGGCCCGCATGCGCTCCAGCACGGCGGCTACGTCGGTCGTCATGCGTCCCAGTCTGGCCGCGCCCGCGCGGCACCTCCCGCACGGCGCACCGCGACACGGCCCCCGGCCACCCGTGCGGGTGGCCGGTGCCCGGGACACCGCTAGAGCGCGCCCGCGTCGCGGGCCGTCCACACCGACGGGAAGAGCGGGCGGTAACCCAGCTCGTCGCGGATGCGGACGGTGGAGACGACGCCCTCCCAGGGGTGCTCCACCGTGCGGTCCGCACTGCCCTCGGGCACGGGCACGCCGTTCAGCCAGTGCAGTTCGGCCGCCGAGACCGGGGCGTCGTCGGCGACGTTGTAGACGCGGCCCGCGATGCCCGGCGCGTACAGGACGCGCAGGATGCCCTGCGCCACGTCGGCGTGGTGCACCATCTGGAGGCGCATGTGCGCCGCCCAGTCGCCGGCCCAGTGCAGCGAGTTCGCCAGGTGCGGGTCGCCCTCGCCGTAGACGAAGGCGAGCCGGGCCACCCGCACGTCGAGGCCGCTGTCCCGGTGCAGCGCCAGCAGCCGGTCCTCGGCCTCCTTCTTCGCCGCCGGGTATGCACCCCACATCTGCCCGCCGGTGACCGGGCCGTCGTCCTCGACCGACGGCCTGCCGTGCCCGGTGCCGTAGACGAGGTTGGTGCTGACCTGGACGAAGCGGCTGACGCCCGCCGCGACCGCGGCCTCGCCGAGGGTGACGGCGGCGTCCCGGCTGACGGCCCGGCACTCGTCGTCCGGCACGCCGCGGAAGGCCGCGGCGACGTTCACGACCGCGTCGGCGCCCTCCAGGGCCCTGCGGGCGTCCGCCGGCTCGCGCAGGTCGCCGGCCATCAGTTCCGCGCCCGCCCGGGCCAGCGGCTCGGCCCGCGCCTCGTCGCGGACCAGGACGCGTACGGCGTCGTCCGGGCCGGTGCGCTGCAGCAGCCGCGGGACGAAGCGGCGGCCGACCTGGCCGGTGGCCCCGGTGACCAGAATCCTCATGGTGTCCTCCTGTGGTCCTGCGCGGCGGGCGGAAGGCCCGCCGGCGCCCCCCACCCTGCGGCGGTGCCGCCCGGGCCGGGAGAGACCTGCCGATCCAGGGAGTGGCACTCCCTGGATAGCGCCGGCGGGCGGCCGCATCCTGGAGAGGTGGACCGACCCGAACTCGCCGACTTCCTGCGCCGCAGCCGCGCCCGCCTGTCACCCGCCGACGTGGGCCTCACCGGCGGCCCCCGGCGCCGCACCCCGGGGCTGCGCCGGGAGGAGGTGGCCCAGCTGGCGTGTATGTCGGTGGACTACTACACCCGGCTGGAGCAGGCCCGCGGCCCGCGGCCGTCGCGGCAGATGCTCACCACCCTGGCCCGCGCGCTGCGGCTGACCGCCGACGAGCGCGACCACCTCTTCCACCTGAGCGGGGAGGAGCCGCCGCGCGAGACCGCCGGCAGCGGGCACGTACGCCCCGGGCTGCTGCTGGTCCTGGACCGGCTGCACGACACGCCTGCCCAGGTCGTCAGCGACATCGGCGACGTCCTCGCGCAGAACGCGATGTCCGTGGCGCTCAGCGGCGACGCGTCGGCCCGGCCGCCGGCGATGCGCAACCTGATGCGCCGCATGTTCACCGACCCGTCCGCCGCCGAGCTCTTCCCCCCGGAGGACCGCGAGCACCTCGCCCGCGCGAGCGTGGCCAACCTGCGCGCCGTGCTCGCCTCCCGGCCCGACGACCCGCGCGCCGCGGCGCTGGTTGCCGAGCTGCGCGCGGTCAGCGAGGACTTCGCGCGGCTGTGGGACGAGCACCACGTCGCGCTCCGGCGCTCCGACGCCAAGCGCTTCCTGCACCCGGTGGTGGGAGAGCTGACGCTGGACTGCGAGGTGCTCCTGAGCGCCGGGCACGACCAGCAGCTCATCGTCTACACCGCGCGGCCGGGCAGCCGGTCGTACGAGCGGCTACAGCTCCTGCGGGTGGTCGGACTGCAGGATCTGACGGCCCGCTGATCGTACTGCTGTTCTGGCCGGAACAGCCTGACGGCCGGTCAACTGCCCGGCGGGGCAGGGCAGGTGAATGCGCGCCTGTGCCATGGCGTAATCCCGCGGAATGAATTGCCCGTTGCGGGCTCCCTTCCGGGCGGCAGGCGCCGGTAACGTGGTCCTCGGTTCGGCGGGCGCGATTCCCCCGTGCGCGTCCGCCGAACCACTGACCGGCCGCGGCGTGACCGTTCCGCGCGGCAGGTCCTCCCCCCGGCACGGCGTGTGCGCCGACCGTATGAACACCGCGGTGCGGCCCTCCCGCGTCCGTGCCGCCCGCCACCGGCCGCTTACGTTGAGGACGCACACGGCGGGGTCGGCGGCGAGGAGCGGGGCACATGGTGCGCGGAGTGGGCTGGACGGTGCACGGTGACGGCCGCAGCCCGCGCCCGGGCGAGGTGGTCGCGCCCGGCGAACGGCTCGGCTGGGGCCGCACCGTGGGGCTGGGAGCGCAGCACGTCGTCGCGATGTTCGGCGCGACCTTCGTGGCCCCGGTGCTGATGGGGCTGGACCCCAACCTGGCCGTGCTGATGTCCGGCGTCGCCACCGTGCTCTTCCTGCTCGCGACCGCCGGGCGCGTCCCCAGCTACCTGGGCAGCAGTCTGTCCTTCGTCGGCGTGGCCGCGGCCATCCGCGCGCAGGGCGGTGACAGCGCGACCCTCACCGGCGCGCTGCTGGTCGTCGGCGCGGTGCTGTGCGCGTGCGGCCTCGCGGTGCGCGCGCTCGGCCCGGGCGTGGTGCACGCGGTGCTGCCGCCGCCGGTGACCGGCGCGGTGGTGCTGCTCATCGGCTTCAACCTCGCGCCCGTCGCCGCGGGGACGTACTGGCCGCAGGACCAGTGGACCGCACTGCTGACGCTGTTGTTCACCGGCTTCGCGCTCGTCGGGCTGCGCGGCTTCGCCGGCCGGATCGCGATCTTCCTCGGGCTGCTGTTCGGCTACGGCGTCTCGTGGCTCTTCGACCGCGTCTTCGGCCAGATCGGTGTCCGGCACACCCCGGCGGGCAGCACCGGCGGCCACTGGCGGCTGGACCTGCACGAGGTGGGCCACGCCGCCTGGTTCGGCTGGCCCAGCACCCACGCGCCCTCCTTCGACGGCTCCGCGGTGCTCGTCGCGCTGCCGGTGGTGATCGCCCTCGTCGCGGAGAACGCCGGGCACGTCAAGGCGGTGGGCGAGATGACCGGAGACCGGCTGGACCCGGTGCTCGGCACCGCCATCGCCGCGGACGGCGGCACCACCGTGCTCTCCAGCGCCCTGGGCGGCCCGGCCACCACCACCTACGCCGAGAACATCGGCGTGATGGCCGCGACCCGCGTCTACTCCACCGCCGCCTACTGGGCGGCCGCCGGCTTCGCGGTCCTCTTCGGCCTGTGCCCCAAGTTCGGCGCCGTGATCGCGGCGATCCCCGGCGGGGTGCTGGGCGGCATCACCGTCATCCTCTACGGCATGATCGGCCTGCTCGGCGCGCGCATCTGGGTGGAGAACCGGGTCGACCTGGCCAACCCGGTCAACCTGGTGCCGATCGCGGGCGGCGTCGTCGCGGGCATCGGCAACGTCACCTTGAAGATCACCGACACCTTCTCGCTCAGCGGCATCGCGCTGGGCACCGTTCTGGTGCTGGCCGGCTACCACGCGCTGCGCCTGGCCGCGCCCGCCGGCCTGCGGACGGCCTCCCCCTCGGCCGCGGACGACGCCCACCGCGGGGAAGGGGATGCGCCGGGGGGCGGATGACACCGGACCGGCTCCCACTCCGGTCGGGGCCCCGCCCCCCGGCGGGCTCAGTCGGCGGCCACCGACGCCGCCGGTTCGGGCGCGGCTGCGGCCGCCCCCGCACGCGCACCGCCGTGCGTCCCGACCACGCCCGCGCCGAGCACGAGGCCCAGCGTCAGCACCGTGACCAGGCCGAAGGAGGCGGTCAGCGACGACGCCCCGGCGATGCCGCCGATCGCGGCGGGGGCCACCAGGCCCGAGGTGTACGTGACGGTCGCGACGCCCGCGATCGTGCGCGCCGGGTTGGTCCCGCTGCGCCCGGCGGCCGCGAAGCACAGCGGCACCACCACGGAGATGCCGATGCCGATGAGTGCGAAGCCCGCGATGCCCGGGGCCGGGGCGTGGGCGAACACCACCAGCAGGCCGCCGGCGGTGGCGATCACGCCGCCCACCCGGATCGCGGTGACGGCGCCGAGCCGGCGGACCGCGATGTCGCCCAGCAGCCGGGCGGTGGCCATGGTGCAGGAGAAGGCGGTGTAGGCGAGCGCCGCCACCGCGGGCGAGGCGTTCGCGACGTCGCGCAGGAAGACCGCGCACCAGTCGGCGGTGCCGCCCTCGGCGAAGACGCCGCAGAAGCCGATCGCGCCGATCACCAGCGCGGACCTCGGCGGCAGCGCGAAGCGCGGCGGCGCCTCCTCGTCGGCCGCCGGGCGCAGGTCGGGCACCTGCGAGCACAGCAGCAGCGCGCCGGCCACCAGCACCGCGGCGACCACCCCGAGGTGGACGCGCCCGTCCAGCCGGGCGTGCGCGGCGGGCACGCCGACCGCGGCGCCGACCAGCGTGCCGACGCTCCACATGCCGTGCAGGCCGGACATGATCGACTTGCCCTTGCGCTCCTCCACGGCGACGCCGACCGCGTTCATCACGACGTCCGCCATGCCGGCGCTGGCGCCGAACGCCAGCAGTGCCAGGCACAGGAAGGGCAGCCCGGGTGCGAGCGGCGGCAGCACGAGCACCGCGCACCACAGCGCGAGCAGTGCCCGCAGCGCGGCGCGCGAGCCCAGCCGGTGCATCAGCCGGCCGGCCAGCGGCATCATCAGCACCGAGCCGATCGCCGGGCAGACGAGCGCGATGCCGAGTTCGCCCGCGCTGAGCCCCAGGTGGTCCTTGATCCACGGGATGCGGGTGGCGAACGTTCCCTGCACGGCGCCGTGCACCGCGAAGACCGTGGCGATCGCCAGATGGGAGCGGCGCACCCGGGCGGGCGTCCAGCTGGGGTCAGGGGCACGCGTCGTCATGGTGCGTAAACTATCAGGAAGCCTGCCTGAAAGTTAAGCCCCGGGAAGCCACCGGTCTGGAAGGATCCCCCGCATGACCGCCACCCGCGCGCACCCCGCCAGGAACGCGTCACCGCGTACGGCCCGGGCCATCAACGACCGGCTCGCCCTGCGCCTGCTCCAGCAGGAGGGGCCGCTCACCGCCGCGCAGTTGAAGGAGCTGACCGGGCTCTCCCGGCCCAGCGTCGCCGATCTCGTCGAGCGCCTCCAGGAATCCGGACTGATCGAGGTCGTCGGCGAGTCCGGCGCCGCCCGCCGCGGGCCCAACGCGCGGGTCTACGGCATCGTCGCCGACCGGGCGCACGTCGCCGGGCTCGACGTACGGGTCGACAGCATCGGGGTGGAGATCGCCGACCTCCTCGGCCACACCGTCACCCGGGCCGCGCTGGCCGTCGCACCGGACGCCGACCCCGCCGCCACCGTCGAGCGCGGCGTGCAGCTGCTGCTGGGCGCCGCCTCCGGCACCGCCCTGCACACCGTCGCCTGCGGCGCCCCCGGGCTGGTCAACCCGGTCACCGGACGGCTCGCCGTCACCGGCGAGCTGCCCACCTGGCACGGCGACCTCGTCGACGAGGTACGGCGCAGGATCGGCGTGCCGGTGCTGCTGGAGAACGAGGTCAACCTCGCCGCGGTCGCCGAGCAGCGGGTGCGCGGCGGCGCGCCGGACGAGACGTTCGTGCTGCTGTGGATCGGCGGCGGTGTCGGAGCCGCCCTCGTCCTCGACGGGCGGCTGCGGCGCGGCTTCTCCGGCGGCGCCGGCGAGGTCGGCTTCCTGCCGGTGTCCACCAGCGGGCGGCTGCCCACCGCCACCAACTGCGACGACGGCTACCACGGTCTCACCGGCAGCCGCGCGGTGTGCGCGCTGGCGCGCGAGCACGGCATCCGCACCGCGGCCCCCGCCGACGCGGCGGCCGCCGCGTCGGCGGTGCAGGCCGGGAACCCCGGCTTCCTCGACGAGCTGGCCCACCGGATCGCGGTGGGCGTCGCCGCGATCTGCGCGGTCCTCGACCCCGGCCTGCTGGTGCTGGCCGGCGAGGTCGGCGCGGCCGGCGGCCAGGACCTCGCCGACCGCGTCGGCGACCGCCTGGCCCGGCTCTCCCCGCTGCGGACCACGGTGGTGCCCACCGCGATCCCGTCCGGCCCCATCCTGCGCGGCGCGGTGATCACGGCGATGGACTCGGCCCAGGAAGCGGTCTTCGCCCCGGCGGGCTGACGTCCCGGGCTGACGTCCCGGCGCGGCGGCCGGGGAGGCCCGCGCACCCCCGGGCGGGCGCCCCCGGCGGGGGCGGCGCACGCGTGCACCGGGCGGCGCAGTGGCGGAACACACATCCGCCGGGGCGGGGCCGCCCGGAAACGCCCTGGAGCGGTACGGGTCAGGCGTGGCAGACTGGGGGCGTACTTAGTGACGTACGCGCACTCCGGGGTCGGTGTAATTCCGAACCGGCGGTTACAGTCCGCGACCCGGCCGCATCCAGTGGCCGGTTGACCAGGTGAAATTCCTGGACCGACGGTGAAAGTCCGGATGGGAGGCAGTGCGCGGCGTGCGTTCACGACGGTGCGCCGCCACGGCGGCAGGTCGCAGGAGGCCTGCCGGCAGCAAGGTGGGGTGCCCGGGCGTGTACGCGCGCTGAAGCCCCGGAGTCCGTGCCCGAAGCGGCAGGAGGACCCGGTGGCCACCACCACGGAAACCGACGCGATGCGCCGAGCCGTCGCGCTCTCCGCACGCGCCCTCGGCGCGACCGCCCCCAACCCCGTCGTCGGCTGCGTGATCCTCGACGCGGCCGGCAGGCCCGCGGGCGAGGGCTGGCACCGCAAGGCCGGCGGCCCGCACGCCGAGGTCCACGCCCTGGAGGCGGCCGGTGCCGCGGCCCGCGGCGGGACCGCCGTCGTCACCCTCGAACCGTGCAACCACACCGGCCGCACCGGCCCCTGCGCCCGGGCGCTCGTCGCCGCCGGGATCGCCCGGGTCGTCTACGCCGTCGCCGACCCCAGCCCCACCGCGTCCGGCGGCGCCGCGACGCTGCGCGCCGCGGGCGTGGACGTCGAGAGCGGGCTGCTCGCCGCCGAGGCCGAGGCCGTCAACACCGCGTGGCTCACCTCGGTGCGCCGCGGCCGCCCCTACGTGCTGTGGAAGTACGCGGCCACCCTGGACGGCCGGGTCGCCGCCGCGGACGGCAGCAGCCGCTGGATCACCTCCGAGCAGTCCCGTGCCGACGTGCACCGGCTGCGCGCGCAGGCCGACGCGGTCGTCGCCGGCTCCGGCACACTGCTGGCCGACGACCCGCACCTCGCGGTGCGCGGCGTCGAAGGGGCCGTGCAGCCGCTGCGGGTCGTCGTCGACACCCGCGCCCGCATCCGCACCACCGCGCGCGTCCTGGACGACGCCGCACCCACCCTCGTCGCCGTCGCCAAGGACGCCGACACCTCCCACCTCGACGCCCTCGACGGCCCGGAGGTCGTACGCCTGCCCTACGCGCCCGGCCTTGCTGCCGGCGCCTCCCGCGGGCTGGACGTGACGGCGCTGCTCGCCGAGCTGCACGCCCGCGGGGTCCGCTCCGTCCTGCTGGAGGGCGGGCCGACGCTCGCCGGCGCCTTCGTGGCGGCCGGCGCCGTCGACACCGTCGTCGGCTACCTCGCGCCCGCGCTGCTGGGCGCGGGACCGAACGCCCTCGGCCCGGCCGGAATCAGCACCCTCGCGCAGGCGTTGCGGCTCGACGTGACCGACGTCGCCCGCCTCGGGCCAGACCTGCGTATCACCGCCGTCCCCACTGCTGCACAGGAGAAGTGACGTGTTCACCGGAATCGTCGAAGAACTGGGTGAGATCACCGCGGTGGAGGAGCAGTCCGACGCCGCCCGCTTCACCGTCCGCGGACCCGTCGTCACCGAAGGGGCGAAGCACGGCGACTCGATCGCCGTCAACGGGGTGTGCCTGACCGTCGTGGACCTCGGCGACGGCAGCTTCACCGCCGACGTCATGGACGAGACGCTCAAGCGCTCCAGCCTCGGCGCGCTGCGCCCCGGCTCGCGCGTCAACCTGGAGCGCCCGATGGCCCTCGGCGGCCGGCTCGGCGGGCACCTGGTGCAGGGGCACGTCGACGGCACGGGCACGGTGCTGGAGCGCACCCCGGGCGAGCACTGGGAGATCGTGAGGATCTCGCTGCCCGCCGAGCTGTCGCGGTACGTCGTCGAGAAGGGCTCGATCACCGTCGACGGCATCAGCCTCACCGTCGTCGAGGCCGCCGCCGACTTCTTCACCGTCAGCCTCATCCCGACCACCCTGGAGCTGACCACGCTCGGCGTGAAGCAGCCCGGCGACCCGGTCAACCTGGAGGTCGACGTCATCGCCAAGTACGTCGAGCGCATGCTCGGCGCGGCGGCCCCCGGAACCGCGGGAGACGTGCGATGAGCGCCCTGCACTGGCTGAACAGCGAGGCGTTCACCGCCTTCGACCAGCACGTCATGTGGTCCGACATGATCGGCAACCTGCTGGGCCTGGCCGCCCTCGCGCTGGGCTGGCGGCGGGCGATGCTGACCTGGCCCGTCCAGCTGCTGTCCGGCGTGGTGCTGGTCGCCGCGTTCTGGTCGGCGCACCTGGGGGGCGGCGTCGGCAAGCAGTTCGTGGTCGTCACGGTCGCGGTGTGGGGCTGGTTCCGCTGGCGCGGCGGCCGCACCGACGACGCCGGGCGGGTCGCGATCCGCTTCGCCACCTGGCGGGAGCGCGCCGTGCTGGCCGTCGCCACCGGCGCCGGCACCGCGGCGGTCGCCGGGCTCTTCCTGGCCTACCCGTCCCTGTCGTGGAACCCGTGGCCGGACGCGTACATCTTCACCGGCACGCTCGCCGCGATGTACGCCCAGGCACGCGGCTGGGTCGAGTTCTGGTTCGCCTGGCTGGCCGTCGACGTGGTCGGGGTGCCGCTCAACTTCCACAGCGGCCTGCCCTTCTCGGGCCTGGTCTACATCGTCTACTTCGTCCTGGTCGTCGCCGGGATGTACGCCTGGTGGCAGCAGACCCGCCGGCCCGACGCCGGCTCCCGGGTCCGCCCGAGCAGCACCGTCGCGGAAGGAGTGACGGCATGAGTGCCGTGACCGCACTGCAGGACGACTGGTTCGACGGCGAGGATCTGCGCCTGGACCCGGTGGAGCGGGCGATCGCGGACATCGCGGCGGGCCGCCCGGTCGTCGTCGTCGACGACGAGGACCGGGAGAACGAGGGGGATCTCGTCGTCGCCGCCGAGAAGATCACCCAGGAGACCGTGGCGTTCATGATGACCGAGTGCCGCGGGCTGATCTGCGTGCCGATGGAGGCGCCGGACCTGGACCGGCTGGAGCTGCCGCAGATGGTGGACTCCAACACCGAGTCCATGCGCACCGCCTTCACCGTCTCGGTCGACGCGGGGGCCGCGCACGGCGTGACCACCGGCATCTCCGCCGCGGACCGCGCCACCACCATCCGGCTGCTGGCCGAGTCCACCAGCGTGCCCGCCGACTTCGTCCGCCCCGGCCACGTCTTCCCGCTGCGCGCCCGCAGCGGCGGCGTGCTCACCCGCGCCGGCCACACCGAGGCCGGAGTGGACCTCGCCCGGCTCGCCGGGCTGCGCCCGGCCGCGGCGATCGTCGAGATCGCCCGCGAGGACGGCACCATGGCCCGGCTGCCCGACCTGGTGCCCTTCGCCCGCAAGCACGGCCTGGCCATCATCTCCATCGAGGACCTGATCGCCTACCGCCGCTCCGCCGAGCCGACCGTGCGCCGCGAGGCCGCCACGACGCTGCCCACCGCCTACGGCGACTTCCGCGCCTACGGCTACCGCAGCACCGCCGACGGCGTCGAGCACATCGCGCTGGTCGCCGGTGACCTCGGGGACGGCACCGACGTGCTGGTGCGCGTCCACTCCGAGTGCCTGACCGGCGACGTCTTCGGCTCGCAGCGCTGCGACTGCGGCCCGCAACTGCAGGAGGCGCTGCGGCGGATCGCCGGCGAGGGCCGCGGCGTGGTGCTGTACCTGCGCGGCCACGAGGGCCGGGGCATCGGCCTGCTGTCCAAGCTGCGCGCCTACGAACTCCAGGAGCGCGGCCGCGACACCCTGGACGCCAACCTCGAACTCGGACTGCCCGCCGACGCGCGCGACTACGGCGCCGCCGCGCAGGTGCTGGCCGATCTCGGGGTCCGCTCGCTGCGGCTGATCACCAACAACCCCGCCAAGACCGGCGCGCTGGTCCGGCACGGCCTCGACGTCCTCGGACGCGAGCCGATGCCGGTCGGGGCCGGGGAGCACAATCTGCGGTACCTGCGGACCAAGCGCGACCGGATGGGGCACGACCTGCCCTGGCTGGAGACCGTGGCCCGCCCCCGCACCGTCGAGGCCGGCAACGGCACTGAGCACCGAGGAGAGAAGTGAGCGGTAAGGGCGCCCCCGAGCTGACCGTCAAGAACTGCGGCGACCTGCGGGTGGCGGTGATCGCGGCCCAGTGGCACCAGCAGGTGATGGACGGCCTCGTGGACGGGGCGATGCGCGCCCTGCGCGACCTCGGCATCGAGGAGCCGACGCTGCTGCGCGTGCCGGGCAGCTTCGAGCTGCCCGTGGTCGCCAAGGCGACCGCCGCCCGCGGCTACGACGCGGTGGTGGCCCTCGGCGTCATCATCCGCGGCGGCACCCCGCACTTCGAGTACGTCTCGCAGGGCGTCACCGCCGGCCTCACCCAGGTCACCGTGGACACCGGGGTGCCGGTCGGCTTCGGCGTGCTGACCTGCGACACCGAGGAGCAGGCGCTCGACCGCGCGGGACTTCCCGGGTCGAACGAGGACAAGGGGCACGAAGCGGTCACGGCCGCGGTGGCCACCGCGGCCGTGATCCGTTCACTATCCGAGCCGTGGCGCTGAGCGGTCCGCGCTTCCCCGTACGCTAGGACCACCATGGCCAACAAGACATTCGAGCAGCTCTTCACCGAGCTGCAGCACAAGGCCGCCACGGCCGACCCCAGCACGTCCCGCACCGCCGAGCTGGTCGGCAAGGGCGTGCACGCGATCGGCAAGAAGGTGGTCGAGGAGGCCGCCGAGGTGTGGATGGCCGCCGAGTACGAGGGCCCGGCCGCCACGGCCGAGGAGATCTCCCAACTGCTCTACCACGTCCAGGTGATGATGGTCGCCCGCGGCATCTCGCTGGACGACGTGTACGCCCACCTGTGAGCCGTGCGGCCCGCGCCGTCCGCGCGCGGGCCGTACGGTCGGTCCGCGTCCCGCACGCACCCCCCGCACCACCCCCCTGACACCGCTCCGAGCGAAGGAACCCCACCCCATGCTGCGCATCGCCGTCCCCAACAAGGGCTCGCTGTCCGGACCCGCGGCGGCCATGCTCCATGAGGCCGGCTACCGGCAGCGCAAGGAGTCCAAGGAACTGGTGCTCTTCGACAGCGCCAACGACGTGGAGTTCTTCTACCTGCGCCCGCGCGACATCGCCATCTACGTCGCCTCCGGCCGCCTCGACATCGGCATCACCGGCCGCGACCTGCTGCTGGACTCCGGCGCCAGCGCCGAGGAGATCCTCCAGCTCGGCTTCGCCCGCTCCACCTTCCGCTACGCCGCCCGCCCCGGCACCGCCGCGGGCGTCGCCGACCTCGGCGGCATGACGGTCGCCACCTCCTACGAGGGCGTCGTCGAGAAGCACCTCGCCGACAACGGCGTGTCCGCCACCGTCGTCCACCTCGACGGCGCCGTGGAGACCGCGATCCAGCTCGGCGTCGCCCAGGTCATCGCGGACGTCGTCGAGACCGGCACCTCGCTGCGCAACGCCGGCCTGGAGACCTTCGGCGAGCCGATCATGGCCTCCGAGGCGGTCGTCGTCCGCCCGGTCGGCGCGCCCGCCGACGACCCGAAGGTGCAGAAGTTCCTGCGCCGCCTCCAAGGCGTCCTGGTCGCCCGCCGCTACGTGATGATGGACTACGACATCCGTGCCGAGCACGTCGACCAGGCCGTCGCCCTCACCCCGGGCCTGGAGTCGCCGACCGTCTCCCCGCTGCACCACGAGGGCTGGGTCGCGGTGCGGGCCATGGTCCCCACCGACGACGCCCAGCGGATCATGGACGAGCTGTACGACCTCGGCGCCCGCGCCATCCTCACCACCGGCATCCACGCCGCCCGGCTGTGACCGCGCCCGGCGGCGGCGCGGACCGCGAGCCAGGCCGCGGCCCCGGCGGCGCCGCCGTGCGGCTGCCGGTGACCTTCCGGCCGCTGCTCACCCGCGTGGTCCTGCTCACGGTCGGCGTCCTGCTGCTCGCCACGCTCGGCGCCCTCGCCGTGCTCATGCCGTCCGAGGGCGCCTCGCCGTGGACCACCGGCGACCGCGTCAGCATCGCCGCCGTCGGGGTCCTCGCGCTCGGCGTCCTCGCACTGCTCAGCCGCCCCAAGGCGGTCGCCGACCGCGACGGGCTCACCGTCGTCAACGTGATCGTCCGCCGGCGGCTGGCCTGGGCGGAGATCCTCGGCGTGCGGCTGCGCCCGGGCGACGCCTGGGTGCACCTGGACCTCGCCGACGGCACCACGCTCGCCGTCATGGGCATCCAGCCCGGCATCGCCCGCCGGCAGGCCCTCGCCGACGCCCGGCTGCTGCGCGAGCTGGTCACCGTGCTCGGTGAGGCGCACGGCACCGGGCGTGACGCGGGGTGAAGCGGACGCAGGGCCCCGCGCCGGCCCGCGGTGAGGCCGCCGTGAAGGCACACCCCGCCGTCCTTCGCGGTCGGCGGCCTGTTGACTACTCTGGAGCGAGGCCGCGCGTCACGTGCGCGGCCCGCCGATCTGCCCGCCCGACCGAGGAGTGACACCCACACCCCGATGGACGCACCGTCCGGTAGTACCAGCGCCGCCCCTCCCGCCCGAAAACCCGGAGCGGCGGCCTCATGAGCACGTCCCTGCTGCTCCTCGCAGCGGCCTTCGTCCTGATCATCGCCAACGGCTTCTTCGTCGCCGCCGAGTTCGGCCTGGTGACCGTGGAGCGCCCGGCCGCCGAACGCGCCGCGGCCGAGGGCGACCGGCGCGCCGCCGGCGTCGTGGCGGCCCTGCGCAAACTGTCCTTCCAGCTGTCCGGCACCCAGCTCGGAATCACCATCACCTCGCTGGTCGTCGGCATGCTCGCCGAACCCGCCCTCGCCGACCTGCTCACCGGCCCGATCCGGGCCGCGGGCATCCCGCACGGCGCGGCCCCCGGGATCGCCGTGGTGGCCGGCATGATGGCCGCGTCCGCGGTGCAGATGGTCATCGGCGAGCTGGTCCCCAAGAACTGGGCGGTCTCCCGGCCGCTCGCCGTCGCCCGTATGGTCGCCGGGCCGCAGCGGGCCTTCTCCCGCGCCTTCCGGCCCGTCATCGAGCTGCTCAACGGCGCCGCCAACCGCCTGGTGCGGATGCTCGGCGTGGAGCCCGCCGACGAGCTGGCCTCCGCCCGCACCCCCACCGAGCTGGTGTCGCTGGCCCGGCACTCCGCGCAGGCCGGCGCGCTCGAACAGGACACCGCCGACCTGTTCGTCCGCACCCTCTCGCTCGGCGACCTCATCGCGGAGAACGTGATGACCCCGCGCGTGCGGGTGAGCGCCCTGGAGGACACCGCGACCGCCGCGGACGTGCTCAACCTCACCCGCGCCACCGGCCTGTCCCGCTTCCCCGTCTACCGCGGCCGGCTCGACGACATCGTCGGCATGGTGCACCTCAAGGACGCCCTCGCGGTGCCCGCCGAGCTGCGCGACCGGACCGCCGTCAGCCGCATCGCGGTCGTCCCGCTGCTGGTGCCCGAGACGCTCGCCGCGCAGCCCCTGCTGGAACTGCTGCGCAGCCAGCAGCCCATCGCCGTGGTCGTCGACGAGTACGGCGGCACCGCAGGCGTCGTCACCCTGGAGGACATCGTCGAGGAGCTGGTCGGCGAGGTCCGCGACGAGCACGACGCCGTCGACCTGCCCGAACTGGCCCAGGCCCCGCCGGAGGACGGGCGTCCCGCGTGGGACGCCGACGGCGGCTGCCGGATCGACACGCTGGCCAGGATCGGCCTGGAGGCGCCCGAGGGCCCGTACGAGACCGTCGCCGGGCTGGTCGCCGACCTGCTCGGGCGGATCCCCGCGGTGGGCGACACCGCGGAGCTGCCCGGCTGGCGGCTGCGCGTCGCCGAGGTCGGCCACCACCGTGCCGAGCGGGTGCGCATCCTGCGCACCGCGCCCGCGCCGGACGCCGCCGCGGACGAGGCGGGTGAGGGCCGGTGAACGTGCTGATGCTGGCCTTCGCGCTGCTGCTGGTGCTCGCCAACGGCTTCTTCGTCGGCGCCGAGTTCGCCCTGGTCTCCGTCCGCCGCAGCCAGGTCGAACCGCTCGCCGCGACCCACCGCCGCGCCCGCACCGTGCTGTACGGGCTGGAGAACCTGCCGCAGATGATGGCCGCCGCGCAGTTCGGCGTCACCGTCTGCTCGCTGACCCTCGGCGCGGTCGCCGAGCCCACCGTCGCGCACCTGCTGGAGCCGGTCTTCTCCGCCGCCCGCATGCCCGAGGACCTCGTCCACCCGGTCGGCTACGTGCTCGCGCTGGCGCTCGTGGTCTTCCTGCACCTGGTCATCGGCGAGCTGGTGCCGAAGAACCTGGCGATGGCCGACCCGGAGAAGACCGCGCTGTGGCTCAGCCCCGGACTCATCGGCTTCGCCCGGGTCTTCCAGCCGGTCATCGTGGTCCTCGGGGCCGGCGCCCGGCTCATCCTGCGCGCCTTCCGCGTCGAGCCCAAGGACGAGGTCGAGTCGGTCTTCACCAGTGCCGAGCTGACGGTGCTCGTCGAGGACGCCCGGCGCGCCGGGCTGCTGGACTCCGACGAGCAGGAGCGCCTGGAGGACGCCCTCGAACTGGGCAGCCGTCCGGTCACCGAGGTGCTGCTCACGCCCGACGAGCTGATCACCCTGGCCCCCACCGCGACCGCGAAGGAGGTCGAGGAGCTGACCGTACGCACCGGATACTCGCGCTTCCCGGTCGCCGCCGAGTCCGGCCCGGGCTACCTCGGCTACCTGCACGTCAAGGACGTGCTGGACCTGGAGGACCAGGACCGCCCCGTGCCGCGCCGGCTGTGGCGGCCCATCACCACGCTGCGGGCCGACCTGCCGCTGGACGACGCTCTCACCTCGATGCGGCGGGCCGCCTCGCACCTCGCGGCCGTCGCCGACGCGAGCGGCCGGGTGCTCGGCCTGGTGGCGCTGGAGGACGTCCTGGAGATGCTGGTGGGGGAGGTGCGGGACCCCTCGCACCCCGCGCAGCGCGCGGTGCCGGGCGAGCTCGTCCGCTGACGCCCGCGCCGTCCGGCCCCGCTACTCCGCGGGGTCGGACGGCGGGACGCCGGGGCCGCGGCCCGACAGCACCTCGCCGTACGCCTGCATCAGGTCCGGCAGCCGCAGCGTCGCCAGCTCGTCGCGGGTCGGCGTCGCCGGATACTCCGACAGCCGCAGGTCGCGGTAGGCGCAGCTCTTCTCGTACAGCGTGCGCAGCAGTCGGCCGTTGCCCAGCTCGTCGATCCAGCCCTGCTCCACCACGTGGCCGCTGATCGCGCGCAGCTCGTCGAGCGCCTCGTCGTCCCAGTGGTCGCCGTTCTCCGCGGCCAGCACCTCGCCGATCCGCGTCAGCTCGACCGGGCGGTAACTCGGGAAGTCCACCCGGGTGGTGAAGCGCGAGCCGAGACCCGGGTTGGCCGCGAGCAGCCGGTCCATGCCCTCGGGATAGCCGGCGAGGATCACCACCAGCCGGTCCCGGTTGTCCTCGGCGCGCTTGAGCAGCACCTGGAGGGCCTCGTCGCCGTAGGCGTCGCCCTTGCTGTAACCGGAGTTGGACAGCGCATAGGCCTCGTCGACGAACAGCACACCGCCCAGCGCCGAGTCGATCAGCTCGTTGGCCTTGACCGCGGTCTGGCCCAGGAACTCCCCGACCAGATCGGACCGCTGGGCCTCCACCAGGTGGTCGCCGCCGAGCAGGCCCAGCGCGTAGAACACCCGGCCCAGTATGCGGGCCACGGTGGTCTTGCCCGTGCCCGAGGGACCGGAGAAGACGAAGTGCCGTTTCGGCGGCTGCACCGGCAGCCCCTGCCCGGCCCGCAGCCGGGCCATCCGCAACTGCGCCGACAGCGCGCGCACCTGGCGCTTCACCGGCTCCAGGCCCACCATCCGGTCCAGTTCCGCGAGCGCCTGCGCCAGCAGTGCCGGATCCGAGCCGCCCAGCGGCAGCGGGGCCTGCGGCCCGCCCGCCGGCGGGGCGGCGCCGCGGTCGCGCGGGTCCTCCTCCGGCGGGCCCACCGGCCCGAGCAGCACGTCGTCCACCTCGGCCGGTTCCGGGACGGCGGACGGCCGTCCGTCGCCCGGGTCCGCGTACAGTCCGGCCTCCAGGTCCGCGGCGCCCTCCGGGACCGCCTGCCCGCCGGCCAGCGACACCGCGGTGGCCAGGCCCGCGCCCTCGTCCAGGCCGTCGTCCGTCTCGTGTATCGCGGCCAGCCGTGCCGCGGTGTCCATGAACGCCGGGTCCACCCGGTGCACCGCCCGGTACAGCGGTACGGCCGCGGCGGTACGGCCCGTGCCCTCGTACGCCCTGGCCAGCCAGTAGCGCAGCTCCTTGCGCTGCGGCTGCTCGCTGCGGCAGCGCATCAGGGCCGCGGACAGCAGCGGTTCGGCCTGCCCGCACATCTCCAGGCGCACCCGCGCCATCCCGCCGAACAGGCCCGCCTCGATCCCCAGCAGCTGGTCGCCGAGCAGTGGTTCGGTGTGCCGGACCAGATGCTCCCAGTCCTTGACCAGATACGCCCGGCAGGCGTGCAGGAAGCGCACCTGGGGATCGGTGTCGACCGGCGGGCAGTCCGCGAGCGCGCGGTCCAGCTCGGCGACGTGCCGGCCGTCCAGCCAGTGGCTCGCGTGCGCGAGCAGCAGGTCGCGGCTGGTCTCCAGCACCGGCTGCACCCACCAGCCCAGCCAGTACCAGGAGTTCAGCGTGCGGCGGTGCGCGGCGCGCTGCTCGCCGAAGCGGTCGCGGTGCCGGTACATCTGGAGCAGGGCGGTCGCGGTGTCCGCGCGCAGCGCGTGCAGTCCGAGCCAGGCGTCGGCCATCCCCTGGTCCAGCCGCACCGCGGTCCGGAACTCCTCCTCGGCCTGGGCGTAGGCGCCCACCGTGTACGCGTCGATGCCGCGCAGCCAGGCGAGATCGGCAGGGCCGCCCGCGCGGTCGGTGCCGAAGTCCATGTGGTCCCCACCCTCGTTGCCCCGCGCCCCTCGCCGACGGCTCCCGCCGCCAACCGGTAGGCGGCACACGGGAGTTGAAGCATGTGGTGACTCCCCGGGACACCACCGCGACCTTGTCGCATCGTACCCGCGAAGAGGGCGGGGCCGTAGAGTGCGTGGCCCCTGCGGGGGGTTGCCCGGAGGGGCTCCTCGCGCGCGGGGCTTCTCCCGGGGCGGACCCCGCGCCCGTGCACGCCCCGGGGCGCTCCTCCCGGGTGCCCCGTGCGCGCCGCACCGCCGGCAGGGAAGGGTCCCGCGGAGGCGGGGAGGGGCGGCTCGGCGCGGAGGAGGGCGCGGGCGGGGACAGGAGGCAGACGGAGCCCCCGGTCACGGGGGAACAACCGGGGGCTCCGTGCTACGGAAAGCGGTCTTCCGGGACCGCTTGGTTGAAAACGTAATTGCTCGCCGCCAAGCGGTCAAGCCGTCTCCGCAGGTCCGCGCCCGGAACCGGGCACCGCGCGGTAGCCGTCCTGCGTCTGACGGACCAGCAGATCGGCGTACGGCCGCGTCGGGTCCGACGCGAAGTGCGCGTCCTCCGCCGCCGACCACCCGGTCCAGAAGTGTGCGAGCGCCGGGCCGTCACGCCGGATCCCGCGGCCCCGCGCGGTGTCCCGGTCGACCTCCAGCCACAGCGTGAGGGCGAGGTGCGGCCGCAGGGTCCGGCGCCCGGCCCCCACGCCCTCCACGAGCACCACCGGCGCCGCCGGTACCTCGCGGCTGTACGCGAACCGCCGGGCCGTCCAGTCGTAGACCTCGTGCCGTGCGGCACGCCCGGCACGGAAGGGCCCGGCGACCTGCGCCGCGAACCGCCCCTCCCAGCCGAACGGCTCCTCGTGGGTGGCGAGGTCGTCGGTGTGCACCACCGGCGCCCCGCCGAGCTCCGCGGCGAGCCGTCCGGCCAGCGTGGTCTTGCCGGAGCCCGCGTGCCCGTCGACGGCGACCAGCCGGACGGGACCGCAGGAGGGCGGCAGTACGCCGAGCGCGGCGGCCACCTCGCGCAGGGACAGGCCCTGTCCGTCGTCCATGCCCCAGGACCCTACGCGCCCCGCCGGACACCCCGGCGGCACGCGGTCCGGGAGGCGCGCGGCGTGCCGGGAAATAGCGGCGCCCGGAGCAGGCCGGGCGTTTACCGTGGGCGGCGTGACCGTAACCGAGCAGAATGCCGACGCGCTCCACCCCGCCGAGCGCCTCACCCTCGCCAGGAAGGCCGCGGGCGACGCGGGCCTCGACGCGCTGCTGGTCTCGCCGGGCGCGGACCTGCGGTATCTGACCGGCTACCAGGCGCTGCCACTGGAGCGGCTGACATGCCTGGTGGTGCCCGCCGAGGCCGATCCGTTCCTCGTGGTGCCCGCGCTGGAGCACCCCGCCGCGACGGCCTCGCCGGCCGGCCGCCTGGGCCTGGACATCACCAGCTTCGGCGAGACCGACGACGCGTACGAGACGATCGCCCGCCGGCTGCCCCCGGGCGTGCGGCGCTTCGCGGTGGACAACCACATGTGGGCCGAGAAGCTGCTGGCCTTCCAGGCGGCGCTGCCCGACGCCCAGGCGTGCCTGGCGGGCGACGTACTGAGGGAGCTGCGGGTGCGCAAGAGCCCCGCGGAGGTGGCGGCACTGCGCCGCGCCGGCGCCGCGATCGACCGGGTGCACCGCAGGGTGGGGGAGTGGCTGCGCCCCGGCCGCACCGAGCGGGAGGTCGCCCGCGACATCGCCGACGCCATCGTCGAGGCCGGCCACGCGACCGTGGACTTCGTCATCGTCGGCTCCGGCCCCAACAGCGCGAGCCCGCACCACGAGGTGTCCGACCGGGTCATCCGCACCGGCGACCCGGTCGTGGTCGACATCGGCGGCACCACCCCGGAGGGCTACTGCTCGGACTCCACCCGCACCTACGCCGTCGGCGAGCCCCCCGCGGGATTCCGCGAGCTGTACGCGGTGCTGCTGCGCGCGCAGACCACGCAGACCGAGGCGGTGCGGCCCGGCATCACCGCCGAGCAGCTGGACGCGGTCGGCCGCGACATCATCTCCGCCGCCGGCTACGGCGACCACTTCATCCACCGCACGGGGCACGGCATCGGGATGGAGTCGCACGAGGAGCCGTACATCGTGGCCGGCAGCAGCCGCGCCCTCGCGCCCGGCATGGCCTTCTCCATCGAGCCCGGCATCTACCTGCCCGACACCTACGGGGCCCGTATCGAGGACATCGCGGTGTGCACCGAGGACGGCGGCGAGCGGCTGAATCTGACCGGGCGCGACCTCGTGGTGCTGCCCGGCTGAGCGGCGGGACGGCGTCACTGGAACAGACCAATGACGGTGCCGCCACGCGGCCGGAAAGCCTGGTGGAAGGGCGGGTCGTGCTGCCATGGTGGTGCGACCTGCCCGCCGGCGGCGCGCAGGGGCGCCCACGCCTGCCCGGGCGCGCCCAGGAACGAGCAACGCCGAGGGAAACGAAGGGGATTCAGCCATGACCAGTAACGCGCCCCGCCGTACCGTCATCACCGCGGCGCTGGCCGCCGCGGCGGCCGCCACCACCGCCGCCGTCGCGCGGCCCGCGGCGGCGGCGCCCGCCGCACCGGCCGTGCCCGGCGCCGCGCACCCCGGGCAGGCCGGCACCGCCGCGGCCGACGACGCCCCGGTCGACTACCACAGCTGGACGGCCTTCCCCGACTGGCTGTCCGGCGCGCACTCCGGGACCCGCCCGGTGCCCGGCGTGCGGCCCGGGCTGGAGATCGGCCGCGCCACCGGCTCCCTCGACTACACCGACCCGCACACCGGCCTCACCGCGACCTGGGAGTCCGCGTCCTGGACGTCACCGGTGCGCGAGGTCCCGCACCCGGCGACGGAGCTCATCGCGTCCTGGAACGCGCACACCCCGGCGGGCACCTGGCTCCAGGTCGAGCTGCTGGGCACCTACACCGACGGCACCGACACCCCGGCGTACGTCATGGGCCGCTGGACCGCGGGCGACGGGCCCGAGGACATCCGGCGCACCTCCGTCGACGACCAGACGGACGGCAGGAGCAGCATCTGGACGGACACCTTCTCCGTCGACGACGCCTCCACCGGCCCGCTCCTCGCGTCGTACCGGCTGCGCCTCACCCTCTTCCGCAAGCCCGGCAGCACGCTCACACCGCGTGTGTGGCGGCTCGGCGCGATGGCGTCGGACATCCCGGACCGCTTCACCGTGCCGGCCTCCGTGCCGGGCGTGGGCGCGGGCGTGGAGCTGCCCGTCCCGGCGTATTCGCAGAACATCCACAAGGGCCAGTACCCGGAGTACGACAACGGCGGCGAGGCGTGGTGCAGCCCGACGTCCTCGACGATGGTCATCGAGTACTGGGGCCGCGGCCCCACGGCCGAGCAGCTGGCATGGGTCGACCCGTCCTACGCCGACCCGCAGGTCGACCAGGGCGCCCGCTACACGTACGACTACCAGTACGAGGGCTGCGGCAACTGGCCCTTCAACGCGGCCTACGCGGCCACCTACCCGGACATGCAGGGCGTCATCACCCGGCTGCGCTCGCTCAGCGACGTGGAGACGCTGATCGCCGCCGGCATCCCGGTGATAACGTCCCAGTCCTTCCTGGCCTCCGAGCTGGACGGCGCCGGCTACGGCACGTCCGGCCACCTGATGGCGCTGGTCGGCTTCACCGCGGAGGGCGACGTGATCGCCAACGACCCCGCGAGCAACAGCGACGCCGCGGTCCGCAACGTCTACAAGCGGGCCCAGTTCGAAACGATCTGGCTCCGCACCAAGCGCATCAACGCCTCGGGCGGCACCAGCGGCGGCAGCGGCGGCGTCTGCTACCTCTACTTCCCCGCGAAGGTCTCGCCGCGACAGCGGCGTGCGCTCGCCTCGGTCGGCGTCGTCTGACACGCGGGGGGCCGCCACTCCGGACCCCCGGAGGGCGGCCCCTTCCGGCCGCGGGGCGAGCCGAAACCCTGTCGCGCTCCGCGCCGTGGCCGGGAGATCATCGCCGTGACCCGAGGAGGTACCGGTGAACGTCCTGCTGTCCGGCATCGTCGGCTCCACGGCCTACGGCCTCGCCCGGGAGGGCTCCGACATCGACCGCCTCGGCGTGTTCGCCGCCCCCACCGAGTCCCTGCACGGGCTGCACGCCCCGAAGGAATCCCACGTCACCACCCGTCCCGACCGGACCCTCCACGAGGCGGCGAAGTGGTGCCGGCTCGCGCTCGGCGGCAACCCGACGGTCACGGAACTCGTGTGGCTGCCTGACGAGCTGTACGACGTGCGGACCCCGCTCGGGGACGAGCTCATCGGGATACGCGGCTCGCTGCTGTCGGCGAAGCGGGTCCGCGACGCCTACCTCGGGTACGCCACGCAGCAGTTCAAGCGGCTGTACGACCGGGGCGACGGGTCCTTCTCCGCGGACACCCGCAAACGGACCGCGAAGCACGCCCGGCACCTGATGCGACTGTGCCACCAGGGCTTCGAGGTGTACGCCACCGGCCGCCTGAACGTCCGTGTGGACGACCCGGACGCCTACCACCGGTTCGGTGACGAGGTCGCGGCCGACGCGATGCGTGCCCTGCCGATGCTCAAGCGGTTCGAGTCGCTGTTCGACGAGACGCGCAGCCCGCTGCCGGACCAGCCCGACGAGGCCCCGGCCGAGGCGTGGCTGCGGCGGGTCCGTGCGAGCTTCTACGGTCGGCCCCGTGCCGGCGCCTGACCGCCCCGCCCCGCTGCCCGGTCTCACCGCGGACGAGGAACCGGCGGGGCGTGCGGTGGTCCGGTGCGGGATGTGCGGCCGGCCCCTCACGTCGCGGGAGGCGCGACGGTACGGGGCGGGGGAGGGGTGCCGGCGCAAGCTCGGCGGGGATCCCGCCGTCCGCCGGCCCGGACGGTTCGAGGTGGAGCAGGAGACCCTGCCCGGGGCGTAGGCGGCGCCCGCCGGGCCGCGTGACGGGCCACGACGGGCTGTGCGGTCAACCCCGCTGATCCGGCGCCCCCTTACGCGCACCGGCCCCCAGGCACATGCGCCCGGCCGCCCGGGCAACACCGGGCGGCTTCGGGGTAGGCGGTCACCACACGGACATTCAGGAGGACCGATGCCGTTCACGTTCCGCAAGTCGTGGAAGATCCTGCCGGGGGTACGCCTCAACGTCGGCAAGAAGTCCCGCTCGTTCACCGTCGGACCGCGCTGGTTCAAACGCACCTTCAGCTCCACCGGCCGCACCACCACCAGTGCGGACCTCCCGGGCCCGTTCGGGTGGCACACCAGCCGTCGCCGGCGATAGCCCGCACGCGACGACAGCCCCCGCCGGCCGGAAGGCCGAGCGGGGGCGTGCGCATGCAGCCACCCCGCGGTTACCCGCCGCCGCTCCCGCCCGCCCCGCCCGGCCCGTCCGCTGGCCGCCGTCCGCCAGGCGGGGCCGACGCCTCCGCCGGTCACCGGCTGTTCGCGCTCTCGCGTCCCGCCCTGCCGCCGCAGCGGCGTAGCTCCGGCCGACCCGCCGCCCGCGGACCGCCGTGCCGCCCGGCCCGACCGTGCCCTGCCGCGGGGCCTCCGCCGGTCACCGGTTGTTCGCGCCCCGCGCCCCCCGCCCTGCCGCGGCAGCGGCGTAGCTCCGGCCGACCCGCCGCCCGCGGACCGCCGTGCCGCCCGGCCCGACCGTGCCCTGCCGCGGGGCCTCCGCCGGTCACCGGCTGTTCGCGCACTCGCGTCCCGCCCCGCCCTGCCGCGGTAGCGGCGCGACCCCCGGCCGACCCGCCGCCTGCGGACCGCGCCCCTGCCGCGGGGCCGCCGCGGGTCACCGGCCGTTCGCGCTCCCGCGCCCCGCCGCGGCAGCGACGTGCCCCCGGCCGGGCGGGGCGCCGGCGTGCCGCATCACCACAAATTGGTCTCGACCAATTTGTGGGTTGCTCTAAAGGTCTGGACCAACTCATTGACGTGCTCGGGTCAGAGCTGGATTCTGCTGGCACGTTCCCCCACAGGAGGTTCCAGACGTGAAGCGTCTCCAAGCACTGGGTTCGGGCGTGGCCGCGGCCGCGCTCGCCGTGGCCGGGCTGGGCGCCGCGGCCACCGTCGGCGCCGGGCAGGCCAGTGGCGCCACGGCGGCGTCCACCGCCCTGGGCAGCCAGTGGTACGCCGCCGCCCCGTATCTGATGCCGACCGACAACAATCCGCCGGACGCGACCGCGATCATGGACGCCACCGGCCTGAAGGCCTTCCAGCTCGCCTTCATCCTGGCCCCCAACGGCGGCGGCTGCACGCCCACGTGGAGCGGTACGAGCGCGGTCTCGTCGGACACCCCCGTCGCCGGCGTCATCTCCGCGATCCGCGCCAAGGGCGGGGACGTCTCCGTCTCGATCGGCGGCTACGGCGGCACCAAGCTCGGCCAGGCGTGCTCCGACGCGGCCTCGACCGCGGCCGCGTACCAGCAGGTCATCAACAAGTACCAGCTCAAGGCGATGGACTTTGACCTGGAGGAGCCGGAGTACGAGAACACCGCGGCCGTCGCGCACGAGATCGGCGCGGCCAAGATCCTCCAGCAGAACAACCCGGGCCTGTACATCTCGGTGACCACCGCCGGTACCGCGGCCGGCACCGGCTGGTTCGGCCAGCAGATGCTCAACGAGGCCAAGGCGCAGGGCTTCACGCCCAACAACTTCTCCATCATGCCCTTCGACGGCGGCTTCAACGGCGCCGCCGCCCAGACCGCGGCGCTCACCGCCTTCAACGGCCTGCTGAGGACCACCTTCGGCTGGGACGCCGCGACGGCGTACGCCCACGAGGGTTTCTCCGGCATGAACGGCCGCAGTGACGCGGGCGAGTACTTCTACCAGTCGGACTTCCAGACCGTGCTGGACTACGCGACCGGCCACGGCATGGCCCGCTTCACCTTCTGGTCGCTCAACCGGGACCGGCAGTGCACCCCGCCGGACAACCAGACCACGTCGGGCACGTGCAGCAGCGTGCCGCAGAGCAACTGGGAGTTCGCCAAGTTCTCGGTGAAGTTCGCCGGCGCCACACCGCCCAGCACCCCGCCGACGACGCCTCCGACGACCCCGCCGACCTCCCCGGGCGGCGGCACGTGCACCGCCGCCGAGTGGAGCGCCTCGGCGGTCTACACGGGCGGGAACGAGGTCGCGCACAAGGGGCACCTGTGGAAGGCCAAGTGGTGGACGACCAACGAGGAGCCCGGCACCACGGGCGAGTGGGGCGTGTGGCAGGACGAGGGCGCCTGCTGACCGGAGCGTGACCACACCCGGCCGGTGGAGATTGGCCGAAAATCGATGACGGGCCCGCGGCGCTGCACGCCGCGGGCCCATCATCGTGGTGGGGTCGGCCCGCTTCCTCTGCGCGAATTCGCCGTGGCGCGTTTTCGCAGGTGCACATGCCGGTGGTTGTTGACCGAAAACGGACGTAGCGTCTCCGGTTGGTTGTTTCGCTCCGAACACACGATCAGTAGCCTCACAGGGACAAGCGGCCTCCTGTCCGCGGCAGTTGCTCCGGACGCGTCCACCCGGCCCCTCGACCTGGAGACTCCCACCGTGACTGAGCGACCCTCCTGGGCACCCCCCGGCATCGACATCAACGTGCCCAGTGTGTCGCGGGTGTACGACTACTTCCTGGGGGGCTCGCACAACTTCGAGGTGGACCGGGAGGCGGCCAGGACGGCGCTGGAGGCGATGCCGGGCATCCCGAGGGTCGGGCAGGCCAACCGGGCGATGATGCGCCGCGCGGTGCGCTACGCGGTGGGCCGGGGCATCACGCAGTTCCTGGACATCGGCTCGGGCATCCCCACCTTCGGCAACGTGCACGAGGTGGTGCACGCCCTCAACCCCGAGGCGAACGTCGTCTACGTCGACAACGACCCGGTCGCCGTCGAGCACAGCAAGGCGGTGCTCGACGGCAACGCGCACGCCACGATCGCCGCGGCCGACCTGCGTGACCCGCGCGGCGTCCTGGAGCACCCCGAGACCCGGCGGCTGCTGGACCTCGACCGGCCGGTCGCGCTGCTGCTCGTCGCGGTGCTGCACTTCCTGTCCGAGGACGAGGACGACGCCTACGGCGTGGTCGCCACCCTGCGCGACGCGCTCGCACCCGGCAGCCTGCTGGTCGTCACCCACGGCACCCACGAGACGCCGCTGAACGACGACCAGCGCGAGGTCGCCAAGGTCTACCAGCGCACCCGCACCCCGCTGGTGCTGCGCACGCTCCCCGAGGTGGAACGCTTCTTCACCGGCTTCGAGCTGGTCGAGCCGGGTGTCGTCACGCTCCCGTACTGGCGCCCCGACTCCCCTCCCGGCGACGACCTCGACCCCGTCGTCCTGACCGGCCTCGCCGGTGTGGGGCTGAAGGCGTGACCGTGCGACCGTTCTTCGCCGGGTACGGCCCGGGCCCGGTGACGGCGGTGGACGACGACAGCCTGGCGCGCTTCGCGGCGATCTGGAGCCGGGCGATCTACCCGGTGACGGCCACGTCGATGACCAAGGCGGAGTTCGAGGAGCACCTCCTCCCGCTGGCCGCCGTGCTGCGCGACGCCCTGCACGCCGAGCGCTTCGACCCGCGCGCGGCCGTACCGGTCGGCACCGGGCTGGTCGCGGCGCACTGCACCGACCCGGAGGCACTGCCGAGCATCCTCGGCGTCATCGACGCCTACCTGGTCCTCTACTGCGGCCCGGGCCCCGAACTCGGCCTGCCCGCCGACGAGTGCCGGGCGCGCTGCTCGCGGCTCCAGCACGCCGTGGCGGTGGGCTTCGCGCACGCGCTGCGCGAACGCACCCTGCGCGAGCAGGAGTCCATCTCGCGCGCGGCCCTCAACGCCAAGAGCGAGGCGGAGAGCGCGCTCGCCGCGAGCGAGGCCCGTTTCCGGGCCGTCTTCGAGACCGCCGCGGTGGGGATCGGCATCGCCGAGCTCGACGGCACCATCCTGGAGATCAACGCGGCACTCGTGCGGATGTTCGGCAGCGAGGCGTTCATCCGCCAGCGCCGGACCGGCGACTGGCTGCACCCGGAGAGCTCCGTCGACACCGGGGACGTCAACCGCGAGCTGGTGCGCGGCGAGCGCGACCACTACCAGATCGAGAAGGCCTACCCGCGCGCCGACGGCTCGGTGCTGTGGGCCGACGTCCAGGTGTCGCTGCTGCGCGACGCCGCCGGGCAGCCGCGCTACCAGCTCGCGCTGCTCGACGACGTCACCGAGCGGCGCCGGCTGCTGGACCGGCTGCGCCACCAGGCCACCCACGACGCGCTCACCGGGCTGCCCAACCGGGCGCTGTTCTTCGAACGGCTCGACCAGGCGCTCGAAGAGTCCGCCGGGGGCGGCCGCCGCGACATCGGTGTCTGCTACCTGGACCTCGACGGCTTCAAGGCCGTCAACGACAGCCTCGGCCACGCCGTCGGCGACCGGCTGCTGGTCGCCGTCGCGGACCGGCTGCGCGCGTGCGTCACCTCGCCCGACCAGCTCGTCGCCCGGATCGGCGGCGACGAGTTCGTGGCCGTCTACGCGGACCCGCCCGGCCGGCGGGCCGTCACCGACCTGGCCGCGCGCATCCTCGGGGCGCTGTCCACCCCGGTGCTGCTGGACGACCGCCAGCTGCCGGTGCACGGCAGCGTGGGCGTCGTGCACGGCCCGGTCGGCGGCCGCGGCCCGGCCGACATCCTGCGCAGCGCCGACATCACGATGTACCGCGCCAAGGAGCGCGGCGGCAACCGCTACGAGGTCGCCGACCCGGACGCCGACGCCCGCGCGATCACCCGGCACGGCCTGACGAACCAGCTGCCCAGCGCGCTGCGCCACCACGAGTTCTTCGTGGAGTACCAGCCGCTCATCGGCATGGAGGACAACGCCGTGCTCGGCGCCGAGGCGCTGGTGCGCTGGAGCCACCCGGTGCACGGGGTGCTCGGCCCCGACCAGTTCATCCCGCTCGCCGAGAGCACCGGGCAGATCGTGCCGCTCGGCCGCTGGGTGCTGGAGCAGGCCGTACGGCAGGCCCAGGAGTGGCGGCAGGACACGCACTGCCCCGGGCCCCCGCCCCGGATCAACGTCAACCTCTCGCCCGTGCAGCTCGGCCACCGCGGCCTCGTCGCGGACGTCGCCGCCGTCCTCGACGACAGCGGTCTGCAACCGGACGCGCTGTGCCTCGAAGTCACCGAGAGCGCGCTGATCGGCGCCGACAAGGACGCCCTCGAACCGCTGCGGCGGATCGCCGACCTCGGGGTCGCCATAGCGCTGGACGACTTCGGCACCGGCTACTCCAACCTCGCCTCGCTGCGGTGGCTTCCGGTCAGCGTGCTCAAGCTCGACCGCGCCTTCACCCGGGGCATGCGGCAGCAGCCGGCCGATCCGATGGAGTTCAAGATCGTCGAGTGCATCGTCACCCTCGCGCACGCGCTCGGCCTCACCGTCACCGTCGAGGGCGTCGAGACCCGCGTCCAGGCCGACCACCTGCGCACGCTGGGCTGCGACACCGCGCAGGGCTGGTACTACGGCAGGCCGGGGCCCGCCGACCAGCTGCACAAGCTCACCCTCGCCGACGCTGGCTGACGCGCTCCCCGCGCCCGCCGGCCGCGCCGGCCGGGCACCGCACCCCGCTGTGATGAAATCCCCTGGTACACCGCCATCCGGACCGGGGAGTTCCACTGAGCACCGCAGCCGCCGAGACGCTGTCCGTAGCCGCGCTGCTGATCGTCCTGGGCTTCGCCGTGCTGCGCCCGCACGGCTGGCCGGAGGCGGCCGCCGCGGTGCCCGCCGCCGCGCTGCTCACCGCTGTGGGAGCGGTGCCGCCGTCCGCCGCCTGGCACCAGATCCGCGAGCTGGCGCCCGTCGTCGGCTTCCTCGCCGCGGTGCTGGTGCTCGCCGAACTGTGCGCCGACGACGGGCTCTTCACCGCCGCGGGCGACGCCATCTCGCAGGCCTGCCACGGGCGCCCGCAGCGGCTGCTCGCGGGCGTCTTCGCCGTCGCGGCGGTGGTGACCGCGGTGCTCAGCCTGGACGCCACGGTCGTGCTGCTGACCCCGGTCGTCATCGCGACCGCCTCGCGCGCCGGGGCGCGGGCCCGCCCGCACGTCTACGCGTGCGCCCACCTCGCCAACTCCGGCTCGCTGCTGCTGCCGGTGTCCAACCTGACGAACCTGCTGGCGTTCACCGCGGCCGGGGTCACCTTCACCCGCTTCGCGCTGCTCATGGCGGTGCCCTGGCTGCTGGCCGTCGGAATCGAGTACGTGGTCTTCCGCCGCTTCTTCGCCGCGGACCTCGCGGTCGTCGAGCACCCGCCCGAGCGCGGCGAGCCGCCCGCCGTCCCCGTCCTGACCCTCGTGGTGCTGGGCCTGACCCTCGCCGGCTTCGCCGTCACCTCGCTCGCCGGGATCAACCCGGCCTGGGCCGCGCTGGCCGGCGCGCTGGTGCTGGGGGTGCGCGACCTGCGCCGCCGGCGGGCCACCGTGACCGGGCTGGTCAGGGCCGCCGGGCCGCTGTTCTGCCTGTTCGTGCTCGCGCTCGGCGTCGTCGTCGAGGCGGTCGTGCGCAACGGACTCCACGACGCCGCCGGCACCGTGCTTCCGGACGGCGACAGCCTGCCCGCGCTGCTCGGGGTCGCCGCCTGCGCCGCCGTGCTGGCCAACCTCATCAACAACCTGCCGGCCACCCTGGCGCTGCTGCCGCTCGCCGAGTCCGGCGGCGCGGGGCCGGTGCTCGCGGTGCTCATCGGCGTCAACCTCGGCCCGAACCTCACCTACGCCGGATCGCTGGCCACGCTGCTGTGGCGCCGCGTCCTGCACAGCCACGGGGCGGACGCGAAGCTGGGCACCTTCACCCGGCTCGGGCTGCTCACCGTGCCTCCCACTCTCGTCGCCGCGACCGCCGCCCTGTGGGCCGGCCTGCAGCTCACCGGCACCTGACGGGCGCCGGGGCTCAGCCCGTCTTCCGCAGGGTGGACGGCGACCCCGGGGCCGTCGAGCCGGGCGCCAGCTCCAGGTGCGTCGCGTCGGTCATGGACAGCGTGTAGACGCGGCCGTCGACGCAGTGCAGGTCCGAACTGCGGGACGTGGGCACGCTGGTGACCGCCTCGAAGGTCATCATGTCGCCCTGCACCCCGGTGAGCCGCAGGTCCTCGGTGCAGCCGTTGTCCACCCCGGCGTCCGGCACGGGGATGCTGCTGACCTGCCGGCCCACGGTGCTGCCCTGCTTGCCGCCCTTCAGGGTGAGGGTGACCTTCACCGAGCTGCTGCCCTGGGAGTCGCTCCCGGGGCCCTCGCCGTACCAGGTGCCGATCCAGGAGGCCGGCAGCTCGCCCGCCCCGGCGGCGGCCCGCGACGACCCGCTCGACGTGCTCCCCGAGCCCTTGGCGCCCGCGTCGCCGCCCGAGCCGCCCGATCCGCCGCCCGGGTGCCGGCTGAGCACCACGGCCAGCACCACCGCCACCGCCACGACGCCGGCGGCCGCCGCGAGCACGGGGCCCGTGACGCGCCGCCGGGCGGGCGCGGCGGGGGAGACGGGTACGCCGGGGGAGGAGGGCGCGCCGCCGTACGGATGCGGCCGCGCCGGGGCCGCCACCGCCGGATGCGGCACCGCGGGGCGCGCCGGCGGGGGCTGCGGCCCGGTGTAGGGGGTGGGCCGGGCCGGGTAGGGCGTCGTGCCGGGGCCGTACGGCGAGGGGCCGAGGTCCGCGGCGGGCGCCGCCCCCAGTGCCGCCCGGGTCTGCGCCTCACGGGCCGCCAGGTCCGCCGCCAGCCCGGGCAGGGCCGCGGGCCAGCCGCCGGTGGCGCCGCCGCCGGGCAGCAGTTCCGCGGCGGCCCGGGCGTCGGGGCGGTCGGCCGGATCCTTGGCCAGGCACGCGCGGACCATCGGCAGCAGTTCCGCGGGGACACCGTCCAGATCGGCCTCCTCGTGCACCACCCGGTAGAGCAGCGCCGGCGCGGAGATCTCCTCGCCGGGGTGCTGGAAGGGCCCGTGCCCGGTGGCCGCGTACACGAGCACCGAGGCCAGCGCGAAGAGGTCGCCCGGCTCGGCCGCCGTGCCCGCCGTGGCCTGCTCGGGGGCCATGTAGCCGGGGGAGCCGATCATCCCGCCCGCGCTGGTGTGCCGGGTGTCCTCCGCCGCCCGGGCGATCCCGAAGTCGATCAGCAGCGGCCGCTGCCCGGCCAGCAGCACGTTGGACGGCTTGACGTCCCGGTGGGCGAGTCCCGCCTCGTGCACCGTCCGCAGCGCCCCGCACAGCTCGGCGGCCAGCGCCGGTACGGCCGGCCCCGGCAGCGGCCCGTGGGCGGCGACCCGGTCGGCGAGCGACGGCGCCGGTACGTACTCGGTCGCCAGCCACTGCGGGCCGGAACCGGGCGGGCTGAAGTCGACCACCGCGACGGTCCAGGGCGAGCGCACCCGGTCGGCGTTGCGTATCTCCTGGGCGAAGCGGGCCCCGAAGCCGGGATCGAGCGCGAACTCCGGCCGTACGGTCTTGAGTGCCAGCGGCCTCCCCGCCGGGGTCCGCGCCAGGAACACCTGCCCCATGCCGCCCGCCCCGAGCCGCGCGAACAAGGGATAACCGCCGATCGACCGCGGGTCGCCGGCTTCCAGCCTCTCCATGCGCCGAGCGTACGACGGCGTGCCCCGCGCGGCCCCGCCCTTCCGGAAAACAGGTGATCTTCGGCCGTTCCGCCCTCCGGCCGAAGCGCACCGGTGACGTGCGCCCCCCCATCCGGCATACTCCAACGCGCCGGTCTCGTTGATCAGCCCGTGCCGTGATCCGGTACGGGAGGACGGCAGCCGGGTATGCCCATCGGACGGAACCGCTCACCCACGGCGGCCCGCCACCGTAGCCCCCGACAGGGAGGAGTGCGCCGCCATGGAGAAACACGGTCCGCAGCCGGTGTCCCGCCAACTGCCCACCGAGGAGGCGCGCGACCTGCTCGCGCTCACCCGGGAGCTGGCCGGGCGGGAGATCGCCCCCGCCGCGGCGGCGGAGGAGGAGGCGGGCCGCTTCCCGCGCGAGGTCTTCACCCTGATCGGCCGATCCGGGCTGCTCGGCCTGCCCTACCCCGAGGAGTACGGCGGCGGGGGCCAGCCCTACGAGGTCTACCTCCAGGTGCTGGAGGAGCTCGCGGCCGCCCGGCTCACCGTCGGCATGGGCGTCAGCGTCCACACCCTGTCCTGCCACGCCCTCGCCCGCTACGGCACCAAGGAGCAGCGCGCCGAGCACCTGCCGGCGATGCTCGGCGGCGGCCTGCTGGGCGCCTACTGCCTGTCGGAGCCCACCTCCGGCTCCGACGCCGCGGCGCTGCGCACGCGCGCCGCCAGGGACGGCGACGACTGGGTCCTGGACGGCACCAAGGCCTGGATCACCCACGGCGGGGCCGCCGACTTCTACACCGTGCTGGCCCGCAGCGGAGGCGAGGGCGCGCGCGGCATCTCGGCGTATCTCGTCCCCGGTGACGCGCCCGGCCTGTCCGCCGCCCCGCCCGAGCGGAAAATGGGCCTCAAGGGCTCGCCGACCGCGCAGCTGCACCTCGACGGGGTACGCGTCCCCGACGCCCGCCGCATCGGCGAGCCCGGCCAGGGCTTCGCCATCGCCCTCGACGCCCTGGACTCCGGGCGGCTCGGCATCGCCGCGTGCGCAATCGGCCTCGCCCAGGCCGCACTGGACGCCGCGCTCGGCCACGTCCTCGAACGGCGGCAGTTCGGCCGGCCCGTCGCCGACTTCCAGGGCCTGCGGTTCATGCTCGCCGACATGGCGACGGGCATCGAGGCCGGCCGCGCGCTCTACCTCGCGGCCGCGCGGCTGCGGGACGCCGGGGAACCCTTCGCCGCGCAGGCCGCGATGGCCAAGCTCTTCTGCACCGACACCGCGATGCGGGTCACCACCGACGCCGTCCAGCTGCTCGGCGGATACGGCTACACCGCCGACTTCCCGCTGGAGCGCTACCTGCGGGAGGCCAAGGTGCTGCAGATCCTGGAGGGGACCAACCAGATCCAGCGGATGGTCGTCGCCCGCCATCTGGCGGGGCCGGAATCCCGCGGCTGAGCGGCGGGACGGGGCCGGCGGGGACGGGGGGACGGGGACGACCGGCGGCGGGGGCCGGCGTCGTCAGGGCGCCGGCCGTGCCGCCCGGCGGCGCCTCAGGCCGCCAGTCCCTGGGCGGGCAGGTGGCGGGGGCGCGACTCGGGGCCCCCGACGTGCGAGAAGGGCTGGGTGCGCCAGTCCAGCCCGGCGGGAAGGGTGAGCAGCACGGCCAGTTCCGGCCGGCTCTCGGCGGAGTCCTCGCCGGCGACCGGGCCGGCCTCGGTGACCGCGCGGCCGGAGCCGTCGCAGACCGTCAGGCCGAACGGGTCCCAGGGCGTCGGGCACAGCGCGTGCTGCGGGAGCCGGTCCTCGCCCGCGAGGACGGTGATGGGCCGCGCGCAACCGGGGCAGGACAGCCGGACCACGTCGGCGGTGTCGTCGTCGAGGACGTCCTCGGCCTCGGCGGCAAGGAATTCCATCAGGTCGTCGGACGTGTCGGCGTCCGGCAGGCCGGCGGCCGGGGTCGGGCCGCGTTCGTGGCCCTCCTCGAACGCGGGAGCGGTCCGCTCGCTTCGACTGCGGCGCACGTGATGACGCATGTGCGTATCCCCCTTGGGTGAGTGCCCCTCAACAAGTCGGCCGGGCGTCACGCCTCAGGCCATAGCGAGCACTTCCCGCCGTGCTACGCGGGTAACCCCGTCATAGCGGACGGACCGGCCCACTCGGTGTGGGCTTCGTCACATTCACGGGGTTGGCCGGTTCATGCGCCCCCGCCATGCGCCCGCGCACCCCCCTGAGCCCCCACGCGCCGCCTTGCCAGGCATCCGGATACAGTGCGAACAGGCGAGGCCAGGACGGGTCCCGCCTCGGACGGAAGCGTGACGTGATGCGAACCAACTGGGCGGGGAACCTGACCTTCTCGGCGGCCGAAGTACGACGTCCGGCCACCGTGGCGGAGCTGCGCTCCGCCGTCGCCGGCAGCCGCCGGGCCAAGGCGCTCGGCAGCGGGCACTCCTTCAGCGACGTCGCCGACACCGACGGCACCCTCATCGACACCTCCGCGCTGCCGCCCGAGATCGACGTCGACACCGCCGCCCGCACCGTGCGGGTCGCGGCCGGCGTGCGCTACGCCGACCTCGCGGCGCACCTGCACGCCCACGGCTGGGCGCTGCCGAACCTGGCCTCGCTGCCGCACATCTCCGTCGCCGGCTCGGTCGCCACCGGCACCCACGGCTCCGGGGACCGCAACGGCTCGCTGGCCACCGCGGTCTCCGCGTTCGACCTCGTCACCTCCGACGGCGCCATCCACACCATGAGCCGCGCCGCCGACCCCGGCACCTTCGACGGCGCCGTCGTCGCGCTCGGCGCGCTCGGCGTCGTCACCCACCTCACCCTCGACCTGCGGCCCGACTTCGCCGTACGGCAGCAGGTCCGCACCGGCCTCGCCCTCGCCGACGCCGTCGAGCACTTCGACGCGATCACCTCGGCCGCGTACAGCGTCAGCCTCTTCACCGACTGGCGCGGCCCCCGTTTCACCCAGGTCTGGCTCAAGCAGCTCGCCGACGCGCCCGCCGCCGACTTCCCGTGGGCCGAGCCCGCGCGGACCAAGCTGCACCCGGTGCCCGGCGTCGACCCGGTGCACTGCACCGAGCAGTTCGACGTCCCGGGCCCCTGGCACGAGCGGCTGCCGCACTTCCGGCCCGGCTTCACGCCCAGCAACGGCGAGGAGCTCCAGTCCGAGTACCTGGTCCCGCGCACGCAGGCGGCCGCCGCCCTCGCCACCCTCGACGCGATGCGCGACACCGTCGCGCCCGTCCTCCAGATCTGCGAGATCCGCACCGTCGCCGCCGACCGGCTGTGGCTCAGCCCCGCGTACGGCCGCGACACCGTCGGGCTGCACTTCACCTGGGTCCAGGACCCGGCCGCCGTCCTGCCGGTGCTCGGCCCGCTGGAGGCCGCCCTCGCGCCCCACGGGGCTCGGCCGCACTGGGGCAAGCTCTTCACCACCGACCCCGCCGAGGTCCGCGCCCGCTACCCGCGGATGGACGACTTCGCCTCGCTCGTCGCCGCGACCGACCCCGCGGGCACCTTCTCCAACGCCTTCCTCGACCGTATGCTCCGCGGATGACCGAAATCCCCGGCGGAACGGTAAGGTCGTCGGCTGTGGAAGAGCTGGACCGGCAGATCGTCGAACTGCTCATGGCCGACGGGCGCATGAGCTACACCGACCTCGGCAGGGCGACCGGGCTGTCCACGTCGGCCGTCCACCAAAGGGTCCGCCGGCTGGAACAGCGCGGGGTGATCCGCGGCTACGCCGCCATCGTCGACGCGGAGGCCGTCGGGCTGCCGCTCACCGCGTTCATCTCCGTCAAGCCCTTCGATCCCAGCGCGCCGGACGACATCCCCGAGCGGCTCGCCGGTGTCGCGGAGATCGAGGCGTGCCACTCCGTGGCGGGGGACGAGAACTACATACTCAAGGTCCGGGTGGGCACGCCGAGCGAGCTGGAGCACCTCCTCGCCCGCATCCGCTCCCTCGCCGGTGTCTCGACCCGCACGACGGTCGTCCTCTCGACCCCGTACGAATCCCGCCCCCCGCGCATGTAGCTCCCCCGGGGGCGTCACCCTCCCGCCGGGTGCCGCTTCCCGGCCCCTCGGGACCGCCTCCTCCGACGTGACCGGCCGCGCGGATCCCCGCACCCCGGGGCGCCCTCCGCCGCGCGGGCGAGCGCGGGGGCCGCGCGCACCCCGCGACCGGACCCGGCGCGCGGCCGGGGGAGACTGGGGGGATGCACCCCAGTACCACCACCCAGCCCGGCGGCACGCGGACCCTCATGGTGCGCGGCGGCTTCGTGTACAGCCCCGCGGACCCGTTCGCGACCGCGATGGTCGTCGAGGGCGACACCGTCGCCTGGGTCGGCGGCGAGGCCGCCGCGGACTCCTTCGCCGACGGCGTGGACGAGGTCGTCCAGCTCGACGGCGCCCTGGTCACCCCCGCGTTCGTCGACGCGCACGTGCACGTGACGTCCACCGGGCTGGCCCTGACCGGGCTCGACCTCACGGGCTGCGGGAGCCTGCGGGAGGCGCTGGAGCGCGTCGCGGCACACGCCGCCGCGCACCCCGCGGACCGGGTGCTGCTCGGGCACGGCTGGGACGAGACGGCGTGGCCGGAGCGGCGGCCCCCGGCGCGCGCGGAGCTGGACGCGGCGGCGGGCGGCCGCCCGCTGTACCTGTCCCGTACCGACGTGCACTCCGCGGCCGTCACGAGCGCGCTCGCCGCCCTCGTGCCGGACCTCGCGGGCCGCGCGGGCCACGACCCCCAGGCGCCGCTGACGCGTGACGCGCACCACGCCGTGCGGCGGGCCGCGTACGCCGCCGTGACGCCCGCGCAGCGCGACGCGGCCCAGCGGGCGGCGCTGCGGCACGCGGCGGCGCAGGGCATCGGCGCCGTCCACGAGTGCGCGGGCCCGGAGATCTCCTCCGAGGACGACCTGACGGCCCTGCTCGCGCTCGCCGCGCGGGGCGGCGTCCCGCGGGTGCACGGCTACTGGGCGGAGCCGGTGAGCGGCCCGGCGGACCTGGAGCGGCTGCGCGACCTGGGCGCGGCCGGCGCCGCGGGCGACCTCTTCGTGGACGGCTCCCTCGGCTCGCACACCGCCCACCTGCACGCCCCCTACGCCGACGCCCCCGGCAGCACCGGCGTGGCCTACCTGGACGCCGGGACCGTCGCCCGGCACCTGCTGCTGTGCACGCGGGCCGGGGTGCAGGCCGGCTTCCACGCGATCGGCGACGCCGCGGTGGACACCGTCGTGGCGGGCGTACGGGCCGCGGCGGCGGAGGCGGGCCTGGACCGGGTGCGGGCGCTGCGGCACCGCGTGGAGCACGCCGAACTGCTCTCGCCGCAGGCCCTCGCCGCCTTCGCCGAGTTCGGCCTCGTCGCGTCCGTCCAGCCCGCCTTCGACGCCACCTGGGGCGGCCCGGACGGCATGTACGCCGAGCGCCTGGGCGCCGAGCGCGCCGCCGCCCTCAACCCCCTCGCCGCGCTGAGCCGCGCGGGCGTGCCGCTCGCGTTCGGCTCGGACAGCCCGGTCACCCCCCTGGACCCGTGGGGCGCGGTGCGGGCCGCCGCCTTCCACCGCACCCCCGCGCACCGCATCTCCGCCCGCGGCGCCTTCACGGCGCACACGCGCGGCGGCTGGCGCGCGGCCGGCCGGGACGACGCGGGCGTGCTGGTGCCCGGCGCGCCCGCCGACTACGCCGTCTGGAGCGTCGGCGACCTGGTCGTCCAGGCACCCGACGAGCGCGTCGCCAACTGGTCCACCGACCCGCGCTCGGGTGTGCCGGGGCTGCCCGACCTGACCCCGGGCCGCGCCCTGCCGGCCGCGCTGCGCACGGTCGTCGGCGGCCGTACGGTCCACGAGCGTCCGAACGGGTGACCGCGGGGGCCTCCGGATGCGGCCGAACGGTGTGCCCTGGCCGGTCGGCGGCGTGTCGCAGGGCTGCCCGCCGGTCCGCACTGACCTGCTGATTTGGTGAAAGCCCGCAGGTCACAGTGCTGTTGACAGTTGCCCGTCGAGGGCGAGTAGGTTCGGCGAAGTCCACCACAGGACGCCGAACCGGGGGTGCTCGCGAGGGCGTCGACCGCCGCTGGGCCGTGGGGCGTCGCGCCGCACGTGCACGCCGCCACTGGCAGCCAGGTCCAGCGCGCACGACGCGGAACGCGGCTCGCCAGTGGGCCTCTCCGCCCGTGAGGATACGGAGGGTGAGCACCGCCCGATCGGCAGGTGGGACCCGGGAAGGGCCCGGACGCCCAGTAGACAACGGCCTCGGCGGACGCGCAGCCAGCGCGCCCCGGGTCGGCCCGAAGGGTGTCCGGGCCCGTTCCGCAGCGGCGGGGACTTTGGGCCTGACAGGTTGAGGTGCGAAGCTTTGCCCACGCGCGGCCCTCCCGGGCGCCCTCCCGGGGTACGGTCGCCTTCACCACGTCTCCACCTGCAGGAAGGCCGCCACCGTGCGCCTGCGCCCCGAAGCCGCGAGCGCGGCGCCCACGGCGGAGTCCGGCGCCCCGGACGCCGCCGCCGCTGTGGCGGCGTCCCCCGCCGCCGAGCACCCGAGCCGCCCGGCCGCCGTGCCGCCCGCCGACGACGCGGCGCGGCCCTTGCCCGCGGACCCCGGGCCGCTTCCCGCCGCGGACACCCCGCCCGCCGCCGCCGGCGCGGAGCCCCCCGTGGCCGGCGCCGGTGCGGCGGTCCCGCCCGGACTGCCCGCGCCCCGCGCGACCCGGCGGCGGCGGTTCGCCGCGCTCGCCCGGCGGATGTGGCGCAGCAGCGCGGCCGCCGCGGCCGCGGGGCTCGCGCTGGCCGCCGCCTTCCCGCCGTACGACGTGTGGCCGCTGTCGCTCGCGGCCGTCGCCGCCTTCGCGCTGCTGATGCGCGGCCGTTCGGTGCGGCAGGGGGCGTGGCTGGGCTTCGCCTTCGGGCTGCCGTTCTTCATCTGGCTGCTCCAGTGGCTGCACACCGTCGGCTGGGACGCCGTGGTCGGGCTCGCGGCCATCGAGGCCTGCTTCCTGGCAGCGCTGGGCGCCTTCATGGTGCCGGTCATGCGGCTGCCGGGCTGGCCGGTGTGGGCCGCGTGCCTGTGGGTGACCGAGGAACTGGCCCGCGACCGGCTGCCCTTCGGCGGCTTCCCGTGGGGGCGGCTGGCGTTCGCGAACACCGGCTCGCCCTTCACCCCGCTGGCCGCGCTCGGCGGTGCCCCGCTGGTGTCCTTCGCGGTGGCCCTGAGCGGCACGCTGCTGGCCGCCGCGGCTCTCGCACTGGTCCGGCTGCGCCCGCAGCCGCGCAGCGCCCGTACCGCGCTCGCCGCGGCCGGCGCGCTCGCGGTGTCCGCCGCGGTGCTGCTCGCCGGGCTGCTGGTGCCCGTGCCGACGGACGCCACCGACCACGTGCGCATCGCCGTCGTGCAGGGCAACGTCCAGCAGCCGGGCATGCACTTCCTCGGCCGCCCGATGATGATCCTGGACAACCACGTCAAGGCCACCCTCCAGCTCGCCGCCGACATCAAGGCCGGCAAGGTGCCCAAGCCGGACCTGGTGCTGTGGCCGGAGAACTCCTCCGACCTGGACCCGTTCAGCCACCCCGCCGCGTACGACAAGATCACCGAGGCGGTGCAGGCGGTCGGCGTCCCCGTCCTGGTCGGGGTGCTGGTGGACGGCCCGGACGCGGACCACGTGCAGAACGAGGGCATCGTCTGGGACCCGGTGAAGGGCCCCGGCGCGCACTACACCAAGCAGCACCCCGTGCCGTTCGGCGAGTACGTGCCCTTCCGCGAGGAGCTGACCAAGGTCATCAGCCGGCTCGACGAGATCCCGCGCGACTTCTACCCGGGCGAGACGACCGGGGTGCTGCAGATCGGGCCCGCCCGGCTCGGCGACGTGATCTGCTTCGAGGTCGCCTACGACGGCATCGTGCGCGACACCGTGAACGCCGGCGCCCGGGCCGTCGTCGTCCAGACCAACAACGCCACGTACGGTGAGACGGGGCAGCCCGAGCAGCAGCTCGCGATGTCCCGGCTGCGCGCGATCGAGCACGGCCGGGCCATCGTCACCGCCGCGACCAGCGGAATCAGCGCGATCGTCGCCCCTGATGGCAAGATCGAGCAGCGCAGCAGGGAATTCACCCGGACAGTGCTCGACGCCGACATCCCGCTGCGCGACGGTACGACGCTCGCCGATCGCGTCGGTGCGGCACCCGAGTGGACTCTCGCTATGGTGGGGCTCCTGTCCTGCGCGGCTGCCGTCGCGCTCGGCAGGCGCGAGCGCACCCGCACGGCGAAAGGGCAAGAGCAGCAGTGAACGACGGCGAGCAGCGGACCTTCGGCCCGCTGGGCAAGGTCCTGGTCATCATCCCGACCTACAACGAGGCCGAGAACGTCGTGCCGATCGTGCGGCGGGTGCGGGCCGCGGTGCCGGAGGCCGAGATCCTCGTCGCCGACGACAACAGCCCCGACGGCACCGGCAAGCTCGCCGACGAGCTGGCGACCGCCGATCCGGCGGTGCACGTCATGCACCGCAAGGGCAAGGAGGGCCTGGGCGCCGCCTACCTCGCGGGCTTCCGGTGGGGCATCGACCACGGCTTCGACGTGCTCGTCGAGATGGACGCGGACGGCTCCCACCAGCCCGAGGAGCTGCCGCGGCTGCTCACCGCCCTGAAGAGCGCCGACCTGGTGCTCGGCTCGCGCTGGATCCCCGGCGGGCGGGTCGTGAACTGGCCCAAGAGCCGCGAGTTCATCTCCCGCGGCGGCAGCACGTACTCCCGGCTGATGCTCGGGGTCACGCTGCGGGACGTGACGGGCGGCTACCGCGCCTTCCGCAAGGAGACGCTGCTGGGCCTCGGCATGGACGACGTGGCCTCGGCCGGGTACTGCTTCCAGGTCGACCTGGCCTGGCGCGCGGTCAAGGCCGGCTTCCACGTCATCGAGGTGCCGATCACCTTCGTGGAGCGGGAGCGCGGCGACAGCAAGATGAGCCGCAACATCGTCGCCGAAGCGTTCCTGCGGGTCACCGCGTGGGGCGTCAGCTCGCGTGCCGGACAGCTCGCGGGGCGCAGGTCCGCCCCCGGCGCCCCGGGCGCGGAGGTGCCCGCGGCGGCCGCCCCCGGCGCGGTGTCCGTGCCCGAGCAGGCCGCCCCCGCGGCCGCCGAGACCGCCGAGACCCCCGCCGAGCAGGAGTCGCACTAGCGGCTACTGCAGGATGTTCACCGCGCGGGCGACCACCAGCACCACGGTCAGCAGCGACACGGCGGACTGCGCCAGCATCAGCGCCTTCGCCCACCGCGTCATCGGCATGACGTCGGTCGGGCTGAAGGCGGTGGAGTTGGTGTACGACAGGTAGAAGTAGTCGAAGAAGGCCGGCTCCCAGTGCTCCGGCGCCATCTCCGGCACCTGCATCTGGACGAAGAGGAAGTCCGGCACGTCCCGCTCGCCCTGCGCACGGGCGGCGGGGCCGCCGCGGTCCAGCTCCCAGTACAGCAGCCCGAAGATCACCGTGTTGATCAGCCAGATCGCGCCGCCGGTCAGCAGCAGCGGGCCCGCGGAACCGCCCTCCGTGCCCCGTACGAGGCCTGCGACCAGCCGCGCCGCCCCGTAGGCGTTCGCGCCGCCGATCGCGAGCGTGAGGGCCAGCTCCAGGGCGCGGTACGTGCGCGAGGCGCGCTCGATGCGGTGCGGGTTGCCGGCGACCAGTGCGACCAGCAGCGCCAGCTCCACGGCCGGCATCAGCCACCGCGGCTGCACCGTGAGCCGCGCGGGCAGGGCGAACTGGATCACCACCACGGCCAGCACCGTCGAGGTCGAGGCCCACCGCGGCTCGCCGCGGGTCACCCGGCGCCAGGCCGGCCGCCGGACGGCCGGTGGCCCGTCCGCGGCCGCCGCGGCCCGTGCGGCCGGGGTGGCGGGGGCGTGCGCGGGCTGCGGCTCCGGCTGCGGGCCGGGCGGGGTGTTCGTCACGTCGCACATCGTCGCGGCGCGCGGTGCCGGCGTCCAACCCGGCCCGGGGCCCCGACCCGGCCTTTACCTGCTCTTTGGCACACTTGAGCTATGACGTCGAGTTCTTCGCGCCCCGTCCGCCCGCAGCCCGGACGGCAGCAGCCGCAGCCTCAGCCGCGGCGGCGTTCGCGCGCCCGGACCGTGGTGCCGCTGACGGTCGCCGCCTGGGTGGTGCTGGAGATCTGGCTCATGACGGTGATCGCCTCGGCCACCAGCGGCCTCGTCGTGCTGCTGTGCGTCGTCGCGGGCTTCGTCCTGGGCGCCGCCGCGGTCAAGCGCGCCGGGCGCAGCGCCTGGCGGAACCTGACCGCCTCCGTCCAGGTGCCCGGGGGCGAGACCCCGGTGCCGCCGCCCGCGGGCGGCGGGCGCACGGGTCTGCACATGCTCGGCGGCCTGCTGCTGATGATCCCCGGCTTCCTCTCCGACGCCGTGGGCCTGCTGCTGCTCCTCCCGCCGACCCGCAGGCTCGCCGGGTCGCTGGCCGAACGGCTGGCCCGCCGCTCGCTGCGGCGCCACCCGGACGCCGGACCCGGCTCGATCGGCGACCTCTTCCAGCAGGCGCAGCAGGCGGGCGAGCAGGCCCGTATGCACCGCCCGGACGGCAAGGTCATCCAGGGCGAGGTCATCGACCACCGGGACCGCTGACGCGGCGCGGCCGCCCCGCGGCGGTGCCCGGGGCGGTGAGAGCCCCCGGGCGGCCTCGCGGCCCGCACGTCCGCGGGAGGCTCCGTGGGCCCTCCGCGCGCGCCCGTGCGCGGACGCACGGCCGCCCGGCCGGGGGACGCGGCATCGCGTCCCGCGCCGGGCGGGGAGTCCGGAGGCGGCGCCCCGGGTTTCCCCAGGGCATCGGATCGGTCAGGCGGTCTTGCGGTTGTCTCGCGGGTGCACCGCGATGTTCATGGCGCCGGAGCGCAGCACGGCCAGCCTTTCGGCCAGCACTTCCTCCAGCTCCTCGAGCGTGCGCCGCTCCATGAGCATGTCCCAGTGCGTGCGCGCGGGCTTGGTCGTCTTTTCTTCCGGGCCTTCGCCGTCCACCAGCAGTGCGGTCTGGCCGCAGGCACGGCACTCCCACTCCGGCGGAATCTCGGCCTCGACCGAGAACGGCATCTCGAATCGATGGCCGTTCCGGCATGCGTACTCAACGGTCTGGCGCGGGGCCAGATCGATGCCGCGGTCGGTCTCGTAGCTGGTGGCCCCGAGTCGCGTGCCGCGGAGAGCTCGCTCACTCATGAATCGTGCCTCCCGGGCTTGGTCGCCCACAGGACAGGTGTCGCTGTCGTCGTCATCCGGTCAACGTCCGGTCGGCGGTGAAGATTCCCGAAGTGGGAGATGCGTCGCCCGTCGTGTCGCCCCTGTTTCTACCCACCGATGCCCGTTTTGTCACATCCGGGACGGGATGTCACCCGGCCTTGTCATATCTTTTGTGTGCAGTAACGGTCAAGCCGGAGGGCCAACCGCGTACACTACCGGTCCGGGCGGCCGGAGGCTAAATCGTGTCCGCCATCAAGCGTTCCCGCGCGGCGGGACCGGCCGCTGCGGCGGAGGGTTCCGTACCCTGCTCCAGGCCGCCGAAAACGCGCAGGAAGAACTGTGCCAGGGGTCCTATCGCCAGCGCGTAGAGCACCGTCCCGACGCCCACGCCGCCGCCCAGGGCGAAGCCGACCGCGAGCACCGTCAGCTCTATGGCGGTCCTGATCAGCCGCAGTGAGCGGCCCGTCCTGCGGTGCAGCCCGGTCATGAGGCCGTCGCGCGGGCCGGGGCCGAAGCGGGCGGCGATGTAGAGGCCGGTCGCGGCGCCGTTGCCGGTCACCGCGGCCACCAGCAGGGGGATCCGCCCGCTCAGTGCCTCGATGTGCGGCAGCAGCGCGAGGGTCACGTCGATCGCGCCGCCGACCAGGAAGACGTTGGAGACCGTGCCGAGGCCCGGCCGCTGCCGGAGCGGCCACCACAGCAGCAGCACCAGCGCGCCGACCAGGATGGAGACGTTCCCGATGGCGATCCCGGTGTAGCGGGACAGGCCCTGGTGGAAGACGTCCCACGGGTCCAGGCCGAGGTCCGCGCGGATCAGCATCCCGTCCGTCACGCCGTAGAGCAGCAGCCCGGTGTACAGCTTGGTCAGGCGGCCCGCCGGCAGCGGGCCCCGGCCCGCCACGAGCCGCGTGAGCCGGGACGGAGGAAACAGGCGTACAGGTGACAAGGGAGCCCCCCGGGTGGTGGTCATACTGCTGTGGGTGACACTCTGTGGCTCGTAACGGAAGCTCCTCCAGGGCCAATCCGCGGAAGGTGGACTGAATTCCATGTCGCAGTGGACCGCGTCGGTGAGTGCCGCGCACCTGGCCAGGCTGATGTCGCCCGGACCGCAGGCCGCCGCGGGCAGCCGCCGCCTGCCCGCCTACCGCGCCCTCGCGGACGGCGTGCGGCTGCTCGTCCTGGAAGGCCGCGTCCCGGTCAGCGCCCGGCTGCCCGCCGAACGCGAGCTGGCCCTCGCGCTCGGCGTCAGCCGGACCACCGTCGCCGCCGCCTACGAGGCGCTGCGGGCCGAGGGCTTCGCGCGCTCCCGGCGCGGCGCCGGCAGCTGGACCGCGATCCCGGACGGGCACATGCTGCCCACCCGCAGCCTCGAACCCCTCCCGCCCGACGCCGCCGGCTCCGTCATCGACCTCGGCTGCGCCGCCCTGCCCGCGCCCGAGCCGTGGCTCACCCAGGCGATGGAGGGGGCCCTCGCCGAGCTGCCCGCCTACGCCGCCACCCACGGCGACTTCCCGGCCGGCCTGCCCGTGCTGCGCGAGGCCATCGCCGACCGCTACACCGCGCGCGGGGTGCCGACCATGCCCGAGCAGATCATGGTCACCACCGGGGCGATGGGCGCGATCGGCGCGACCGCCCGGCGCGTCGCCGGGCACGGCGAGCGGGTCGCCGTGGAGGCGCCGAGCTACGCCAACGTCCTGGAGCTCTTCCGCGAGACGGGCGCCCGGCTCGTCCCCGTGGCCCTGCGCGAGGGGCTCGCCGGCTGGGACATGGGCGCGTGGCGCCGTGTCCTGCGGGACGCCGCGCCGCGGATGGCCTACGTCATGCCCGACTACCACAACCCCACCGGCACGCTCGTCGGCGACGACGAGCGGCGCGCGCTCGTGGAGGCCGCCCGCGCCGCCGGAACGGTCGTGGTGGCCGACGAGACCATGGCCGAACTGACCCTGGACGGCGACGAGCCCGGCGTGCGCCCGATGGCCGCCTTCGACCGCGGCGGCACCGTCATGACCGTCGGCTCGGCCAGCAAGGCGGTGTGGGCGGGCCTGCGCATCGGCTGGGTCCGCTCCACCCCCGACGTCGTCCGGCGGCTGGTGTCCGCGCGCGCCTACCTCGACCTCGGCTCGCCGGTGGTCGACCAGCTCGCCGTCGCCTGGCTGCTGCGCGGGGGCGGCTGGGACCAGGCACTCGCCACCCGCCGGCTGCGCGCCCGCGAGTGCCGCGACGACCTCGCGGCGGCGCTCCGCGAGCACACGCCGGACTGGGACTTCACCGTGCCGCGCGGCGGGATGACGATGTGGGTGCGTACGGGTGACGTGTCCGGCTCCCGGCTGGCCGTCGCCGGTGAGCGGCTCGGTGTGCGCGTCCCGTCCGGGCCGCGCTTCGGCGTGGACGGGGCGTTCGAGTCGTACGTCCGCATCCCCTTCACCGTGAGCGGCCCCACCGCGCAGGAGGCCGCCGCCCGGCTCGCCGCCGCGGCCACCGTCGTCCGCTCGGGGGGCGCCCCGGACGCGGATCCCACGGGGCTGTTCGTGGCCTGACCCCACGCGCTGCCGCGCCGGGCGCCCGGAGCGCGGCGCTCCCCGGAGCTCCGCCCGGGACGCGGGCCGGGCGGAAGCGGCGCGCGGTTCCCCCGCGCGTCCCTGCGGGGCGTCCCGCGGCGGGGCCGCCCCCTACGTCAGGTCCGCGACGGTGCGGATGACGTCCTTGCGGAGGGACGCGGCCGCGGGCTGCGGGTCCGGGCAGGCCTCCGGGGCGGGGGCGCCAGGGAGGAGGGCGAGGACGGCTTCGCGGTGCGCGGCGGAGCTCTCCTCGTCGTAGGGGTCGGGTGCCGCCGGCACCTGGAGGCGCAGGACGGGCCCGGTCCCGAGCCTGGCGTACCCCCGTCCGGGCGGGACGTCGGCGGCGGGCGTGCTGTCCGGCGCCGCACCGAGCACCGCCTCGACGTGCTCCGGTGCCAGCCGCCCGAGGACGACGCGGGCGCGGGTGTGGGCGACGACGACGGGCGCGAGCCCCTCCGTCGCGTCGAGCTGGTCGGCGACGGCCACCGCGACGTTCGCGGCGCGCCCGTGCCGCAGCGGCACGTCGAGCAGCAGCTGCGGGTCCGGGCGGCCCTCGGCGAGGGCGAGCTGGCTGAGGGCGGTGGGCCGGTCGACGAGGATCCACAGCGGGCGCCGGGCGTCGTCCTCGACCGGGCGTCCCTCCTGCCGGGCGCGGTTGACGGCGACGAGCCGGCGCTCGGTCTCGTGCGCGGCCCATTCGAGGGTCGCCGAGGCGCCGAGGACGCCGTCCTCGACGGCGAGCACGCCGGGCCGCCCGGTCAGGCACGCGTACTCGCCGGCGCCGCCGCCGTCCACGATGACGACGTCGCCGCCGGCCAGCGCCTGGAGGGCGACGCAGCGCAGCAGGCCGGTGGTGCCGGTGCCGGGCTGTCCGAGGGCGAGCAGGTGCGGCTCGGTGGAGCGGGCGCCGGTGCGCCACAGCACGGGGGGCACGTCGCGCGGCCCGGGGCTGTCGCCGCCGGTGACCGGCAGCGTGCGGGCGACGGCGTCCGGGTCGGTGAAGCCGAGCACCGTCTCGCCGGGGGCGGTGACGAACCGCTGCACGGCGATGTCGGTGGCGAGCGGCGGGAGGGCGGTCAGGACGAGGCGGTTGTCCTCCTCGTTCCAGTCGAAGCGGTACTCGCGGCCCCGTCCGGCCTTGGCGTGCAGCAGCTGCTCGATGCGGGCCCGCGCCTCGGCCTCGCCGTCCGTGAAGTACGCGGGGTAGCGCAGTTCGAGCCGGACGAGCCGGCCGTCCTCGAAGTCGTAGGAGCCGAAGGCCTTCTCCCAGCCGCCGTCGTGGGTGTAGAGCGGTGCGGGGTCGGCGGGGTCGGACAGGTACGGCACCAGGGCGTCGTACAGCGCGCGCAGCCGGGCGGTCTCGGCCTCGCCGGGCCCCGCGGGGGCGCCCGCGGCCCGGTCGCGGCCCATCCAGGCGGCCGAGGCGAGCACCGCGGCCAGTGCGAGCAGCGGGCCGTACGGCATCATCACCAGGACCACGAGGCCCCCGGCGGCGAGCAGCAGCGCGGGGCCGCGCCGGTCCTTGGGGGTGCGGCCCCACCAGCCGCCGGCCCAGGCGGCCTGGCGGCGCATGCCGCGGCCGATGGTGATGACCGGGTGCAGGACGTCCGAGGCGCCGTCAGCGGCGGTGCGCGCCAGGTCGCGGCCGCGGACGAGCGCGGGACGGCTGGTCAGGATGCTGGGAAGGGGACGCCTGGGCACGGTTGCTCCATGGGTGGCGGGGATGTGCTGCGGGGCGCGGCGGGGGAGGGGCCGCGAGCGACCCGGGAGCGGGGGCGCTCCCGGGTCCCGGGGGGTGACGTGGTGCCGGCACGCCCTAGATCTTGATCCCGCCCAGCAGACTGGCCAGGCTCGCGCCGCCCGCCGTGATGCTCGGGGCGATGGCGGTGCTGGCGAGGTAGAAGCCGAAGAGAGCGCTGACGATGCCGTGCGAGGGCTTGAGCCCGTCCTTGCGGAAGAACAGGAAGACGATGATGCCGAGCAGGACGACACCGGACATGGACAGGATCATGGGCTTTCTCCTGGGTGAGGGGGACGGTCACCATGAGTTCCTCCAGGGTCACAAAAAGTCATGGATCCCGCTCGGCGGCATATGGGTGATGTGGAGAGGAATTCGCCCATCGGGGTGGGTCGGGGCCCGCCGGAGCCCGCGCGTGGCGCCGGACGGCCCGGCGGCCGTCCCGCCGATCGGGTGAGCCGGGCCTGCCCGTCCGCACCGCCGCGGGCTCCGGCAGGATGAGCACGTGCAGTTCACGCCGATCAGCCGGCCCCGGCTCGCCGCGGCCCTCGCCGAGAAGATCGCCGGGCAGGCCCCGCCCGCGGGGCCGTGGTGGAGGGTCGCCGTGGACGGGGCGCCCGCCGCGGGCACCGCGGACCTCGCCGACGACCTGGCCGCCGCGCTGCCCCCGCTCGGCCACCCGGTGCTGCGGGTGCGCGCGGCGGACTTCTGGCGGCCCGCGTCGCTGCGGCTGGAATACGGGCACGAGGACGCCGACGCGTACTACCAGCTGTGGCTGGACACCGGCGCGCTGCGCCGCGAGGTCCTCGACCCGCTCGGCCCCGGCGGCAGCGGCCGCGCCCTGCCGTCGCTGCGCGACCCGGTCACCGACCGCGCCACCCGCGCGGAGTACGTCGAACTGCCGCCCGGCGGCGTCCTGGTGCTGGACGGCCCGCTGCTGCTCGGGCAGGGCCTGCCGCTGGACCTGACGGTGCATCTGCGGCTGTCGCCGGCCGCACTCGCCCGCCGTACGGGCGAGGCCGAGCGCTGGACGCTGCCGGCCTTCGCGCGCTACGCCGACGAGGTGCTGCCGGAAGAGGCCGCCGACGTCACCGTGCGCGCCGACGACCCCCGGCACCCGGCGTGGACGGGCGGGCAGCCCGGGTGAGCGCCGTGACCAGGCTGCGCCTTGCCCTCGGCGGTCGCGCCCCGCTAGCGTCCTCGAACACCATGACTGTCGCCACCGCGCCGCTGACTCCCGAGCACATACCCCTGGCCGTACAGCGTTACGACCGCTGGTTCGCCCGCGCGCGGCGCCCGCCCTCGCAGCGGTCCTGGCTGGCCGACGGACCCGTGCGCGGCGAGGACCTGGTCGGCCGGCTGCACGCGGTGCCGGGCCTGGAGGCCTGCCGGGCGCTCGACGGCGACGGCAACATGATCGGCTACCTCGCCGCCCAGCCCGTCACGCTCGCCCCCGACGACCCGGCGGGCCTGCGCACCCACCCGCGCTCCGCGCTCGTCCCGTACGGCGGCCACGCGCTGCCCGGCGGGCGGGAGGCCGAGGTGCTGCGCTCGCTGTACGCGCGGATCGCCGAGCGGCTGGTCGCCGACCGCCGCCTGGTGCACTACGTGCAGGTGCCCGCGGGGGAGGTGGCCACCGCGCCCTGGGCCGATCTGGGCTTCGGCCGCGAGCTGGTGCACGGGCTGATGGCGGTCAAGGCCCGCGGCCGGCAGCCCCGCGGGGTCGAGGGCCTGGCCATCCGCCGCGCCGGGCCGGGCGACCTGCCGCAGATCGGGCGGATGGCCGCCGAGTCCTCCCGGCGGCAGCGCGGTACGGCGGTCTTCCAGCCGCAGCCCGAGGCCGCGCTCGCCGCGCTCCGGCTGCGCTACGCCGACGCGCTCGCCGACCCGCGCTGCGGTGCCTGGATCGCCTCCCGGCGCGGCGAGGAGATCGCCATGGTCGTCCTCGTCCCGGCGACCCCCGACCCGGTGATACCCGAGTCGTGCGTGGAGCTGGCCGAGGCGTACGTGGAGCCGGCCGCGCGCGGCGAGGGCATCAGCCGGGTGCTGCTGGCCACCGCGCTGGCCTGGGCCTACGACGAGGGGCACCGCTACATGTCGGCCCGCTGGCACTCGGCCTCGCCGCTGGCGGCGGGCCACTGGCCCGCGGTCGGCTTCCGCCCCGTCGGCTACCGGATGAGCAGGACGCTGGACGCGCGGATCGGCGGGTCGCCGGGGACATTCTGAGACCCCGTCAAGAACAAAGCTCGCAAAGGTCACATAGCCTTCTATTTCGGACATTTCATGGTGATGCCGGTCACAGCGGGCGAATTGTGTGGCCGGTGTCACCCGCCGAACACGGTGTGCCCGTGCTGGTGCACCCGCTGTCGCCGGCGCCGGCCCGATGTCGCGTTGGGTGCGCCCCCGCTCCGCGGACGGTCACCGGACCGGCTACGCGGCGGATCGCCCGGATGGCGCGCCGTGACCGCCGGTAAGGGCGGAATGGGGCGGCATGCCGGGTTTGCTTGCCCGGTGCTCGCGGGGTCGTCTAGCTTCGCCGTTACCGCGGACCGGACGTCCGCGACAGCCGCCGGGCGGAACGCCGAATCCTGCCGCCGCCCGGGCGCAGCACCATCCGAGCTGCCAGGGCAGGAGCGGGGGACCCACAGGTAGGCCGCCGTCCGGGACACCTCCCGGACGGCTCGGGGTGAAGCCGTGCCGCCGTGCCGCCGCGCACCTGAACGGAGCGCGCGCCACCCGGCCGCGGCCGGGCATCTCCAGCCCGAACCCGACAGCTCACCTCGCAGGCGCAGGAGAGGAATCCCCATGCCCGCACAGGGTCAGCACCGCAAGCCCCGCTCGCTCAGCCGCCTCACCCGCGCCTGCGTCGTCGCCGGCGTGGGCGCCGCCGCGGTGGCGGTCCCGCTCGTCGGCGTCGCCCAGTCCGCGTCCGCCGCCGAGCCCGCCAAGGCCCCCGCCGCGGCGACCGCCAAGGCGCAGGACTACACCGTGGTCCGCGGCGACACGCTCGCCAAGATCGCCGCCGCGCACCACGTCAAGGGCGGCTGGAAGGCGCTCTACGACGCCAACAGGAAGGTCGTCGGCGCCGACCCGGGCATCATCCACCCCGGTCAGCACCTCACGCTGAACACCGCGCCGAAGGCCGTGAAGGCCCCCGCCCCGGCGAAGAAGGCCGCCCCGGCCGCCGTCAGGAAGGCCGACACCGGCTGGACCAGGCCGGTCGGCGACGCCGGCATCGGCACCGGCTACAAGTCCAGCGGCTCGCTGTGGTCCTCCGGTCACCACACCGGCGTGGACTTCCTGGTCTGGAGCGGCACCCCGGTCCACTCCGTGGCCGCCGGCACCGTCGTCCAGGCCGGTGCGGACGGCGCCTACGGCAACGACGTGATCATCAAGCACGCCGACGGCAAATACACCCTCTACGGGCACCTGACGCGCCCGGTGGTCTCGGTCGGCCAGACCGTCACCGAGGGCCAGGAGATCGGCATCTCCGGCGCCACCGGCAACGTCACCGGCCCGCACCTGCACTTCGAGGTGCGCACCACGCCGTCCTACGGCTCCGACATCGACCCGGTCGCCTACCTGGCGTCCCACGGCGTCACCGTCTGAGCGGCACGGCCCCCGGGTGCCCGTCCGGTCCGCGTGACCGGGCGGGCGCCCGCCGTCCCTACCCGAAGAGCGCGGCCAGCTCGCCGCGGGAGGCCACACCGAGCTTCGGGTAGGCCTTGTACAGGTGGTAGCCGACCGTCCGCGGGCTCAGGAACAGCCGGGCGGCGATGTCCTTGTTCGACAGGCCCTCCGCCGCCAGCCGGACGATCTGCGACTCCTGCGGCGTCAGGCCCGCCTCCGCGTCCACCGGCGCCGCCTCCCGGCCGGCCTCCGGCAGCGTTCCGCCCGCCGCGCCCAGCTCGCCGCGCGCCCGCTCCGCCCACGGGGCCGCGCCGAGCCGCTCGAAGACGTCCAGCGCGGTGCGCAGCCGTACCCGTGCCTCGTTCTTGCGGCGCGCCCGGCGCAGCCACTCCCCGTACAGCAGGCTGGTGCGGGCCGAGTCCATCGCCCGCCGGTGCGGGTCGTGCGCGTCGAGCGCGGCCAGGTAGTACGCCTCCGCGTCCGCCTCCGGCGCGCGCAGCGCCCGGCAGCGTGCCACCAGCGCCGCCGCCCAGCCCTGCCCGGACCGCTCCGCCCACGCCTCGAACCGGGCGAAGGACGCGTCCGCGCGCTCCGGCACACCCAGCCGTACCGCCGCCTCCACCAGGTCGGGGACGCTGCGGGTGGCCGATATGTGGTGCCGCACCGACTCCTCGCCGAGCAGCGCCAGCTGCTCCAGCGCCGCCTGCGCCCGGCCGAGGCCCAGCTCCAGCAGGCCCTGCGACCAGTACGCCCACGGCGCGCCCGGCGCCATCGCCGTGCCCGAGCCGCCCGCGAGCGCCGCGTCCACCAGCCGGCGGCACTCGTCACTGTCGCCGCGCACCGCCGCGACGTACGCGAGCGCGCTGCTGAGCTGGCTCACCCACTGCCGCTGGCCGGTGTCCGCCGCGATCCGCAGCGCTCCCCGGGCGGTCGCCGCCGCGTCGTCGAAGCGCGCGTCGAAGATCTCCGCCTCGGCGCGGAAGAACAGGATCGTCGTCAGCCGCCCGACCCCGCCGCTCTCCCGGCCCTCCGCCGCGAGCGCCGTGGACAGCTCGTGCGCCTGCACGTCCTGACCCAGTGTCAGGCCCACCCCGCACAGCATCAGCAGATGCCCCGGGTCGGCCCGCCCGCCGTGCGCCGCCCGCGCCGCCGCCGCTGCCGTGCCGAGGTCCGGCGGTACGCGCCCGGCCGAGCCCGGGCCCAGCGCGGCGACCAGGAAGTCGGCGACCGGCCGTACGGGCGCCTCCGGCGGCAGCCGCAGCGCGTCCAGCCGCGCCAGGGTGTCGGCGACCTCGTCGCCGCCGAGGTACCAGGCGGTGTGCGAGGCCTGCACCAGCATGCGGGCCGCGCGCGGCGGATCGGCCTCGGCGGCGAGCGCCGCCCCCTCGATCAGCAGCCGGTGGGCGCCGGGGAAGTCCCCCTCCAGGAAGTCCGCGAGCCCGCGCACGTGCAGCGTCCGCGCCACGGCCAGCCGTCCGTCCGTGCCGTCGGCGCCGCCGGGCACCGCGGCCGGCCGGGCGGCCAGCCGGGCGGCCTCGTCGGCGAAGGTGCGGGCGCGGGGTATCTCGCCGGCCTCCGAGGCGGATTCCGCGGCGAGCAGCAGGCGGCGCAGGCGGGCCGGCGGGTCGGTGCTCAGCCGGGCCGCGCGGTCGTACGCGGCCGCGGCCGCGGTGTGGCCGCTGCGCTCGCGGGCGCGGCCCGCGGTGCGTTCCAGCGCGGCCGCCGCCGCCTCGTCGGGGCCGGTCGCGGCGGCCGCGAGGTGCCAGGCGCGGTGGTCGGGGTCGCGCTCGGGGTCCGCCGCGGCGGCCAGGGCGCGGTGCGCGGCGAGCCGCTCGGGAAGGGCTGCCCGCTGGTGGATCGCGGCCCGTACGAGCGGGTGCCGGAAGCGCAGCAGCGTGTCGTCCACGGTGACGAGCCCGGCCTCCTGCGCCGGCGGCAGATCGCTCAGGCCCGCGCCCAGCTCGCCCGCCGCGCGCAGCACCGTGCCCAGCTCGCCGGTGTGGTCCGCGGCGGCCACCAGCAGCAGCGTCTGGGTGGCCCGCGGCAGATGGCTGACGCGCCCGTGGAAGGCCAGCTGGAGCCGGCTCGTCAGGGGCAGTGCGCCGGGCCCTCCCACCGCGCCGCCCGCGTCCCGCAGCGCCGCGGGCAGCTCCAGCAGCGCCAGCGGGTTGCCCCGCGCCTCGGCGAGCACCCGGTGGCGCAGCACGTCCGCCATCGGCTCCTGCCGCCCGGAGCGCTCGGCGAGCAGCGCCAGCGCCGCCTCGTCGTCCAGCGGGGCCGGCCGCAGCTCCGGCAGGCCCGGTGCGGGGAAGGCGCCCTCGCCGTCGCGCGCCGCGAAGAGCATCGCGACGCCCTCGGCGTCGAGCCGCCGTGCCGCGAAGAGCAGCGCGTCCGCGGACGCCCGGTCCAGCCACTGGGCGTCGTCCACGACGCACAGCAGCGGGCCCTCGCCCGCGTGCTCCGACAGCAGCGACAGCACCGCGAGGCCGACGAACATCGGCTCGGCCGTGCCGCCCTCCGCCCCGCCGAGCCCGAACGCCGCCCGCAGGGCCCGGCGTTGCGGCTCCGGCAGCGCGCCGTCCGCGCCCATCGCCGTCCGCAGCAGCAACTGCAGGCCCGCGTAGGGGAGTTCCGCCTCGAATTCGACTCCCGAGCCGCGTACCACCGTCATGTCCGCGGCCTGGCCGACCGCGTGCTCCAGCAGCGCGGTCTTGCCGATACCCGCTTCGCCGCGCAGCACCAGCACCCCGCTGCGCCCGCTCCGTGCCCCGTCCAGCAGGCCGCGCAGTGCCGCGGCCTCCCCGTCCCGTCCGTACAGCATGGCCCTGACGCTAGCCGACGTCCGCGGTTCCCAGCGCGCGGCGTATCGCCGTCTCCACCGGTGAATACACCCCGTCCGCCCGCTCCAGCTCCAGCGGCACCGCGCAGTACAGCGGCGGCTGGGCCAGGAACCGGGGCGCCGCGCCGTGGTTCGGCTGCGCGGCGTGCACGAGGAACGGGTGGCAGAGGAAGACGTCGCCCGCCCGTCCGGTGGCGAGCGCCACCGGACGGTGGCCGGAGGCGGCGACCATCGCCGGGGCGGCCCGCAGCGTCGAGGCCCCCGCCTCGCCGTAGGGGGCGAGTACGCGCGGGACGTCGAGGTGGGAGCCGACCCGGATCCGGGTCGGCGCGTTGTCCTCGGTGACGTCGGTGAAGAGGAAGAGCATCAGCAGCGCCCGGTCCCGCGAGCGGACGTTCACGAAAGGCCACGACTCGCCCTCGGGCAGATAGCTGCCGTCGATGTGCCAGCCCGCGTCGTCCGGCTCCTCCTCGTGCGGGAAGCGCAGCGGGAAGGCGCCCAGCGAGTCGCGGCGCGCCCACCTTCCGGGCCCCACCAGGAGGTCGAACGCGGCATGCAGGACGGGGGCGTTGGCCGCGGCGGCGAAGGGCGGCTGCGCCATCCCGCCCACCCAGTGCACCGGCTTCGTCCACGTCGCGGGATCGGCCGGGTCGCAGCCCGTCTCCTGCCACAGCAGGTCGGCGCACGCCCGGACGACGGGCCCCTCGACGGCGCCCTCGATCTTCACGAAACCGTCCCGCAGGAAGGCCTCCACCAGCGCCGTACCCCCGGCCACGGGGCCACTCGTGTCCATGCTCCCGATCATCACGGAGGCCTGCCGCGCGGTCCAGCGGATTTCGCCCCGGCCGCGCGGGACCGCCGTCAGGCCTGGCGCGGGACGGTGCCCTGCACCTGCCGCAGGAAGGACGCGTTGTCGGGCGTGTGCCGCATGCGCTCCAGCAGCACGTCCAGCGCGGAGTGCGGGTCGCGCCCCTGGAGTGCCTGCCGCAGACCGTGCACGACCGGCAACTCCCGTGGAGGCAGCAGGAGTTCCTCACGCCGGGTGCCGGACGCCAGGACGTCGACGGCGGGGAAGACCCGCCGCTCGGCGAGGGAGCGGTCAAGACACAGCTCCATGTTGCCCGTGCCCTTCAACTCCTCGTAGAAGAAGGTGTCCGCCCGCGAACCGGTCTCCACCAGCGCGGTGGCGAGGATCGTCAGCGACCCGGCCTCCTCGGTCCGCCGCGCGGCGCCGAAGAGCCGCTTCGGCCCGTGCAGCGCGGCCGCGTCCACCCCGCCGCTCAGCGTACGGCCGCTGTGCGCGGCGGCGTTGTTGTGCGCCCGGCACAGCCGGGTCAGCGAATCGAGCAGGATCACCACGTCCTGCCCCAGTTCCACCAGCCGCTTGGCCCGCTCCACCGCCAGCTCGGCGAGTGCGATGTGCTCCTTCGGCGGCCGGTCGAAGGTGGACGACAGCACCTCGCCGCGCACCCCGCGCCGCATGTCGGTGACCTCCTCGGGCCGCTCGTCCAGCAGCACCACCATCAGGGTGCACTCGGGGTGGTTGGCGGCGATCGCGGCCGCGACGCTCTGCAGCAGGACGGTCTTGCCCGCCTTCGGCTGCGCCACGATCAGCCCGCGCTGGCCCTTGCCGACCGGCGCGAAAAGGTCCATGAGCCGCCCGGACAGCGCTCCCGAGCCGCGCAGCAACGGGCTCTCCAGGCGCAGCCGTTCGTGCGGGTGCAGGGGTGTCAGCTCGGCGAAGTGCGGCCGCGGCGCGCCCGCGGGGCGTCCGTTGACGAGCAGGACGTCGGCGAGGGCGCCCGGCCGGCCGGGCAACCCCGTCACTAGGTCGCCGCGGCGCAGTCCGGCCGCGCGGATGCGGTCGGCGGGGACGTGGAGGTCGCCGGGAGCGGGGTGCAGCCCGGGGGAGCGGAGGCGGCCCTGGCCGCCCTGGATGTCGAGGACGCCCGTCACGGGGGCGGCCACCTCGGGCCGGACGTCCGGCCGTTCGAGAGTTCGGGTCATGTACGTCGTCCTTTCGCGGACGGAGGCGGGAAGCGGGGAGGTGCGGCGCGAGCGGGGTCGTCACGCTCCGCGGACCGCGGAGATCACCCGGTGGCCCGTGCCGGTGCCTGTGGCCGGGCGTCGAGGGGCGAACCGGGGCGGACGCGTCCTGCGCGACCGCGGAAGGGGGACCACCGGACCGGACGGACTGACCGCCGGACGGGATCGGAAAACGGAACCAGCACCGGCGCCGCGAAGAGGGCGGCGCAGAAAAGTGCTGTCTGCACAATAGCACACGGGTCAGCGGCCGGGCGCCGCCGCGGCGCCCGGGCTGTGCGGTCCCCGCCTACGGGGCGTCACCGGCCGCGTCCGCCGCCCGCCTTGCGGCGCAGCAGCAGGACGGAGCCGGCCGCCAGCACGGCCAGGCCGCCGCCGACGTACCAGGCCCGCGTGGAGGTGTTGCCGTGCGCGGAGGAAGGGTGCCCGGCCGGAGCGGGGCGGGGCGCCTGCCGGGCCGGCACCGGGGCCTGCGCCGCCACGCTCTTGAGGTGGTAGGCGGTCGGCGCGGCGTTGAGGGTGCCGACCGAGGCCGCGTGCCCGGCCGCGGCGAAGCCCCAGTCCAGCAGCTTGCCGGCCTCGGTGTAGACCGCCTGCGGCAGGCCCGACTGCGGGTTCATGACGGTCACGATGAGTGTGCGGCCGCCCCGCCTGGCCGCGGCGACGAGCGTGTTGCCCGCGTTGGTGGTGTAGCCGTTCTTCACACCGATCAGCCCGGGATAGGGATGCACCCCCTGGGCGCCGGTCAGCAGGCGGTTGGTGTTCTGGATCCCGAACGACCTGACGTACGCGCCCTGCGCGTCGTGGCCGCCGGGGAACTCCGCGGTCGCCGTCGAGGCGTAGGACGCGAAGTCGTGGTTCGCCAGCCCCGCGCGGGCGAAGAGCGCCAGGTCGTAGGCGGAGGAGACCTGGCCCGGGTTGTCGTAGCCGTCCGGCGAGACGACGTGCGTGTCGTCCGCGCCCAGCATCCGGGCCTTGGCCTGCATCTGGGCGACCGTCCGCGACACGGAGCCGTTCATGTGCGCCAGGACGTGCACGGCGTCGTTGCCCGACGCGAGGAAGACCCCGCGCCACAGGTCGGCCACGGTGTACGTCTGCCCCGGCTGCACCCCCACCAGGCTGCTGCCCTCGCCGATGCCCAGCAGGTCGTCGTCGGTGACCTTGTGCCTCTCGGTCGCCGGGAAGCGGGGGAGCACCGTCAGCGCGAACAGCGTCTTCAGCGTCGAGGCCGGGGGCAGCTCACGGTGCGCGTCCTTGGCCGCGAGCACCTGGCCGGTACGGGCGTCGGAGACCGTCCACGACAGCGCGGAGATGCCGTCCGGCAGCTCCGGGGCGCCGTCCTGGAGGTCCACGTGCACACCGGGCTCGGCCAGCAGCGGGCCGCCCACCAGCTGGCTCGGGCTGCCGTCGCCCGTCCCGCCGGCCGCGGCGCCGGCGGGGGCGGCGGGGGCCGCGAACACGGCGAGGCAGCAGCCCGCGCCGAGCGCGGCGGCGACGCGGTGGGGGATACGGGAGGCTGCGCGGCGGTTGCTCATACGTTCACCGTATGAACGCCAATGCCCTCGCCGTGCGATGACCAGGCCCGAACCCCACCCCGAGGGGTGGCCTCCCTACGCCACCCGGCCCACCGCCCCACGGGACGCACCCCGCACCCCGCGCCCTGCCCCGGCGCCGCTGGGCGCGGGCCAGGAGGGCTAGGAGGAGAGGAGCGCGGCGAGGGCGCGGTGGGACTCCGCGAGCCGGCGGCGGTCGTAGGTGCTGGTCGTCACGAGGTACTCGTCGGCCGCCGAGCGCGTGAGGAGGCGGGTGAGGGCGGCGGCCACCTCGTCCGGAGGCCCGGCGACGTGGCCGGTGAGGGCGGCCTCGAAACGGTCCCGCTCGGCGGGGGTCATCGCGCGGGACTCCACCGCCTCCGGCGGCGGGAGCGGGGGGAAGACGCCGTGCGTGCGGGAGTAGGCGGTGGACCAGGCCTCGGGGAGGAGGAGGCGGCGGGCCTCCTCCGGGGTGGGGGCGACCACGACCGTGCCGGAGAGCGTGACGTGCGGGGCGGCGGCCCAGCGCGACGGCCGGAAGGCGGCGCGGTAGCGGTCGACCGCCCGCAGCATCGTGTCCTCGCCGCGTATCCCGCCGATGACCAGCGGCAGCCCGAGCCGGGCGGCGAGGTCCGCGCCGCTCCCGGTGGCCAGGACGAAGGGTGCCGGCCGCAGGCCCTCGGCGGGCCACGCGTGCACACCCGGGTGGGCGGTCTGCTCGCCGGTGAACCATCCGAGCAGCTCGGCGACCTGCCCGTCGAAGTCCTCCGCCGCGTCCCTGCCGTGCCCCAGCGCCTTGCGCACGCCACCGGTGAAGCCCACGGAGCGGCCGAGCCCCATGTCGATCCGCCCGGGGAAGAGGGCTTCGAGCACCCCGAACTGCTCGGCGACGACCAGCGGCCGGTGGTTGGGCAGCATCACGCCGCCCGTGCCGACCCGGATCCGCGAGGTCGCGGCGGCGACGGCCGCGGCCAGCACGGTGGGCGCCGAGCCCGCGACGCCCGGCACGGAATGGTGCTCGGAGACCCAGAAGCGGTGGTAGCCCAGCGCCTCGGCCTCCCGGGCCAGCGCCACCGTGTCCCGCAGCGCCCGCGGGCCGTCCTCGCCCTCCCGGACCCGGGAGCGGTCCAGTATCGAGAAGGGGGTGTCACGCAGTACGGAGCTCACCCTCGTTCCAACGCCCACGTCCCCCGGTCATTCCCGCGCTCCTGCGGGCGGGGGCGCGCACGCCCCCGCGCGTCATGCGCCCTTGTGGCGCGCCCGGGGCGGGCCTACTCTGTGCCCGCCCGGCAATTCGGGCGTATGGCAGCCCGGCGTCACGGCGGCGGGCCGGTCCGGAGAGGACGCCTTCCATGGCCTTACGCGGGCGCCACCGCCGTTACCGTCCGAGCCGGGTCTCGCAGGCCTCGCTGACCGTCACCGCGGGCGGTGCCGGTCTGGCGCTGCCGCTCATCGGCCTGAGCACGGCCCACGCCGAGTCCACCGGGGTGTGGGACAAGGTGGCCAACTGCGAGTCGTCGGGGAACTGGCACGTCAACACCGGGAACGGCTACTACGGCGGGCTCCAGTTCACGTCCTCCACCTGGAAGTCCTTCGGCGGCACCGCGTACGCCCCGCGCGCCGACCTGGCCACCAGGAACGAGCAGATCGCGGTCGCCGAGCGGGTGCTGCGCAGCCAGGGCCCCGGCGCCTGGCCGGTGTGCTCCCGGCACGCCGGGCTCACCCGCGAGGTGGCCACCGCGTCGCACACCGTGCGCGTACCGGCGGCGAAGACCCGCCCGGCGGCCGCGCACACCACGGCGAAGACGGCGGCCGAGCACACCACGGCGAAGACGGCGGCCGAGCCGCCGGCGAAGGCGCAGCCACGGTCCACCGCGAGGAAGCCGGCGGGGCAGGAGCACTACACGGTCGTCCGGGGCGACACCCTCTCCGGGATCGCCGCCGAGCAGCACGTCGCGGGCGGCTGGCCGCGTCTCTACGCCGGCAACCGCGCGGTCGTCGGCGACGACCCCGACCTGATCCTCCCCGGCCAGCGGCTCGCCCTGGACGCCCCGCCCGCGAAGGCGAAGCCCGGGCCGAAGCCGCAGGCCGGACCCGGGGCGAAGCCCGCCGTGAAACCGGCCGCGAAGCCCGCGGTGAAACCGGCCGTGAAACCCGCCGCGAAGCCCGCGGCGAAACCGGCCGCCAAGCCCGCCGCGAAGCCCGCGCGGAAGAAGACCGCCGCATCCGCCCCGGTCGAGCACACCGCGCACTACACCCTGCCGGTGCACGCCGCGCTCGGCACGGGCTACCGCACCTCCGGCAGCCACTGGGCCAGCGGCCACCACACCGGCCAGGACTTCCTGGTCCCGACCGGCACCGCCGTGCACGCGGTGGCCGCGGGCAAGGTCGTCACCGCCGGGTGGGGCGGCTCGTACGGCTACCAGGTCGTCATCCGGCACGCGGACGGGCACTACAGCCAGTACGGCCACCTGTCGCAGATATCCGTCAAGGTCGGCCAGCAGGTCGCCGAGGGCCAGCGCATCGCCCGCTCGGGCTCGACGGGCAACGCGACCGGCCCGCACCTGCACTTCGAGATACGCACCGGCCCGTCGTACGGCGACGACCTCGACCCGCTGCACTTCCTGCGCGCCCACGGTGTGAAGGTCTGACCGGCGCCCTCCGGGCCCCCGTGGGGCCCGGAGCGACGTACCGTGCGGGCCCCGGGAGGTCAGGGCCGCTTCGTGGGAACGTTCTCGTGCACCTTGAGCGGGTCGGTCTCCGCGACCGGCGCGAGGATCGACTCGATCCGCTCCATCACCTCGGCGTCCAGGCGCACGCCCGCCGCCTTCGCGTTCTCGCCCACCTGCTCGGGGCGCGACGCGCCCACGATCGCGGCGGAAACGTTCTCGTTCTGCAGCACCCACGCGACCGCGAGCTGCGCGAGGCTGAGGCCCGCCTCCGCCGCGACGGGCTTCAGCTCCTGGACCCGGGCGAGCACGTCGTCCCGCATCCAGCGGCTGATCATGTTCGCGCCGCCCTTGTCGTCGGTCGCGCGCGAGCCGGCCGGGGGCTGCTCGCCGGGCAGGTACTTGCCCGTCAGGACGCCCTGGGCGATGGGGGAGAAGACGACCTGGCCGATGCCCAGCTCCTGCGACGTCGGTACGACCTCGCCCTCGATGACACGCCACAGCGCCGAGTACTGCGGCTGGTTGCTCACCAGCGGGATCCGCAGCTCGCGCGCCAGCGCGTGGGCGCGGCGGATCTGGTCGGCGGTCCACTCCGACACGCCGATGTAGTGCGCCTTTCCGGAGTGCACGACGTCGGCGAAAGCCTCCATCGTCTCCTCCAGCGGGGTGAAGCGGTCGTAGCGGTGCGCCTGGTAGAGGTCGACGTAGTCCGTCTGCAGGCGGCGCAGGGAGTTGTCGACGGACTCCATGATGTGCTTGCGGGACAGGCCGCGGTCGTTGTGGCCGGGGCCGGTGGGCCAGAAGACCTTGGTGAAGATCTCCAGGCCCTCGCGCCGCTCGCCCTTCAGCGCGCGGCCGAGCACGGACTCGGCGCGGGTGCCCGCGTAGACGTCCGCGGTGTCGAAGGTGGTGATGCCGACGTCCAGGGCCGCGCGCACGCACGCGGTGGCGGCGTCCTCCTCCACCTGGGAGCCGTGGGTGAGCCAGTTGCCGTAGGCGATCTCGCTGATGATCAGGCCGCTGCGGCCGAGGTGACGGTATTCCATGGTCAACGACCTTAATCCGGGTCCCCGCCGCCGGTGAAGGCGGCCGGGCGGGGAGGTGCGGGAGGGCCGGCCCGGCTCAGCGGGCGCGGCTGGGGGAGACCAGCAGGAAGGGCTCGCCCTCGCGCGTGCGGTGCTCGGTGCACTGCCAGCCGTACCGTCCGAGCAGTTCCGCGCAGCGGGCGAGCGCCCGTATCGCCGCCGTCCCGTCCGGGGCGCCGCGCCAGCCGATCCGCGGCTCGCCCTCGCGCTCCCCGGCGGCCGTCACCGTGTAGCCGGGGGAGCCGGGCCGGGCAGCCGGGCAGCCCGCGGCTTCGAGGGCCAGCGCGACGGCGTGCACGGGGCGGTCCCGCTCCCAGGGCGCGGGTGCGCCGGTGGCCCCGTCGAGCAGCAGGGACCTGATGCGCAGCAGGCCCTCCCACGCGGTCGCCACCTCGGCGGCGCGCCGCGGGCCGCCGGGCGGTGCCGTCCCCGTGCCGTCGTCGGCGGCGAAGGTGTCGGCCGCGGGCGCCGGGCGGCCGGGCGGCGGGACGTCGGGCCGGGCCGCCGTCAGGTCGGCGCGCAGCCGCAGGCCCTCGGGCGTGAGGTAGTAGCCGTGGTGCCCGCTGCGCCCGTGGCGTACGGCGAGCCCGTGGGCGGCGAGCGCCGCGCACACGTCGGCGCGCGCGGCGAGCCGTCCGGTCACCGGATCCGAGCCGGTGACGGCGCGCCGCTGCGCCGCGGTCAGCGTGCCCTTCATGCGCCTTTCCTCCCGCCTCGTCACATCCTTTCCCGCACCGTACCGCGGGGCACCGACAGCGCCCGCCGGCGGCCGGTCCCGACGCCGCCGGCACGCCCGCGCCGCCGGCACGCCCGCGCCGCCGGCACGCCCGCGCCGCCGGCACGCCCGCGCCGCCGGCACGCCCGCGCCGCCGGTTCGTGCGCGGCCGGCGGCAGACGCGCCGTGCGGGGAGTCCGGCCGCCCCTCCGGCCGGACACGCGCGTCGGCCGCATCCGTACCCGTACCCGTCCCGGGGGAACGGGATCGCCGCGTGGGGAGCGAACGGCCGGAAGCGGCACGGTGCGCCGGGCAGCGCGGCACCCTCGCGGGCCGCCGTGCCCCCGCCCCGCCGCGGACGGCCACCGCCAGTCTGCCTGCCTGCCTGCCTGCCTGCCATGGCCTGCCCCGGCCTGCCACGTCCAGTCCCGGCCCGGAGCGGCGACGGCCCGGCCGGCCCGTCCGGCCCGGAGCGGCGACGGCCCGGCTGGCCCGGCCTGTCCTGGCCCGGCCCGGCCTGTCCCGGCCGGGGCGGTCGCGGACACCGCGTGGCGGGAGGCCCACCTTGTGAAATGCCGGGGAAAGCCGCGCCCCGTCCACGGCCTGCGCATCCTCCCCGCCTAGGATCGTGGGATGGATCTCCGATGGCCGCGGCGCAGGCGGTGGTTGGCCGGCGCGGGGGCGCTCGCGGTGCTCGTGGCGGGCGGTGCGGTGGTCGGTACCGCCGCCGCGGCCGGCGGCGGCCCCGCGGTGCACCGCTCCGACGCGATGCTCACCGGCGCGGGCGGCGTACGCCTGGACACCTCCTACTTCACCGCGGGCGGCGGCGGCCGCAGGCCCGCGGTGCTGCTCGGCCACGGCTTCGGCGGCAGCAAGGACGAGGTGCGCGGCCAGGCCGAGTCGCTGGCCCGGCACGGCTACGCGGTTCTGACGTGGTCGGCGCGCGGCTTCGGCGCGTCCGGCGGGCAGATCGGGCTCAACGCGCCGGACGCCGAGGTCGCCGACGTCAGCCGGCTCGTCGACTGGCTCGCCGCCCGGCCCGAGGTCCGGCTCGACGCGCCGGGCGACCCGCGGGTCGGGGTCACGGGCGTGTCGTACGGCGGCGCCGTCTCGCTGCTGGCCGCCGGGTACGACCACCGCGTCGACGCGATCGCGCCCCGCGAGACGTACTGGAACCTCGCGGACGCGCTTTTCCCGGACGGCGTCTACAAGAAACTCTGGGCCGGCATCTTCTTCTCCTCCGGCGCCGCCGAACCGATCACCGCCGCGGACCGGGGCAGGGCCCCGACCGCGGCGCAGGCCAGGGCGCTGGCGGCCGCGGCGGCGGCGAGCGACCCGGTGTGCGGCCGCTTCACGCCGGCGATCTGCGCCCTCTACCAGCGGGTCGCGCAGGCCGGCCGCCCCGACGCCGCCGCCACCGCGCAGCTCGCGGCGCTGAGCCCCTCCGCCGTCGCCTCCCGGATCAAGGTGCCCGCGCTGATCGTGCAGGGGCAGACCGACTCGCTCTTCACGCTCGCGCAGTCCGACGCGGCGGCCGCCGCTCTGCGGGCCAACGGCGCTCCGGTGGCCGTCGACTGGATCGCCGGCGGGCACGACGGCGGCGACACCGAGGACGCCCGGATCGACCGCCGGGTCACCGCGTGGTTCGACCGCTACCTCAAGGGCGACAAGGGGACGGACACCGGCCCGGCCTTCCGCGTCACCCGCACCGGCGGCCTCGACTCCACCGACGGCAGTGTCGTGCTGCGCGGCGCCACGGCCTCCTCCTACCCGGGCCTGGAGGGCACCTCCGCCCGCCGGTTCACGCTGAACGGCGGCGCGCAGCGCGTCCTCAGCCCCGCCGGCGGCTCCCCGCCGGCGATCTCCGCGGTGCCCGGCGCCGGCTCGCTCAGCGCCCTGTCGTCACTCGGGGCGAGCCTGTCCACGGACATGCCCGGGCAGTTCGCGCACTTCGACTCGGCGCCGCTCGCCGCCCACACCCATCTGACCGGCGCGTCCACCGTGACCCTGCGGGTGGCCACGAAGGCCGCCGACGTGGTGCTCTTCGGCAAGCTCTACGACGTCACCCCCGGCGGCAAGGAGACGCTGCCCGCCGGGCTCGCGACGCCGGTGCGCGTCGCCGGTTCGCCCGGTGGCACCCTCGTGACGCTGCAACTGCCCGCCGTGGACCACGACTTCGCCGCCGGGCACCGGCTGCGGCTGGTGCTGGCCACGACCGACCTGGGCTACGCCTCGCCCGCGGCCGCCGCGTCGGTGACGGTGTCGCTGGCCGGGCCGCAGCTGACCGTGCCGGTCGTCACCGACCTCTCCGACGCCGCCGGGCCGCTGCCGTGGTGGACGTGGGCGCTGCCGCCCGCCGCGCTGCTGGCCGCCGCGGCCCTGCTGCTGACCGGACGGCGCCGGGTGCGGCCGCGTCCCGCCGACCCGGCACTCGCCGCGGTGCCGCTGCAGATCACCGGGCTGAGCAAGCGCTACGCGAAATCCGCCGACCGCTACGCCGTGCGCGACCTGTCCTTCCGCGTGGAGCCCGGCCAGGTGCTGGGCCTGCTCGGGCCCAACGGTGCGGGCAAGACCACCACGCTGCGGATGCTGATGGGGCTGATCCACCCGGACGAGGGCGAGATCCGGGTCTTCGGCGAGGCGGTGCGGCCCGGCGCGCCGGTGCTGTCGCGGCTCGGCGCCTTCGTCGAGGGCGCCGGCTTCCTGCCGCACCTGACCGGCCGCGCCAACCTGGAGCTGTACTGGCAGGCCACCGGCCGCCCGCCGGGTGACGCGCACATGGCCGAGGCACTGGAGATCGCGGGCCTCGGCGACGCGCTGGAGCGCGCGGTGCGCACGTACTCGCAGGGCATGCGGCAGCGCCTCGCGATCGCCCAGGCGATGCTGGGCCTGCCGGACCTGCTGATCCTCGACGAGCCGACCAACGGCCTGGACCCGCCGCAAATCCGCGAGATGCGCGAGGTGATGATCCGCTACGCGGCGGGCGGGCGCACCGTCATCGTCTCCAGCCACCTGCTGGCCGAGGTCGAGCAGAGCTGCACGCACCTGGTGGTCATGGACCGCGGCCGGCTGGTGACCGCGGGGCCCGTCGCGGAGATCGTCGGCTCGGCGGACACCGTACTGGTCGGCGTGGACGGCGAGATGCCGGCGGACGTCGTCGACAAGGTCGCCGGGCTGCCCGGGGTGGCCACCGCCGTACGTGCCGAGGACGGCCTGCTGGCGGTGCTGGACGGGCTGTCGCAGGCGCAGTTCGTGGCCGAACTCGTCCGCCTCGACGTGCCGGTGGCCCGTGTCGGGCCGCACCGCCGGCTGGAGGACGCCTTCCTGACCCTGATCGGAGGCTCGGCATGAGCGCCGTCCCGCACGCACCCGTACCCGCCCCCGCGCCGCCGCCCGCCGCGGCGGCGCGCCGGGAGACCGCGGAGGGCTACCGGCCCGGCCGTACGCTGCGGCTGCGTGTCGAGGCCCGGCGGCAGCTGCGGCGGCGGCGCACGACGGTGGTGTTCGGGCTGCTGGCCGCGCTGCCCTTCGTCCTGATCGTCGCCTTCGCGATCGGCGGCACCCCCAAGGAGGGCCGCAACGGCCCGACGCTGATCGACACCGCGACCGCCTCGGGCGGCAACTTCGCGGCGACGTGCCTGTTCGTGTCGGCCGGCTTCGTGCTGGTGGTGCCGGTCGCGCTGTTCTGCGGTGACACCGTCGCCTCGGAGGCGGGCTGGTCGAGCCTGCGCTACCTGCTCGCCGCGCCCGTGCCGCGGACCCGGCTGCTGGGCGTGAAGTTCGCGGTGGCGCTCGGCTTCAGCGCGGCGGCCGTCGTGCTGCTGCCGGCGGTGGCGCTCGCGGCGGGCACGGTCGCGTACGGCTGGGGCGATCTCGAACTGCCCACCGGCGGGGCGCTCCCGGCGGGCGACGCGCTGCCGAGGGCGGCGATCGCGGTGGCGTACATCTTCGTGAGCGAACTGGTCACCGCGGCGCTGGCGTTCTGGCTCTCGACGAGGACCGACGCGCCGCTCGGCGCGGTCGGCGGCGCGGTCGGGCTCACGATCGTCGGCAACGTGCTGGACGCGGTGACCGCGCTCGGCTCGTGGCGGGACGTGCTGCCCGCGCACTGGCAGTTCTCCTGGGCGGACGCGCTCCAGCCGGACCTGGAGTGGGGCAGCATGCTGCAGGGCATGTCGGTGTCGGTGTCGTACGCCGTGGTGCTGGTCGCGCTCGCTTTCCGGGGCTTCCGCACGAAGGACGTCGTGTCCTGACGGCACGCCGGCCGGCCGCTCCGTCCGGCGGTCCGTCATGCCGAGGTCAAGGGGCGGCAAAAGGAGGGCCATCCGGGTAAAGCGAGCTGCCGGAATCCCCGGGACACTCTTGTCCTGGGCATGATCTCTCCGATGTGATCAGTCATCCGTCTCGTGCGGTCGTCCTCCACCCAGGGAGAGTCCATGCGCAGATTCCGCCCGCGCTCCGCAGCGGTCGCCGCGGCCGGGGCCACCGCCCTCACCGCCGCCGTGCTGACAGCCGTTCCGGCCGGCGGTGCCACCGCCGCCCCGGCGCCGCACGCGCCCGCCGCCAGGGCGGTGCCCGCGGTCGCCGGCCACCGGCTGGTGCACGGCGTCAGCAGCCCGCTGACCCTCGCGCAGTGCCAGGCGAAGTGGGGCATCAACTGCTACACCCCGCTGCAGTACCGGCAGGCGTACGACCTGAACCCGCTCTACCGCGCGGGCGTCACGGGCAAGGGCCGCACGATCGTCGTCGTCGACTCCTTCGGCTCGCCGACGATCCAGCACGACCTGGACGTCTACAGTGCCCAGTTCGGCATCAGGAGCAGCAAGGTGGAGGTCGTCAAGTGGGGCGACGTGCCGCCCTTCGACCCGGCCAACCCCGACCACACCGGCTGGGCCGGCGAGTCCACGCTCGACGTGGAGATGGCGCACGCCGTCGCGCCCGACGCGAAGATCGTGCTGGTCGAGACCGGTGTCGCCGAGACCGAGGGCGTCGTCGGCCTGCCGGAGATGATGGACGCCGAGAAGTACCTCATCGACCACAACGTGGGCGATGTCATCACCCAGAGCTTCGGGGCGACCGAGAACACCTTCCCCGGCTTCGACAAGGGGGACTTCTCCAGCATCCAGGGCCTGCGCTACGCCTTCCAGGACGCCGCCCGGCACGGCGTGACCGTCCTGGCGTCCTCGGGTGACGGCGGCGCCACCGACGCGGTGGAGGACGGCTCGTCCAACTACCCGTACCCGGTGAACTCCTGGCCCTCCGCCGACCCGCTGGTCACCTCCGTCGGCGGCACCCAGCTGCACCTGGACGCGGCGGGCAACCGCACGGCGCCGGACAGCGTGTACAACGACTACGGGGCGGGCGGCGGCGGCCAGTCGCACGTCTTCGCCCGGCCGTCGTACCAGAACGGCGTGAAGAAGACCGTGGGCACGCGGCGCGGCACCCCGGACATCTCGATGGCGGCGGCGGTCGACGGCGGAGCCTGGGTCTACTCCAGCTACGACCCCACCGCCACGGGGTGGGACGTCTACGGCGGCACGAGCGAGGCCAGCCCGCTGTTCTCGGGCATCGTCGCGCTGGCCGACCAGTTCGGCGGCCACCGGGTGGGCGACATCCACCAGGCGCTGTACACGCTCGCCAAGGGCAGCCCGAAGTTCAGCGGCGTCGTGGACGTCGCGGACGGGACGAACAACAGCTACGACGGCGTGACCGGCTACACCGCGGTGGAGGGCTACGACATGGCCACCGGTGTCGGCACGGTCGACGCGCTGCGGTTCGTGCCCGCGCTGGCGCTCACCAGCTGGGGGCGCTGAACCCCCGCACCGCACGGCACGACCGGTCACCGCCGCGCCCGGCACCCGGGCGCGGCGGTGACCGCTGTCCGGGGGGCGCCGGAAAGGCCGCGAACGCCGGAATCGCGCAACCGGGTGGTTCAACTCGTTTATCTGTTAGGACTCTTGACAGTTGAGTGGTCTGGACCAACAGTATTGGTCCAGACCAGCAGGCTGCCGTCTGCTGATCCCCCCACCTGGAAGGAGCGCGGTCCATGACCGGACCCGTCCGCAGAGGACGAGTACGCGCACTGCTCACCGGACTCGCCACCGCGGCCGCCGCCGCAGGGCTGACCCTGGCCGGCGGCGGCGCCGCACACGCGGCCACCCCCCTGCCCCAGCACCTCTCGGCTCCGTACTTCGAGGCCTGGAACGGCGACAGCCTCTCCGGCCTGGCCGCCGCCTCGGGCAACAAGTACCTGACGATGGCCTTCATCCAGACCGCGTCGGCCGGCTCCTGCACGCCGTACTGGAACGGCGACAGCTCGATGCCGATCGGCCAGGCCCAGTTCGGCGCCGACATCGACACCGTCCAGGCCGGCGGCGGCGACGTCATCCCGTCCTTCGGCGGCTACACGGCCGACAACACCGGCACCGAGATCGCCGACAGCTGCACCGACGTCGCGTCGATCGCCGCCGCCTACGAGAAGGTCGTCAGCACCTACGACGTCAGCCGGCTCGACATGGACATCGAGGACAACTCGCTGACCAAGGCCGCCGGTATCGACCGCCGCAACAAGGCGCTCAAGCTGACGCAGGACTGGGCCGCCGCCAACGGGCGCACCCTGCAGATCTCCTACACCCTGCCGACCACCACCCACGGTCCGACCACCGGGAGCGCCGGTGACGGCTCGGGCCTGCCGGTGATCCAGAACGCCATCTCCAACGGCGTGAAGGTCGACGTCGTGAACCTCATGACGTTCGACTACTACGACAACGCCGCCCACCAGATGGCGAACGACACCCAGACGGCCACCCAGGGCCTCCACGACCAGCTGGCCAGGCTCTACCCGTCGAAGACCGACGCGCAGGTCTGGAACATGGTCGGCATCATCGAGATGCCCGGCATCGACGACTTCGGCCCCGCCGAGACGTTCACCACCGCCGACGCCACCCAGGTCTACAACTGGGCGGTGAGCAAGGGCGTCAACACGCTGTCCTTCTGGGCGCTGCAGCGCGACAACGGCGGCTGCCCCGGTCAGGGCGGCTCCGACAGCTGCTCCGGCATCGCGCAGGACACCTGGCAGTTCAGCCACACCTTCGAGGCGTTCAACAGCGGCGGCACCACCCCGCCGCCCGCCAACGACTTCTCGGTGTCGCTGACCCCGGCCTCCGCCACCGTCGCGGCCGGCGGCTCCACCACCTCCAGCGTGCACACCGCCGTCACCGCGGGCAGCGCGCAGCCGGTCAGCCTGAGCGTGAGCGGCGCGCCCGCCGGCGTCACCGCCACCGTCAGCCCCGCCTCGGTCACCGCCGGCGGCAACGCGACGCTGAGCGTCTCCACGACCTCCGCCGCCGTCTCCGGCACCTACACCCTTACCGTCACGGGCACCGCGTCCGGCGCCGCGCACAACGCGGCGTTCACGCTGACGGTCACCGGTGGCACGACCGCCTGCACCGCGGCCCCGTGGAGCAGGTCGGCGGTCTACGTGGGCGGCAACACCGTCTCGTACAAGGGCCACACCTGGAAGGCCAAGTGGTGGACGACGGGTGAGGAGCCCGGCACCACCGGCGAGTGGGGTGTGTGGCAGGACCTCGGCGCCTGCTGACGAAGGGCCCCGACCTGCCCCGCACGCGGCGGCCGGACCTCCCCGGGTTCGGGGTCCGGCCGCCGATCCTCTAGAGTCGCCACCGGACGTCTACGCATGTGTAGTCGTCACCAGCGGGCCGGCTGATCACCGGCGGACCAGGGGACAGGACCACCACCCACATGAGTGCCATCGGCGTCGGCCAGGCCGTCATTCTCGGAGTCGTGGAAGGAGTGACCGAGTTCCTGCCGGTCTCCTCCACCGGGCATCTGAAGATGGCCGAGGGTCTGATGAACATCAAGGTCGACGACAAGGCCGTCGTCGCCTTCACCGCGGTGATCCAGGTCGGCGCCATCGCCGCGGTGTTCGTGTACTTCTTCAAGGACATCATGCGGTTCGTCTCCGCCTGGCTGCGCGGGCTGGCGCACAAGAGCGAGCGGGACAACCACGACTACAAGTTCACCTGGTGGGTCATCTACTCCACGATCCCGATCGTGGTCGTGGGGCTGGCGGCCAAGTCGCTCATCGACGGTCCGCTGGGGTCGCTGTGGGTCGTCGCCCTGTCGCTGATCATCGGCAGCGTGGTGATGTGGGCCGCCGAGCAGATGGCCCGGTTCAAGCGCGGTGAGGACGAGGTCACCGTGAAGGACGCGATGTACGTCGGTACGTCGCAGATCCTGGCGCTGCTCTTCCCCGGCTTCTCCCGCTCCGGCGCGACCATCTCCACCGCGCTGATCCGGGACCTGGACCGGATGGCGGCCACCCGGCTGTCGTTCTTCCTCGGCCTGCCCGCGCTCACCGGCGCCGGGCTCTACGAGCTGAAGGACGCCACCGGCGGCGGGGTGAGCGCGAGCGCGCTCGCCGTCGGCACGCTGGTGTCGTTCGTCGTCGCCTACGCCTCCATCGCCTGGCTGCTGCGGTTCGTGGCGCGGCACTCCTTCAACTCGTTCGTGGTCTACCGGATCGTGATCGGCTTCGTGCTCATCGGGCTGCTCGCGACCGGCACCCTCGACAGCTGACCGCAGCAGGAGGCCCGGCCGGCCCCTCCCCCCACGGAAGGGCCGGCCGGGCGCGCGGTGGCGTGCCGCTGTGTCAGGACAGCGTGGCCGCCACCGGGTCCCAGTCGTCCGGCAGGACGGGTACGGCCGGGGCCGACGACTCCAGCGGGAGGACGGCGTGCTGCTCCGCGGCCGCGGTGACCGCCGCCATCAGCTCCAGCACGTGCTGGGCCAGCTCGCCCGACGCGCGGTGCTGCTCGCCGCCGCGGATGGCGCGGGCCATGTCCAGTACGCCCATGCCGCGGCCCGCCGCCGACCCCGTCACCGGCAGGTCGGTCCACTCCTGCGCGCCGAAGGCCTGCACCCGCAGCGGGCCCTCGAAGGTGTTCGGGTCGGGCAGGGACAGGGTGCCCTCGGTGCCGGTGATCTCGATCGTCCGGCGCGCCACGGCGGAGTCGAAGCTGAAGGTGGCCGAAGCGCTCGGACCGCTCGCGAAGTCCAGCAGCGCGTGCACGTGCGTCGGCACCTCGACGGCGAAGCGCGTGCCCGCCCGGGGACCCGACCCGATGACCCGCTCCGCGCGCGCCTGCCGCGCCGTCGCCGACACCCGGCTCACCGGGCCGAACAGCGCCACCAGCGCCGTCAGGTAGTAGGGGCCGATGTCGAACAGCGGCCCGGCGCCGTACTGGAAGAGGAATTCCGGGCTCGGGTGCCAGCTCTCCGGACCCGGGCCCTGGGTGACCGCCGTGACGCTCACCGGCTCGCCGATCACGCCCGCGCTCACCGCGCGCGCCGCCGACTGGAGCCCCGCGCCGAGGAAGGTGTCCGGCGCGCTGCCCACCCGCAGCCCGGCGGCCCGCGCCTCGGCGAGGATCTTCGCCCCGTCGGCGGGCGCAAGGGCGAGCGGCTTCTCGCCGTAGACGTGCTTGCCCGCGCCGATCGCGGCGCTCGCGACCTCGGCGTGCGCCGCCGGGACCGTGAGGTTGACGGCTATCTCGACCTCGGGGATCGCCAGCACCGAGGCGACGTCCCCGGCGAAGGGCACCGCGTGGGTCTCCGCCGCCGCACGGGCGCGCGCGACGTCGAGGTCGGCGACACCCAGCACGCGGACGTCCGGGAATCCGGACAGGGCCGTCAGGTACTGGGTGCTGATGACGCCCGCGCCGATGAGCGCCACCCCCACCGGGCCGCGGCTCACGACCGCCCCTCCAGACCCGTGAGGTACGCGTGGCTCTCGGCGACGGCCTCGAAGACGTCGCCCGCGCACGAGTCCAGCTCCACGATCCGGACCGCCTGCGGCGCCGCGGCCAGGATCGGCGGCACGTCGATCGTGCCCCGGCCGACCGCCGTGTGCGGCTGCTCCTTGACGCCCGGACCGTCCTTGACGTGCAGCGAGAACACCCGGTCGCCCAGGGCGCGCAGCAGCTCCGGCACGTCCGCGCCGCCCACGGCCGCCCAGTAGGTGTCGACCTCCAGGAAGACCTCGGGCGCCAGCAGCCCGGCCAGCACCTCCAGCGCGGTACGCCCGTCGAAGCGCGGCTCGATCTCCCACCAGTGGTTGTGGTAGCCGATGAGCGCGCCGTGTTCGGCGGCCTTGGCGGCGAAGCCGTTGAGCCGGTCGGCGACCTGCTGGAGGCCGTCGTGAGTGGTGAAGAGCTCGTGGTCGATGCCGCCGGGGACGATCGCCCGGTCCGTGCCGGTCGTGCGCACGGCGTCGAAGACCTCGCCGGCGTCCTGGCTGAACAGCGCGTAGGCGTGGGTGCTCGGCACGGTGAGGCCGAGGTCGTCGGCGAGCTTGCGGAAACCGGCCGGGTCGGCGGTCGGGTCGTAGGGCTCCACCGAGCGGTAGCCGATCTCGGCGAGCCGGGTCAGTGTGCCGTCGCGGTCGGCGGCCATCTGGTCCCGGAGGGTGTAGAGCTGGATGCTCAGCGGCTCTGGCATGGAAACGGATCCTCCTGGAAGTGCGGCACTGGTGGCAGTGCGGCAAGGCAAGGCGGTGCGGCGGGGTGCGGGGTGCTGCGCGGCGGGGCGGGCCGCCGTCAGCCGACGATGAGCGGGCGCAGCGTACGGTGGGCGATCTCCAGGCCCCGGGTGACGCGGGCGGTGTCCCCGCTCCACACCGGGTCCTCGTGCTCGACGGACAGCACACCGGTGAAACCGCCCTCGTAGAGCGTGTCCACGATCCGCCGCCAGTCGACGTCACCGAGGCCGGGAACGCGGTAGCGCCACCAGCCGCTGTCCCACCCGTCGGCGCGCTCGACCGTACGGCCGAAGAAGCCGTGGCGGTTCCTGGCCCGCCGGTCGAGCTGGGCGTCCTTGGCCTGGGCGTGCGGGATGCGGTCGACGTACGGCTTCAGCGCCGCCACCGGGTCGATGCCCAGCCACATCAGGTGCGAGGGGTCGTAGTTGAGGTAGAGGCCCAGCCCGAACATCCACTCCCACAGCTCGGGGGAGTAGGCGAGGTTGCCCGGGTAGCCGTCCGGGTGCCAGCCCTCCATCACGCAGTTCTCGATGATGATCTTCACACCGCGCTCGCCCGCGTACTCCACCAGCGGCGGCAGTTCGCGTTCGGCGAGCGCGATGTTCTCCTTCACCGAGAGGCCCGGATGGCGGCCGACGAAGGTGCCCACGTACTCCACGCCGAGCAGCGCCGCCGCGTCCACGTTCGCCCGCACGTGGGCGGCGATCCCGGCTCTGCGGGACTCGTCCGGGTGCAGGTTGTTCTCGTAGTACGCGAGCGCCGACAACTCCAGGGAGTGCCGCTCGAACAGTGCGCGCACCTCGTCCGCCTGCCGCTCGCCGAAGGCGGTCACGTCGATGTGGCCGGCCTCGAAGTCCCGGGAGCCGGTCGACGGCCAGGCGGCCACCTCCAGCGCCTGGTAGTCGTGTGCCGCCGCCCACGCCGCGATCTCGTCCAGCGGCAGCTGCGGGAGGCAGGCGGTCAGGAAACCCAGCTTCATCTCAGGAGACCTCTTTCCAGGACCGGTCGGCCGCCGACGCGAGCACGGCCTCGGTGAGGCGCACCATGCGGGCGGCGTCGTCGAAGGTGGGGAAGGGCCCCCCGGTGCCGTCCGCGCGGACGGCGGCGTGCACGTCGCGGACGAAGGCTGCGAAACAGTCGAGATAGCCCATCGGGTGGCCGCCGGGCACCACCGACAGCCGCGCCGCTTCCGGTGCGAGCACCGCCGGGTCGCGCTGCACCGCGGCGTTCTCCCCGCGGCTGCCGACGAACAGCGTCTCCGGATTCTCCTGGTCGAAGGCGAGCGACGTGACGCTGCCGTCCACCTCGAACCACAGCCGGTTCTTCCGGCCGGGGGAGACCTGCGAGACCGTCAGCGCGCCCGTGGCGCCCCGGTCGGTGCGGAAAAGCATCTGCACCGCGTCCTCCGTCGCGGGCAGCCCGCCCGCCCTGGGCAGCGTCTGGCTCGCCGCCGTCACCTCGGCGATACGGTGGCCCGTCACCCACTCGACCAGGTCGCACCAGTGCGAGCCGATGTCGGCGAAGGCCCGGGACGGGCCGCCCGCGACCGCGTCCACCCGCCAGTTGGTGTCCGCCGGCTGCGACAGCCAGTCCTGCAGGTAGTGCCCGTGCAGCAGCCGTACGTCGCCGGCCCGGCCGTCGCGCACCCGGGCCCGCGCCTCGGCCGCCATCGGGTGGTAGCGGTAGACGAACGGCACCGCGGCGACCCGTCCCGACTCCGCGGCCAGCGCGGCCAGTTCGGCGGCCGTCGCCGCCGACGTCGTCAGCGGCTTCTCGCACACCACGTGCTTGCCCGCGCGCAGCGCGAGCGCGGCCAGTGCGGCGTGCGCGCCGTTGGGCGTGCAGATGTGGACCACGTCCACGTCGTCACTGGTGACCAGCTCCTCCGAGCTGTCGAAGGCGCGCTCCACGCCCAGGGCGGCGGCGGCCTCCTTGGCGCGCGCCGGTGCCGAGGCGCTGACACCGACCACCGGCGCGCCCGTACGGCGCACCGCGTCCAGATGCACGCGCCCGATCATCCCCACGCCGGCGATCGCCGTACGCAGCGAGGAACCGGGCGCGGATGCTGCGTTCCCGCCCACAAAAGCCCTCCCATTCCGCTTGCTTGAAACGCTAGCCACGAGGGTTTCGGTTGACAATGGCAGGAATTCCGCTAACTTCTGTCATAAATCTGGCTCGTGCAGCTCACCCGGGAGCCGATCCGGGAACACTCCCGACGAAAGGCGACGCCTTGGTGACCGCAGCAAGCGACCGGCAACTGGCCGCGCTCAGCGAACTCGCCGGCCTGGTCGCCGCCGGGACCACCCGGCGCAGCCAGCTCGCCACCGCCACCGGCCTGTCCCGGGCAGCCGTCGCCCAGCGCGTCGACCTGCTCATCGCCAAAGGCGTCCTGGTGGAGACCGGCACCGTCGCCACCGACCGCGGCCGCCCGCCGCTCACCCTGCAACTGGCCTCCGCCGGCGCCGTGGTGTGCGCCGTCGACCTCGGGGCCACGCACAGCACCGTCGCCGTCGCCGAACTCGGCGGCAGGGTGCTCGTCGAGGCCACCGACGAGCTGGACATCAACGACGGGCCCGAAGCCGTCCTCAGCGGGCTGCACCGGCAGCTCGGCCGGCTCCTCGCCGCCGCCGGCCACCCCGCCGCGCACGTCCGCGCGATCAGCATCGGCGTGCCCGGACCCGTCGAGGCCAGCACCGGCACGGTCGTCCGGCCGCCGATCATGCGCGGCTGGGACGGCACCCGCGTCCCCGACTTCTTCGCCGGACGCTACCGCGCGCCCGTCCTCGTCGACAACGACGTCAACATGATGGCCCTGGGGGAGTACGGCCACCGGCCCACCGCCGACCACCTCCTCTACGTCAAGGTCGGCACCGGCATCGGCTGCGGCATCGTCTCCGGGGGAGTCGTCCACCGCGGCGCGACGGGCGCGGCGGGCGACATCGGGCACATCCGGGTGCCCGGCCAGGACGACGTCCTGTGCCACTGCGGCAACACCGGCTGCGTGGAGGCCGTCGCCTCCGGCGCCGCCATCGCCGCCGCCCTGCGCGAGGCGGGCCTGCCCGCCGAGCACGCCGCCGACGTCGTCCGCCTCGTCGCCGAGGGCGACCCGCTGGCCCGCCGGCACGTCCGGCTCGCCGCACAGCGGCTCGGTGACGTCATCGCGTCCCTGGTCAGCTTCTACAACCCCGACACGATCGTGCTCGGAGGCAGCATCGCGAGCCTCCACGACGACCTCCTCGCCGACATCCGCGCGGCCGTCTACCGCCGCGCGCTGCCGCTCGCGACCCGCACGGTCGCGATCGAGACCACCCTCCTCGGCCGGAGGGCCGGCATCGAGGGCGCCCGCCGCCTCGCCGTCGCCCACCTCCTCTCGCCCGAGGGCATCGCCCACATGCTCGACGGTGGCTCCGGGTGAGCCGGATCCGCGCCGTGGCGCGCTGAGGTCCTGGTGCGGGGCGGCGACGCGCCGGGCGGTGGGGGTGTTGTGGGGTCCCGGGCCGTGGGGTGTCGCGGGTGCGCGGTGGGGTGCGGGCTGGTGCCCGCGGCGTCTGGTGCGGGGCGGCGATGCGCCGGGCGGTGGGGGTGTTGTGGGGTCCCGGGCCGTGGGGTGTCGCGGGTGCGCGGTGGGGTGCGGGGCGTTGTCCGGGTGGGGCCGCGCCGGGTCGGGCGGTACCTCGTGCGACCTTCCGCGGGTGGGGGCCGCCCGCGCCCGTGCGGCGGTGGACGCAGCTCGCGCCGGTTGCCCTCCGGGGTGCCGCGTACTGCCGTCGCGGGACGCCTCCTTCGTCGTGGCCGGGCGCGCAGTTCCCCGCGCCCCCGGTGTGCCCGGCGGGGCATCGCGCACCTGGTGCGGGGCGGGGTCGGGGGCCACTCCGGGGGTACCTCCTCGGAATGCGCGTCCGGCGTCATGACGTGTCCGGTGCCGGAGTGGGTGCGCATTCCTGCGGGGGCACCCCCGGATCGTCCCCCTCCGGCCGGAGGGGCGGCTGCCTGCCGGCGGAGGGTTGCTGCGGCGTCGGAATGCGCGTCCCACGTCGTGATGCGTCCGGCGCCGGAGCGGGCGGCTGCCTGCCGGCGGAGGGTTGCTGCGGCGGGGGAACTGCGGCGCGCAGCCGCGGTGGTGGGGGCGCCGACGGCCCGGTCCGAGTCACCCCGGCCGCGGGGGCGGGTGTCAGGGGAGCGGCCGCCGCAGGTGGTAGGCGTAGGTGCGCCAGGGGCGCCATGCGGGGGAGTCCGGGGCGGGGACGGGGAGGACGTCGGGGTCGCCGAGGGCGCGCATGCGGATGAGGGCGGCGCGCTCCGGCGGCATGCCCGGCAGGGCCAGCAGGGCGCGTTCGGCCTCGTCGCGGTCGGCGCCGGGGTCGAGCCGCAGCGCTCCGGACGCCAGCGCGGCGGCGAGGGCGCGCACCGGTGCCCGTACGCCGGGCGGGACTTCGGCCAGCTCCGCGGCGGCCAGGTCCGCGGGCCGCGGGAAGTGGTGGGTGAGCGCCCCGCGCGGGTGCGCGAGCCGCTCCCCGTACGCGGCGACGGCCGCGGCCGCGCTCTCGCCCAGGACGGTCCGCAGGGCGAGCTCCTCCGGGTCCGCGGTGCCGGGCGCCCGCACCCCCGGCCGGGCGGCGACCCGCTCGGCCAGCGCCGGGTCCGCGCCGAGCCGTTCGGCCACCGCGTAGGGGTCGGCGTCGAGGTCGAAGAGCCGCCGCATCCGCTGCGTCGCGGTCGTGAGGTCGCGCAGGTCGTCGAGGTGCAGCCGGCAGTCGAGCCAGCCGCCGCGGCCCGGCCGTTCGCGGACCTCGGCGACGCCCGCGCCGTGCGGCAGCCGCAGCGTCCGGCGGTAGGTCCGTGTGCCGGGCTCGCCGGTGACCTTCTCCACGCCGGGGAGGGCCTGCGCCGCGAGGTAACCGAAGACGTACGCCTCGTCGTAGGGCCCGCGGTACGCCAGCCGCAGCGGCACGCCGGTGGCCGCCGCGCGGGCCTCCCGCGCGTGCGCGGGGCGGGCGGCCCGCAACTCGGTCGGCGTGGCCGCGTAGATCTCCCGGATCGTCTCGTTGAACTGCCGGACGCTCGCGAACCCCGCGGCGAAGGCGACGTCGGCGGCCTGCATGGCGGTGGTCTGCAGCAACACCCGCGCGGTGTGCCCGCGCTGGGCCCGGGCGAGGGCGATGGGACCGGCGCCCAGTTCCGCGTTGAGCTGCCGCTGCACCTGGCGCGCGCTGTAGCCGAGCCGGCTGGCGAGGCCGGCGACACCCTCGCGGTCGACGACGCCGTCGCCGATGAGCCGCACCGCGCGGCCGACGACGTCGGCGCGCGCGTTCCAGTCAGCGGACCCCGGCACCGCGTCGGGGCGGCAGCGCCGGCAGGCCCGGAAGCCGGCGCCCTGCGCGGCGGCCGCGGTGGGGTAGAAGGAGACGTTCGCCCGCTTCGGGGTGATCGCGGGGCAGCTCGGGCGGCAGTAGATGCCGGTGCTGGACACGCCGAAGAAGAAGACCCCGTCGAAGCGGGCATCCCGGCTGCGCACCGCTTCGTACCTGCTGTCCTCGATCGTCATGCGTCCCAGTATCGCCGCGCACCGGGTCCGGGGCTGGCGGATTTCGGACGCCGGCATCCTATGCGGGGCGGACGGCTCGCGGGCCCACGCAGCGGGCGCCCACCTCCTCGGCGCGCACCCGCAGCCCGCGGTCGGCGGTGACCACCAGGCACGGGCGGCCCGCGGTCTCCGCCGCGAGCCGGGCGATCAGGTCGTCCCCGCTGCCCGGGGCCTCCACGACCTCGACCCCGGGTACGGACGCCACCCCGCGTGCCTGCCCCTCGGTGACCAGCACGACGTCGAGCGGCTTCCCCACCGCCCACTCCGGGGCCCCGCTCCCGGGCCCGAGCCCGTGCGCGGCGACCGCGACGAGCCGGTCCCGCAGCTTCTCCGCCGCCCCGCGCCGGTCCCGCCACCACCCGTCCGGCACCGACCCCACGACATTCGCCCCGTCCACCACCAGCACACCCTTTTCGCCCATCCCCGCAGTGTGCCCCGCCGGCCTGCCCCGGCGGGGCACACTGGCCGCACCGTTCCCCGCGCCCCCGAAAAACGCCCGCCCGGCGGGAGCGTGAAGACCAGCGCGCGCACCCCACCAGCCGCCGGTGACGACGGGCTCGGCGCCCTCCGCCGGCCGCCCGTTGAGAGCAGTGATCACACCGCGGGGGAGGGCGCCCCGCAGGGCCCGGCTACCCGCGCAGTCCACCAGCGCCGGTGGCGGCGCCTTCGGTGCGGTTCCGCCGGCCGCGTGTTGAGAGCGGCGCTCAGGTCGCGGAGGCGGAGGGGCCTGGAGACCTGCACGCACTCCATCAGCGGCCGGGATGACGGGCTCGGCGCCCTCCGCCGGCCGCGCGTTGAGAGCAGTGATCACACCGCGGGGGAGGGCGCCCCGCAGGGGCGCGGGGAACTGCGCGACCAGCCCCCGCGGGCGGGTGGTCCGATGGCGGCGGCAACTACCCTCCGGGGCGGTGTCGCCCTCCGGCGGGCGGGTGGTCCGGCGGCGGCATCTTCCCCCTCCGGGACGTCCCCGCGGGCGGGTGGACCGGCCAACGGCAACTACCCCACCGGGACGGTGGTCGTCGGGCGCGCCCCGGGAAGGGGCTCAGCACGGGTCCCGCCATGCGTCGAGCGCCAAGCGCTTCCGCATGGAGCTGAAGCCGAGCTTCCGGGTCGCGGGGCAGAACTGGTCGGTCCGCAGGTCGTATTCGACGTGGAAGACGGCTTTCCCGGCGTCGACGAAGGGTGTCAGCCGCTCGCACTCGCCGTACTGGGCGCACTGCTCGTCGACGGAGAAGTCGAAGTCGGCGAGCAGCGCGGGCACCTGGGCGAGGTCGTTCTTCAGGGCCACGGCAAGGCCGCGGTCGTGGGCGAGGCCGGCGATCATGCGGTTGTAGGCGAGCTGGTCGTCCGCGGTGAGGGGGAAGCCGGTGGTGTTGGCGTAGCCGTCGAGGAGGTCGGGCTCGACGGCGTCGAAGCCCTTTTTGCGGCACATGTCGAGGCGGGCGGCCATGAGAGGGCGGAGCCGGCCGAGGGCGCGGATGTCGAGCCAGCGTTCGCCGTCCCAGCCGTCGCCGCGACCGAGGAGGTCGGTGGGGAAGTCGTCGGCGTCGGGCCGGAAGGATTCCCACGCGCCCGCGTTGACGTAGCAGACGACGTGCCGCCCGGCGGCGTGCAGCCGGGTGACGGCGGCGGTGTCGTTCTCGAAGCCGTCGATGTCGTAGATGGGTACGTCGACGCTCTCGTCGAGCGTGCCGCTGAGCTGCCACTGCCAGGCGATCCCGGGCCGCGGCTGCCAGCGCCCCGCCGGGGCCCGGTCGTCGTGCCCGTCGGTGCCGCCGCCCGCCGTGCACGCGGTGAGGAGGGCCGCCGCGGCGGCGAGCCATGCCCACGCCCGCCGGGTCATGCCGCTTCCGGGAGGGCGGGGGTGTGCTGCCAGGGGTTGGGCGGGGCGCCGGGCACCGCGCAGTGGACGCCGGCGCCGCGGCGGGCGGCGGTGCGGGCCACGTCACGGGCGGCGGCGTCGCCGGGGACCTCGTAGACGAGGTGGCAGAAGCGGGCCGGGGGGTGGGCGGCGGTCCAGCCGGGGACGGCGGCGGCCGCGTAGTCCGTCCAGTTGCCCTCGTAGGTGACGAGCAGGTCGGCGACGCCGGTGTACGCGGGGTCGGGGTGCACCCCGGGGTTGAGGACGACCGTGCGGGCGCCGCCGAGCCGGGCGGCCCGGGCGAGGCGCCGGTAGTAGGGGAGGCGGTCGCGCCCGGCGGCGGCGCGGTCGAGGAAGACGCCGCCGACGCCGTACCAGTCCCGGTGCCGCCGCACGTCACGGGCGGCGTCCTGCGCGGGCCGGGTGGCGTAGCCGGTGTCGACGTAGCCGAACAGCCGGATCCCGGCCGCCCGCAGCCGGCGGGCCGCGGCGGCGAAGGCGGTGTCCGGCACGCCGTGGCCGGGGCCGTCGGCGACGTTGAGCACCACTCCGTAGAGGCGCCCGGCCGCCCGTTCCAGCGCGCGCCAGGCGTCCGGGTCGACGGCGGGGTGGACGTACAGCGGCACCAGCAGCGTGCCCGGCGGCGTCACGGCCGCGCTCCCGCGGGGGCGGCGGCCCGGCAGAGGGCCGCGAGGGAGTCGTGGAGGGTGCGGGCGGGGCGCCAGCCCAGGGCGGTGGCGGCCAGCGAGATGTCCGCCTGGACCCAGGAGACGGCGGCCGAGCGTTCTGAGCCCGTTCCGGTCTCGTCGACGCGGCCGGTGAAGCCGCACCGCGCGGCCAGCTCCGCGACCATGTCGCGCACCTGGGTGGCGACGCCGGAGCCGATGTTCAGCACCGGGGGGAGCGGGCCGGGCACGGTGGCGGCGAGGGCCACCGCCTCCGCAACGTCCGCCACGTCCACGAAGTCACGGTACGCCCCCAGGTCGCCGGTGCGCACGGCGCCGCCGGGCGGCGCCGTGCGGAAGGCGGTGGCGAGCCGTCCGGGCAGGCCGGACGCGGGCGCCCCGGCTCCGACGGGGTTGAACACCCGCAGGGCCACGGCGTCCAGGCCGGAGCCGGTCACCGCGAGGGTGCCGGCCAGTTTCGTCGCCCCGTACACCCCCGCGGGGCGGGCGGGGGACGTCTCGGCGAGCGGCTCGCCGGGCCGCCCGGGCCCGTACTCGCCCGCCGAGCCCAGGTGCACGAGGCGGGCCTCCGGTACGGCCGCCGCCACGGCCTCGGCGAGCGCCGCCGCGCCCCGCGCGTTGACGGCGGCCAGGGCGCTGGCCGGACCCGCGGCCAGGCCCGCGCAGTTGACCACCGCGTCGGGGCGCAGCCCGGCGAGCGCGGCGGCGAGCAGGTCGACCGGCACGGAGCCGAGGTCGACGCCGAGGTCGGGCCCGGCCGTCTCGCCGGGGGCCCCGCGGCGGCTGCCGTGCAGCACGGTCACGTCCGGTTCCGCCGCGAGGCGGGCGGCCACCGGTCCGCCGAGGAAGCCGCGGGCGCCGAGCACCAGGATCCTGCGCACCCCCTCACGCCCCCTTCAGCAGCAGCGGGCGCAGGCTGCTGAATTCGGCGTTGGCCCGGTCGTAGTCGTCGGGGCGCCCGATGTCGAGCCAGTAGCCGTCGAAGTCGTGGGCGCGGGGCGGCTGCTGCGCGCCGAGCAGGTCGAGGACGACCTCGTCGAAGCCGAGCGGCAGGCCCGGGGTGTAGCGGGCGAGGGTGCTCCGGGAGACCCCGTAGACCCCCATCGACACCCGGTAGTTCATGCTCGGCTTCTCCGTGAAGCCGACCACCTGCCCCTCGTCCGTGGTGAGCACGCCGAAGTCGATCGTGACGCTGCGCCGGTAGGTGGCGATCGTCAGCGGCGCACCGGAGCCGCGGTGGCCGTGCAGCAGCTGCCCGAAGTCGAGGTCGGTGAGGATGTCGCCGTTCATCACCAGGAAGTGCTCGGGCAGGCTGTCGCGCATGGTCAGCAGCGGGCCCATCGTGCCGAGCGGGCTGTCCTCGGTGGCGTAGCCGACGTCGAGCCCCCACTGCGACCCGTCGCCGACGTAGGCGCGGATGATGTTGCCGAGGTGGCCGATGGCGATCGTGCAGCTCCGGAAGCCGGCGCCGGCCAGTTGCCGGAGCACGATCTCCAGGATGGCGTGGCTGTCGCCGATCGGCACGAGCGGTTTGGGCAGCGCGGTGGTGTACGGCCGCAGCCGTACGCCCTTGCCGCCGGCGAGGATGACAGCGTGCATGGTGGGTCCCCCAAGGGGTGGTTCGCGAACGGGAAGATGGCGGGGCGTCAGACGTTGTAGGCGGCGGTCCGGTAGCGCGCGAGGTGTGCCGGGTCGCGGAAGAAGCCGACGGTGCGGGCGAGGCCCTCGTCGAGGCGGTGGGCGGGCGCCCAGCCGGTCGCCTCGCGCAGCCGGGTCGCGTCGCACACCAGCCGCATCACCTCGGAGCCGGCCGGGCGCAGCCGCTGCGGGTCCTCCAGCACGGCCAGGTCGGCGTCCATCAGGGTGCCGATGAGCGTGACGAGTTCGCCGACGGAGATCTCACCGCCCGTACCGGCGTTGAAGGTCCGGCCGACGACGCGCTCGGCCGGCGCGGTGCCGACCGCGAGGAAGGCGGCGGCGGTGTCCTCGACGAACAGGAAGTCCCGCGTGGGCCGCAGGTCACCCAGTGTCACCGTCCGCTCCCCCGCGGCCACCTGGCCGATGACCGTGGGGATCACCGCCCGCATCGACTGCCGCGGCCCGTAGGTGTTGAAGGGCCGCAGCGTCACCACGGGGGTGCCGAAACTGGCGTGGTAGCTGTCCACCAGCCGGTCGGCGGCGGCCTTGGACGCGGCGTACGGGGACTGGGTGCGGATGGGGTGGTCCTCGGTGATGGGCACCGTCTGCGCGGTGCCGTACGTCTCGCTCGTCGAGGTGTGCACGAGCCGTCCGGCGCCCGACTCCCGCACCGCTTCGAGGACGTTGAGGGTGCCGGTGACGTTGGTGTCGACGTAGCTGCGGGGCGCGCGGTAGGAGTACGGGATGGCGATGAGCGCGGCCAGGTGGTAGACGGTGTCGCAGCCCGCGACCAGCTCGCGTACCGACCCCGGGTCGCGGACGTCGCCCATCACCACCTCGACGCGGTCCCGCACGCCGGCCGGCAGCTCGTCCAGCCAGCCGTGCGACGAGAAGGAGTTGTACTGCACCATCGCCCGCACCGGGTGGCCGGCGGCGACGAGCGCCTCGACCAGGTGCGAGCCGATGAAGCCCTCGGCGCCGGTGACGGCGGCGGGAGTTGCGGTGGACACGGTGGATCTCCTCGGTGGTGTGCAGGGGGAGGGGCGCGGGAGGTGTGCGGGTCAGCGGTGGGTGGTCACACGCGCGGTGACGGTCGTGGCGGCCGCGAGCAGCGCGGCCGCGGCGCCCGCGCTCGCCAGGCCGAGCACCGCGCCCGGCGGGCCGGCGTGCGCGGCCAGCAGCGGCAGCGCGGTCGCGGCGGCCGCGGACAGGACGGCGGCGGAGGTCCACGGCCGCCCGCAGGACTGGAGCAGCAGGGCCAGCCACAGCGCGCAGCCGAGCGCCAGCAGGACGCCCAGGTGCGGCGCGCTCCACGCGGCCGCCCCCGGCAGCGCCGCGGACTCCACGGCCGCGAGCACGGTGAGTGTGGCCGCGTAGGCGCCCAGGCAGCGCGCCAGCACCCGCCACGACCGGGCGAGCAGCCGCTCGGCGACCCCGGTCGCCCGCAGCGCGGACAGGCAGCGGCTGCGGAAGCGGAAGAGCAGCCACTCGGCCACTCCCATGCTCACGGTGAGCGCCCCGACCAGTTCCCCGGCGAGCGCGGCCGCGATCACGAGCACCCCGGCGGCCAGGCCCCCGAGTCCGAGCGGCACCGACCGCAGCAGCGGCACGGGAGCCCCGCCCCGGCCGGCCGGCGGCGCTTCGCCCGCGCGCAGCCCCGCCCGTACGGCGGCGGCCAGCGCGGCCCCCACCGTGGCGGCGAGCAGCGCGGCGGCCGCCGGGGCGGGCAGGACCTCCGCGCCGGGGACGGCGGCCACGACGAGCGGGGCCAGGACGTACAGCAGGAGGCGTTCGCGGCCCAGGACCAGCAGCACGGTGGCCGCTGCCGTGTACAGCGCCTGGCCGAGCGCGAACAGCGGCGCGGCCGGGCGGGCGGTGCCGGTCAGCGCGAGCGCGGCGGCCCCGGCCGGGAGGACGCCGAGGGCCCCGCCCAGGAGCAGGCACCAGGCCGCGTCCCGCGGGCGGTTGGCGAGCAGCAGCAGCCCGGCGCGGTGCGCGAGGGCCTGGTTCCAGCCCCAGCTGACCAGCGCCGCCGCGGCCCATCCCGCGACCGCCGCGGTCACCCCGAAGGGGCCCCGGGGACCGTCCGCCCACCGGGCGCCGAGCAGGTAGCCGAGGCCGGGCAGCGCGAAGGTGAGGCCGCGCAGCACGCAGCGCGGCAGGCCGGTGCGCCAGGGGTCGGGCGCGGGCTCCGGCTCGGGGTAGGCGCGCGGCACCCGCGCGAAGAGCGCCTCGGCGAGGGAGAAGAGGTCGCGGTGCCGGTAGCGGCCGGTGATCTGCTCGTCCGTCAGCCCCTCGGATTCCAGCAGCGCGGCGATCTCCTCGGCGTGCGCGGCGCCCGCGCAGTCGTCGCCGAGGCGCTCGGCGAGGTCCGCGAGCGCGGCGTCCGGGTCGCCCGCCGCCCACCCGGGAGGGGTGGCCGGCCGCGCCGCCGCGCCCGGGTGGGCGGCCGCGCCCAAGGGGACGGCGCCGCTCATGCCGTGCCCTCCGCGGCGGGTGCGGTCGCGGGGGACGGCACGGACGGGTGCCACAGGCGCGGCAGCCAGGTCACCCCGGCACAACTGCGGGACGGGAGCGGTCCGGCGGCGGAGAGGCCGGCGTAGATGGCGCGGAAGGACTCGATCGTGCGGCGCAGCGTGAACTGGTCGATGACCCGGTTCCGTGCGGCCTCGCCGAGCGCGGCGCGGCGGGCCGGGTCCCGCAGCAGGGCGAGGGCGGCGAGCGCCATCGCGGCGGGGTCGCGCGGGGGCACGACCAGGCCGGTGTCGCCGACCGCCTCGCGGACCCCGCCGACGTCCGTGGAGACGGTGCAGCGCCCGCAGGACATCGCCTCGATGAGCGTGAAGGGGAAGCCCTCGCTGATGCTGGAGAGCATCACCACCTGCCCTGCGGCGTAGGCGGTGCGGATGTCGTCGACGCGGCCCTCGAAGCTCACCGCGCCGCCCGCCCCCAGCTCCCGGGCCAGCGCCTCGCAGCGCGCGCGGTAGTCCTCGCCGCCGCGCGGCGTGCCGCCGAAGACGCGCAGCCGCGCCTCGGGTATCTCCTCGCGGACCAGCGCGAAGGCGCGGATCAGCGTCTCCAGGTCCTTGATCGGGTCGATCCGCCCGGCCCAGCTGAGCGTCGGCACCTCCGGCTCCGGCCCGGCGACGGGGAAGGCCGCGGGATCGACGCCGTTGTAGACGGTCCGGACACGGTCCGGGGCCGCACCGCCGTGCTCCTCCCAGCGCCGGTTGTAGCGGTTGCCCGGGGTGACGAGCGCGCTGTGCCGGTAGGCCTCGCGGGCGAGCAGCCGGAAGAAGTGCAGCATGAGCGACTTGACCGGCCACCGGTAGGGGGCGGTGCGGTGGCCCAGGTAGCGCTCGCGCTGGTAGACGCCGTGCTCGGTGAGCAGCAGCGGCACGCCCTCGCGGTGCCGGGCGAGCAGTCCGGGCAGCGTGGCGAGACCGCCGCTGACCGCGTGCGCCACGCCGGTGGGCGGGGCGGCGGCGAGGGGGCGCAGCGCGTGCTCCAGCAGGTCGGTGCCGGTCAGCGCGTCGTACTGGCTGGGCCGGGCCGCCGCGGCGTCCGTCCCGGGCCGCCGCCACAGCCGGGCCAGGGCGCGTACCGCCGCCTCGGAGCGCAGCCCCGCCGACAGCGTGCCCGCCTGCGCCCAGCCGCCCAGCTCGTACAGCGCCGGCCCGAACAGCTCGTCGTCGCCGCCGCCTTCGGCGAGCAGCGCGGTCAGCAGCCGCTCCCACGCGTCGAGCAGCGCGCGCCGGTCCCGGCCGCGCGGCTCGCGTCCGGCGGGGGTGGCGCCCCACACCGGCAGCTCGTCCAGCGCCGTGACGTTGCGGGGCAGGTCCCAGGCGGGCGGCTCGCCGCCGGTGGCCGTGACGGCGACGACGCGGAAGTCGACGTCGGGCATCGCGCGGACCAGTTGGTCGCACCAGACGCTCACCCCGCCCGCGCTGTGCGGGTACGTTCCCTCGGTCAGCAGCGTCACGTGCGCGAGACGCGCCGCGGGCAGGCCGGAAGTTGCGTGCATGACGTGGTGTCCCCCTGGACGGGTCGGTACGGGCCGGGCGCGAGGGCGGTGGGACGTAGCGGCGTTGCGGTGGAAGGGGCCGCGGGGGCCCGGGCGGACGGGGCGCCCGGCGGCGGGCGCGCCCGGGGTGCGGCTCCGGGCGCCCCGCCGCTCAGCCGCGGGCGCTGTCGCCCGGGCCTGCCGGCACGGCGTCCGTGACGCCGCGCGGCACCGGCAGCCGCCCGGCCGGCGCGGCGAGCCGTACCGCGGTGCGCGGGGCGGGCGCCGGAGCGGCGGCGGGCACGGCGGCGGAGGGCAGCACCAGCGTCACGGCGGCCTGGAGCAGACCGGGCTGGGCCCAGCCGGAGCTGCGGCCCGCGTAGGCGGTGCCGAAGGCGGTGGAGCCCAGCAGCTGGGTCTGCCGGGTGCCGGCCGGCACGGTCGCGTCGACCTGCACGCCGGAGGGCGCGCTCACGGTGACGGTGCCGCCGATCCGGTAGGCGGTGACCCTGCCGCCCTTCCACGCCGCGCTCCATGCGGCCCTGCGCTGCAGCTCGGTGGCGATGTCCGCGGTGCGCAGGTTCACCGCCGGGGTGTTCGCGGCGAAGAGGCCCGCGTAGTCGCCGAGGACGCGCTCCAGCACCGGGTAGGCGATGCGGTCCTCGGCGAGGTTCGACTGGTGGATGAAGTGCGGGCGGGGGTTGTTGCCCAGTACGTGGCCGAGGTCGATGCGCGCCTCCAGCGGCACGATGAAGGAGGCGTAGCCGGTCGCGGGGTCCAGCGGCGCGGGCAGGCACGTGGAGTTGCCGGACGTGGTGCACGCGCCGCTGCCGCCCTCGGCGGCCGCGGTGTAGATCCAGTTGTACTCGTCCGTCTCCTCCTGCGCGGTGCCCGCGTTGTAGAAGACGTTCATCGGGAAGCGCGGCACGGTGACCGCGGGGCCCACCGTCCGCTGGTCCGGCTCGCGGGAATTGTCGCTCGCGAGGTACTTCACGCCGAGCGAGCTGAGCGCCGGGGCGAGGTTCGGGTTGTCGGCGGGCTGCTGCGGCAGCACCTTCAGGCCGGAGTGCTCGCCGGTGACCAGCTCGGAGCCGTCCAGGGACAGCCCGTGGGAGGCGGCCCAGGAGCGGTTGTCCTTGACGGCGGCGGTGATGTCGGCCCTGCTGACCCACCGCGTGGCGCCGTCCGCCGTGGTCGCGCAGCGCCACGGCACCACGGTCACGTCCTGGACGCAGCCCAGGAAGGGGTGCAGATAGGTGTGGTTGACCCAGCGGTAGCTGCCCGCGTCGGCCAGCAGCCGGGTGGCGAGCGGGTCGGTGCTCGCGCCGTGGTCGGACTTCCAGTCCTCGCTGCCGCCGCCGTTGAAGACGAAGTCGAAGGTGAAGCCGTGTGCGGCCGACCACTGCTTCGCGTAGGCGGCGTCGTCCGCGGTCATCCGGATCGGGTCGCCGTCCGCGCCGGTGCCGACGGGGCAGTCGACGTCGCCCGGCGTGCAGTCGAGCGTGGCGTTCCACCGGTCGTCGGCGAGGAAGACGTCGTCGACCTGGACCTCGAAGTAGTTCCGGTCGGCGCCGAGGTGGACGCCCTGCGTCATCCACTCCACGATGCCGCGGGCCAGCAGCCGGAACTGCTGCTGGTACCGGTTGTAGACGAAGGGGAGCACCAGCTCGCTGCGCCCGTCGTGGGTGTACTGGCCGACGAGCACGCCGCGCCGCGTGCTGCCCGGGACGGGCGCGTCCACCAGCGTCGTGAAGGACGCGCCCGCGGCCTGGTCGGCGAGCGGCGACGCCAGGTAGCCGTAACTCTCCGCCTGGGAGGGGTCGTTGTCCTCGAACGGCACGGCCCCCCGCAGGTAGCCGAAGTCACCTGCCGCACCCTGCGCCGTCACCTGCCCCCGGACGCCGTCGAGCCGGCCGATGTAGCCGCCGTTCTGCGCGTAGTCCAGCCCGACCGCGGGCGACGCGTAGGTGTAGGCGTCGACCTGCCGGACGCCGTACGACGCCTCGTACGCGGCCAGCGCCGCCGTTTCGGCCGAGCCGGCGCCGAACGGGTTCTCGTTCGGCAGCACCACGGCCTGGAACTTCGCCCGGGGCCGCCCCGCGACGGTGTCGCTCAGGAAGCCCGCGGTGATCACCGGCCGCCCCGCGGCCGCCAGGTCCACCGTGGTGTACGGGGTCCCCGCGCCGTCCAGCTCCGCGGTGACCGCCGCGGTGGCCGGCCCTCCGTCGTCGACCACCAGCACCCGCAGGTCGACCCGCGGGGTGAGGACCGCGGCCCTCGCCGCGGACGGCACGGCCACCAGGCCGACCAGTGCCGCGGCGGTCGCCACGGCCGCGGCACGCACACTTGCGCCCATGAATTTCTCCCCCGGCAGCAGCCGATTCCCCATCGGCGTGCTCCCACTCGCAACGGCGCTTTTGCTGCCGTGTTCCGGGGACCCATGGTGGATCATCCCGCGGAGGAATTGTGACCGTCCTGCGGAGACGGCCGGCGGGGCCGCGCAAGGGCCGCGGGGGTCCTGCGTCATGCGGCGCGCTCACCTGCGGTGTTATGAGATGTCATGCTCGCGATACATGCGGATTATCGACCTGAATGATGAATGGTCGAGCGCATTTTCGAAACACACCCGAACGAGTGGTGCGTTCGATTGCAGATACGACACGCACGCATGCCGCGGGGCTTTCCGGAAATCCCGGAAAGCCCCGCGGTGCCCTCAGTCGATCGGCGGCGGCCCCGGCTGGGGGGTCGGCTCGGGCCTCGGCGGCACGGGCGCCGGAGGTGTCGGTGACGGCGGCGTCGGCACCGGTCCCGGGACCGGATGGGGCTCGGGTGTCGGTGTCGGGTCCGGACCCGGCACCGGCTCCTCGGGCGGCACCGGCACCGGCGGATAGGTGTCGGGGAACGGTGTGGTCATCACTGGCTCCCTGGGTCGCGTTCCGGTCGCCCTTCGCGTACCCGCCCCCCGCGCGCCCATGCAGCCCGCGCCCCCGTCCGGCATACTGCGCGCCCTCCCGCGCACCCCGCGCGCGCTCCCGTGGGGGTGAAACCGGCCGGCGGCTGCAACTGGGTCCCGGCCCCCCGCGGTCCCTCCCGGCGGAACGACCCCGGGGAGAGGAGCGGAAGGGTGCGGGAGGACTGGGAACGCCTGCGGGAGCCCGGCGTGGTGCAGGTCGTGGTCACGGCACGTGACGCCGCGAGCGCGTACCGCGTCTTCGACGAGCTGGTCGACCGCTTCCCCGGGGCCGGGGCCCCCGTCCCGCTCGGCGCCCCGCCGGGCCTGGTCTCCCTCGCCTTCCTCGCGCCCACGGGCCCGCGGCGCCCGGAATCCCCCGGCCCCCGGTGACTGCCGCCCCCGGTGACTGCGGCCCGCCGCTCGGCCCCGCCCGTCCGGTCCGCGGGAGGCGCCCTCGTAGTGAATCCGTCATTCGGGGCATAATGGACAACCAGGCGCACCGCAGTCACCAGCCCCCCGGAGAGTGAGTGAGCGCGAGCAAGCCGCCGGCCCGCAGCGGGTACGACCCGCGGGTCGGGCCCGTAGTGGAGGCGGACCGGCCCCCGGAGCCGGAGATCGGCCTCGGGGAGCGGCTGGCCCTGAACGGCATGGGCAGCTTCGACTGGGACCTGGACCGCGGCCGCTTCGAGCTGGACGACGCGGGTCTGGAGGTCTTCGACTTCCGGCCGGGCGAGTTCGACATGCGCCCCGAGTCGCTGGTGCTGCGCGTCGCGCCCGAGGAGGGCTCCCGGGTGGACTACGCGCTGCGCCGGGCCCTGCAGTCGGGCATGCGCAGCTACGGCGGCTACTTCCAGATCACCCGGCGGGACGGCGCCAGGCAGTGGACGCACACCCAGGGCACGATCCTGCGGGACACCCGCGGGAACGCCTACCGCATCGTCGGCATCGTCCGGGACGCCACCGACGAGCTGGCGCAGACCCCCGACGTGCAGGCGACGGAGATGCCCGCGAGCCGGGTGGCGGACGGTGCGCGGGGGAACCTCGCCCCGGTGGTGCGGCTGACCACCGAGGCGCTGTCCCGCGCGGTGACGGTCGAGGACGTCACCGCCGTGGTCACCGGCGCGGGCGGACTGGAGCGGTTCGGCGCCGACGCGATGCTGCTGGCCCTCGTCGAGGGCGGCAACCTGCGGGTCCTCGGGAGCACCGGCGCCCCGCACCCGTGGACCGGCGAGCTGGCCGTACGGCGTTCGGACGGGTCGCTGCCGCTGGACGACGTGGTGACGACGATGCGGTCGCGCTTCGCCTCCTCCCTGGACAAGCTGGCCGAGCGCTTTCCGGCCGCGCGCGCGTACTTCGCGGCATCGGGCATGGCCTCCGCGGCCTTCCTGCCGCTCATCGCGCAGGGCCGCTCCATCGGGGCGCTCGGGCTGTTCTACCGGGAGGAGCGGGAGTTCGGGCACGACGACCGTGAGCTGTACGCGTCGCTCGCCGCGATCGTGGCGCAGTCCCTCCAGCGCGCGATGCTCTTCGACCGCGAGCGGGAGTTCGCCACCGGGCTGCAGTCCGCGATGCTGCCGCGCGACATCCCGCGCTTCGACGGCGTCGGCATCGCGGTGCGCTACCACGCGGCCTCCCGCGGCCGGGAGGTGGGCGGTGACTGGTACGACGTGGTGGCCCTGCCGCAGAACCGTGTCGGCCTGGTCGTCGGCGACGTCCAGGGCCACGACACGCACGCGGCGGCCGTCATGGGCCAGCTGCGGATCGCCCTGCGCGCCTACGCCGCAGAGGGCCACGCCCCCGCGACGGTGCTGGCCCGCGCCTCCCGCTTCCTCGCGGAGCTGGACACCGAGCGCTTCGCGACGTGCAGCTACGCCGAGCTGGACCTCGCCACGGGCGCGGTGCGCGCGGTGCGCGCCGGGCACCTGGGCCCGCTGATCCGGCACACGGACGGCCGCACCGGCTGGCCCCACGTGCGCGGCGGTCTGCCGCTGGGCGTGGCCACCGCCGTGGACATGCACGAGTTTCCCGAGACCCGGCTCGACCTGGTCCCCGGCGAGACCCTGGTCTTCTGCACCGACGGGCTGGTCGAGGAGCGCGGCGAGGAGATCACGGTCGGCATGGACACGCTGGCCGAGGCGGTGCGGCAGGGCCCGCAGGACGCGGACGGGCTCGCCGACCACCTCGCAGGCAACCTGTGGGAGCGCTGGGGCTCGCAGGACGACGTGGCGCTGCTGGTGGTGCGCCGCGACCCCGATCCGGGCACGGGCCGGGCACCGCGTATGCACTCCTACGTCCACCAGGCCGATCCCGAGGGGCTCGCCGAGGCGCGGGTGGCGCTGCGGCAGACGCTCGCCGGGTGGCGGATGGCCGAGCTGGCCGACGACGTCGAGCTGGCGGCCGGCGAGCTGCTGGTGAACGTCCTGCTGCACACCGAGGGCGGCGCCGTGCTCACGCTGGAGGTGCTGCCGGAGCCGGTCCGCCGCATCAGGCTGACGGTCCAGGACCGCTCCAGCGCGTGGCCGCGCCGCCGCTCGCCGGGCGAGGCGGCGACGTCCGGGCGCGGGCTGCTGATGATCGACGCGCTGTCCGTCCGCTGGGGCGTCGAGCCGCGTGGCGACGGCAAGGCGGTGTGGTGCGAGTTCGGCCCGGCGGACCACGGGGACGGCCGGGACGGCGGGGACGGCGGGGACGGCGGGGAGGGGCAGGAGCCGGCCGCCGGCGGCCCCCGCCCGGACGGCGTCTGACACCGTCCGGGCGGGGCCGCGCTCAGCTCACGGTGAGCGCCGTGTCGTCGATGACGAAGGACGTCTGGAGCTTGGAGCCCTCGGTCCCGGTGAACTTCACCGTCACGGTCTGGCCCGCGTAGCCGCTGAGGTCGAAGGAGCGCTGCGTGAAGCCGGTGGCGGCGTCGGCGTTGGTGTACGTCGCGAGCGTGCTCAGCACGGTGCCCGAGGAGTTGAGCACCTGCGCCTTGAGCGTGTCGTAGGCGGTGCTGCCGGTCTCGTCGGTGTCGATGTGCAGGTAGAAGCTGAGCTGCGCGGAGCAGCCGGCGGGGACGGCGACCGACTGGGAGAGCGTGTCGGTGGTCGCGGTGCCGTAGCCGTCGAGCCAGGCCTTGTACGAGCCGCTGTGCGCCGCCTCGCCGCTGTCGTTGTTGATCACGCCGCTGCTCGCCGACCAGGAGGAGCCGCCCGACTCGAAGCCGGGGTCGGAGAGCAGCTGGCGGGCGGTGCAGGTGCCGCCGGAGGGCGGGGGAGTGGTCGGCGGGGTGGTCGCCGTGCCGCCGGAGCCGGCCAGCCACGCCGTGGCGTTGAGCGCGAGCGCCGCGTCCGTGCCGGCCGGGTCGTTCCAGCCGTCGTAGAGGGTGTTGCCGGACTGGCCGGTGCCGTCGTCGGCGGGGGAGCTGTCGCCCCAGATCGCCACCCGGCCGCTGCCGAAGGTGCTGGTGGCGAAGAAGGCGCCGGTGTTGCCGGAGTAGCCGGTCCGGTAGAGCAGGCCCTTGACGGCGGAGTTGTCGGACGGGTTGAGCGTGAAGGTGGTGCCGTCGCGCAGGATGCTGCCGGTCACCGTGCCGAACGGGCCGTGCAGCACCGGGTTGGCGGAGTCGCTCACGGCCCGCGGGTTGTCGGTGCCGATGTCGAGCTTGTCGACGGTGAAGCCGAAGGGGTCGGTGTTGTCGACGCCGTTGTTCGTCAGCAGGTCGCTGATCACGCACGGCGAGTCGCAGCCGTCGTTGTTGCGGTCGCTGTTGTTGTGGTCGGAGATCAGGAACAGCCCGCCGCCGTTCCTGACGAAGGTCATCACGGCGCTCTTCTCCGCGGCGGTGAGCTTCACGTTGGGCTCGGGCAGCACGAAGGTGTCGAAGTTGCTCAGGTCCTGTGCGTTGGAGCTGTTGCCGTAGGTGATGGTGCGGCCGGACGGCAGGGTCGCGAGGCTGTAGCCGCCGGCCTTCTGCAGCGCCACGCCCCAGGACGAGAGCGCGCCGGTCCAGTCGGTCTCCTTGCTGGGAGAGCCGTTCTGGGCGAGCGGGTCGGGCTGGCTGGTGCTGATGATCCAGTCGGCGTTGCCGGCCGTCTCGGCCTTGGTGTTGTCGAACAGGACCCGGTGCGCCGCCGTCGCGGCGGGAGCGGCGGCGGCCGGTGCGGGTGCGGCGTGCGCGCTGCCGGTCGCGACACCGGCCGCGGCCAGGGCGGCGGCGCCCAGGAGCGCGGTCGCGGCGAGCGCGGCCCTGCGGCGCGGGTGCGGGTTACGTGTGCCGGGCATCCGTCAACCTCCAGGTGGGGGGCGGTGGGTGGGGGTGCGGGAGAGATTCTGCGCGCGTAGAAACGGTGGCTGATGTGGCGCGCGTTACCAGGGAATGAACGCTGCCGGTCGGCTCCCCGTCGCCGCCGGGAGACGGCGTGCGGTTCACCCGCACGGGCGACCGGGACCCCGCGCCGTTGCGCCGGGCGGGTGCCGCCCGGGCCCGGCCGGGAGTGGCGGGCGGCGCCGGCGGGAAGGATGCCGGCACCGCCGCATGGACCGCCCCCGCGCGGGTACCCGCGCCAGGTGGGCGCCGGCTCGCCGCGCCCGCCCGGTCAGGCCCGCGGCAGGAGGAGGAGCAGCATGGCGATCGCCACCGTGAACCCCGCGACCGGGGAGACGGTCCGTACCTTCGACGCTCTCGACGCGGCCGGGGTCGAGCGGCGGATCGCCGCCGCGCACGACACCTTCCGGGAGTGGCGGACGACCGGTTTCGCCCACCGGGCCGGGCTGATGCGCGCGGCGGCTGACCTGCTCGACAAGGAGCAGGACGAGATCGCGCGCACCATGACGCTGGAGATGGGCAAGACGCTCGCCGCGGCCCGCGCCGAGGCGGCCAAGTGCGCCAAGGCGATGCGCTGGTACGCCGGGCACGCCGAGGCGCTGCTCGCCGACGAGCACCCGGACTCCGCCGACGTGGCCGACAGCGGCGGCAGCCGCGCGTACGTCCGCTACCGGCCGATGGGCGTCGTGCTCGCGGTGATGCCGTGGAATTTCCCGCTGTGGCAGGTGGTGAGGTTCGCCGCGCCCGCGCTCATGGCGGGCAACACCGGGCTGCTCAAGCACGCCTCCAACGTCCCGCAGACCGCCCTCTACCTGGGTGACCTCTTCCACCGCGCGGGCTTCCCGGCCGGCTGCTTCCAGACGCTGCTCATCGGCTCGGGCGCCATCGAGGACGTGCTGCGCGACCCGCGGGTGGCCGCCGCGACCCTCACCGGCAGCGAGGGCGCCGGGCGCGCGGTCGCCTCGGTGGCGGGCGACGAGGTCAAGAAGACGGTGCTGGAGCTGGGCGGCAGCGACCCCTTCGTGGTCATGCCGTCGGCGGACGTGGACCGCGCCGTCGAGGTCGCCGTCACCGCGCGGGTGCAGAACAACGGGCAGTCCTGCATCGCGGCCAAGCGCTTCATCGTCCACGCGGACGTCCACGACCGCTTCGCCGAGCGCTTCACCCGCGCCATGAGCGCGCTGCGCGTCGGGGATCCGACGAGCCTGTCCACCGACGTCGGCCCGCTGGCCACCGAGCAGGGCCGGACGGATCTGGAGGAGCTGGTCGCCGACGCGCTGGACCAGGGCGCCGAGGCGCTGTGCGGGGCCCGCCGGCCCGAGGCCCAGCCGGACGGGTGGTTCTACGAGCCGACGGTGCTGTCCGGGGTGACGGACCGGATGCGCATCCACCGCGAGGAGGCCTTCGGGCCGGTCGCGACGCTCTACCGGGTGCCCGACCTGGACGCGGCCGTGGCGCTGGCCAACGACACGCCCTTCGGGCTCAGCTCCAACGTCTGGACGCGTGACGAGGACGAGCAGCGCCGCTTCGTGCGCGACCTGGAGGCCGGCGGGGTCTTCTTCAACGGCATGACGGCCTCGCACCCGGCCTTCCCGTTCGGCGGCGTCAAGCGCTCCGGCTACGGGCGCGAGCTGTCCGGGCACGGCATCCGCGAGTTCTGCAACGTCACGACCGTGTGGTTCGGCCGCTGAGCCCGCCCGGCTCCGTGTTGTCATGTACATCTGCCTCCCCATGGGGCGCCGGTTTCACCCCTGGGGAGGCAGAATCCCGTGGCACGTACGCCGGATCTTCACAACCGGCCGGGGCCCGGCGCCGGGCCCCGGCCCGCATCACCCGTTCAGGTGACCGTCCAGACGAAGGTCGCGGTGTCCGCCGCGCCCCTGCCGTCCGAGGCCGTCACGCTCACCGTGCTGGTGCCCTTCGCGGTCGGCGTCCCGGAGATCACACCGTCCGTGCCGATCGACAGTCCGGCCGGCAGGCCCGCGGCGCTGAAGGCCGGAGCCGCACCCGTGGAGGACACCGCCGTGACCGGCAGCCGTACCGCGGTGCCCTTCGGGCTGCTCATGCCCGCCGGGTTGGCCACGGTGACCGACGCCCCGGCGGTCGCCGTCGCGCCGACCGTCCGGGCGCTCGCCGCCGTCGCGACGTTCAGCGTGCCGGTCAGCGGCAGGTTCCGCGACGAGTCGCCGACCATGACCTGGTACGCGCCCGCCGCCGTCGTCCAGGACGACGACGAGGTGTTCCAGTACGCCAGGTCGTGCGCGCTCACCGTGAACGTCACCTTCGCGCCGGCCCCCGGCTGGAGGTCCACCCGCTGGAAGCCCTTGAGCTGCTTGGCGGGCTCACCCGTCGAGGCCGGGTCGCCGACGTAGAGCTGGGCGATCTCGGCACCCGCCCTGCTGCCGGTGTTGGTGACGGTCGCGCTGACCGTCGTGTTGCCGTTGCCGTCCGGAGCGCCCACCTGGAGCCCGGAGAAGGAGAACGACGTGTAGGACAGCCCGAAGCCGAACGGGAAGAGCGGGGTGATGTTCTGCGCGTCGTACCACCGGTAGCCGACCTTCAGGCCCTCGCTGTACTGCACGTTGCCCTGGCCCGGCCACTGCGCCGCGGTGTGCGCCGGCACGTCGTCCAGCGAGGCGGGGAAGGTCACCGGCAGCTTGCCGGACGGGTTGACGTCGCCGAACAGCAGCGCCGCCAGCGAGTTGCCGACCTCCTGGCCCGCGTACCACTCCTCGACCACCCCCTTGACCTGGCCGAGCCACGGCATGGTCACCGCGGAGCCGGTGTTGAGGACCACGATCGTGTTCGGGTTGGCCGCGGCGACCTGCTGCACCAGCGCGTTCTGGTTGTTCGGCAGGTCGATGCCCGCCTGGTCGGTGCCCTCGTTCTCGCCGTAGCCGACGCACACGACCGCCACGCTCGCCGCCCGCGCCGCGTTCACGGCCGCGGTGACGTCCGTGCCGTCGCTGTACGTCACCGAGGCGCCCGTGCCGGCCCGCTTCCTGATCGCGTCGATCGGCGCGACCGTGCCCGAGCTGGTCGAGGTGGCGCTGCCACCGCCGACGCTGCGCACGCCCGCGCCGCCGTCCGGGCCGATCACCGCGATCGACGTGGCGTTCGCGCCCGAGAGCGGCAGCACGTTGCCGGCGTTCTTCAGCAGCACCGAGCCCTGTTCGGCGACCTGACGGGCGGTGGCCTGGTGCGCGGCCGTGGTCACGACCGAGTCGCGGTTGCCGGTCTTGTGCTTCTCGAAGACGCCGAAGGCGAACATCTGCGTCAGCACCCGCGTCACCATCGTGTCCAGCGTCGCCTGGCTGACCTGCCCGTTCGCCACCGCCTGCGCGAGGAAGTCGGCGTAGAAGTAGCCGCCGGGCATCTCCACCGTCATGCCGTTGTTGGCCGCGTCCACGGTGGAGTGCGCGCCGCCCCAGTCGCTGGTGACGAAGCCGTTGAAGCCCGCCTCCTGGTAGAGGCCCTTCTTCAGCAGGTCGGCGTTCTGGCACGCGTACACGCCGTTGACGGTCGAGTAGGCGCACATCACCGACGCCGACGCCCCCTTGCTCACCGCCGCCTGGAAGGCCGGGAGGTAGATCTCGTGCAGCGTGCGCTGGTCGACGATCGCGTTGTCGGCCGGCCCGTTGCGGTTGGTCTCCTGGTTGTAGACCGCGACGTGCTTGGCCTGTGCCATCACGCCCTGGCTCTGGATGCCCTGGATGCCCGCGGTCGCCATCTGGGCGCTCAGGTACGGGTCCTCGCTGTAGGTCTCGAAGGCCCGGCCCCAGCGCGGGTCGCGCACGATGTTCATCGTCGGGCCGAGCGCCACGTCCACGCCCTTGCCCGCGAACTCGCTGCCGGCCACCGTGCCGTACTGCTTCTGCAGCGCGGTGTCCCAGGTCGCCGCCGACGACACGGCCGAGGGCAGCTGCGTCACCCCGCCGAAGCCGTCGCCGACCCCGCTCGGGCCGTCGTGGTAGCCCAGCGCCGGGATGCACAGCGGCGCGATCGCGTCGGTGTTGCCGATGTAGGGGTACGCCTGCCCGTTGCCGTGCAGCAACGTCAGCTTCTGCGCCTGCGTCATGTGCGACAGCACCTGCGCCACCCGGTCGGCGACCGGCGCCGTCGACCCCACCCAGGGGCAGACGCCGTTGCCGCCGTCACCGCCCGTGCCGCCGCCCGGCGGCTCGGTCTCCCCGCCGCCCGGCGAGAGGACCTGCACCTCCCACAGGGAGTAGCCCCACTGCGTGGCGCGCTGCGTGCCGTACACCCGCACGTAGCGGGTGTGCGCGGTGAAGTCGTGCGTCTCCACGCCGCCCTTGCCCGCGGTGGTGGAGTAGGCGGTGCTCCAGCCGGTGCCGTCGGCGGACGTCTGGATCTGGTAGGCCGTGCCGTACGCCGTCTCCCAGTTGAGCGTCACCCCGCAGACGTCCTGCGCCGAGCCCAGGTCGACCTGGATCCACTGCGGGTCGGACGCCGCCGAGGACCAGCGGGTGCCGGTGTTCCCGTCGAAGGCGGCCGAGGCCGGGAAGGTGCCGGTGTCCTGCGTGGACGAGGCGGTGGCCGGCTTGCCGGTGGCCGCGCCGGAGTTGCCGCACGTGCCCGGCGTGCCGCCCCCGCCGGTGGTGCCGCCGGTGCCGCCGCCCGAGGTGCCGCCGTAGACGCGGAACTCCCACAGCGAGTAGCCGTAACCGGTGGCGCGCAGGGTGCCGTACACCCGGACGTAGCGGCCGGTGCCGGTCACGTCGAGCGACTGGCTGCCGCCGGTCGCGGTGGTGGTGGAGTAGATGCCGGTCCAGTTGGTGCCGTCGGCCGAGGTCTGGATCTGGAAGGCCTTCGCATAGGCCGCCTCCCAGTGCAGGTCGACCCGGCTGACGGCCTGGCTGGAGCCGAGGTCGACCTGGATCCACTGCGGGTCGGCGAAGCCGCTGGACCAGCGCGTGCCGTCGTCGCCGTCGACGGCCGCCGAGGCGGGGGTGCCGGCGTTCTCGGTGGAGGACGCGGTCGCCGGCTTGCCCTGCGAGAGCAGGACGGGATCGGCGGCGTGCGCCGTCCGCGGCGCCGCCACCAGCGCCAGCGCCATGACCAGGACGAAACCGACGAGGGCGGCCAGCCGGGCCTGCGCCGCGGACGGCCGCCTCCTGGCGGGTGGGGGAGTGCTGTACGGGGTGTGCAGCATGGGGGAAGCCTCTCTCGCGCGGCGTGGGGGCCGTCGGAGGTGGGGGTGGGGGCGGGGCGCCCCGGCCCCCCCGGGGGGGGGGGGCCCCGCGGGCGGGGGGGGGGCGCCGAAAGGCCGAAACCCCCCGAGAACACCACGAAAAAAATAGGGGAGAAACGGGCGGGCGGCGGGGGCGCCCC